>CAZSNL010000032.1:0-27717 GCA_964608275.1 uncultured Hyphomicrobiales bacterium | reverse complement strand
CCAGTACAACGTTGGCGCCCAGACGCGGCGCACCCACAACGTGATCTGGCACGACGAGGACCTGCTCGAAATCCACCCGCACGACGCCGATCAGCGCGGCATCCGCGACGGCGACTGGGTGCGGCTGGCCAGCCGGTCCGGTGAGACGACGCTGCGCGCGCACATCACCGATCGGGTGGCGCCGGGGGTGGTCTATACCACCTTCCACCACCCCGATACGCAGGCGAACGTGGTCACCACGGACTTCTCGGACTGGGCGACCAACTGTCCGGAGTACAAGGTGACGGCGGTCCAGGTGGCGCCGTCGAACGGGCCGACGGACTGGCAGAGGGACTACCGGGAGCACACCCGTCGCAGCCGTCGCATCGCGGCTTCGGCACCTGTCGCGGCGGCGGAATGAACCGGACTTTCCAGCCGGTGCACCGGGTCGCCCGCCTGCGATGGCGCGGCGGCGGCCTGCGGGCTGGCGATTCCGCGGTCCCGGAGGAGACGGCGGTCGCCTTTTCCTATAATGGCTGCGGTTACGCGGTGATGATGGCGACGCCCGCCGATCTCGAGGATTTTGCTGCCGGCTTCAGCCTGGCCGAGGGCGTGATCGCGTCGGTCGATGAGATCGAGGACATCGAGGTCGTGCCCGCCGACGATGGCATCGAGCTGCGGATGTGGCTCGCCGCGGAGCGAATGGACGCGTTCGCCGAACGGCGCCGCTACCTCGCAGGCCCGACCGGTTGCGGTCTGTGCGGCCTCGAGAGCCTCGCCGAGGCGATGCGCCCGCCGCCGCGGGTCACCTCCCGCGTCCGGCTTCGCGCCGACGCGCTGGCCGATGCCGTGCGCGCGTTGCCGGCATTGCAGCGGCTGAACCGCGAGGCCCGCGCAATCCATGCCGCCGCATACTGGGATCCACGCCGCGGCATCGCGGCGGTGCGCGAGGATGTCGGCCGGCACAATGCGCTCGACAAGCTCGTCGGCGCACTGCGACGGCAGCACATCGACGCCGGCGGGGGCGCCGTTCTACTCACCAGCCGCGTATCGGTGGAGCTGGTGCAGAAGACGGCAATGCTTGGCGCTCCGGTCATCGTTGCGGTTTCCGCCCCCACGGCGCTGGCGCTGCGCACGGCCGAGGATGCCGGAATCACGGTCGTCGGCATCGCCCGCGACGACGGCTTCGAGGTCTTCGCCCATCCCGATCGCGTTTTCACAGTGTCAGCCGAGAGAGAGAATGTCGCCTGAGAAGCTCGTCTACATGGCCAACCAGATCGGCAGGTTCTTCGCTCACCGGCCCGAACCGCAGGCGGTGGCCGACATCGCCGACCATCTGCGCAAGTTCTGGGAGCCTCGCATGCGCAAGGCGATCCTGGACTACGTGGACGGCGGCGGCGACGGTCTTCAGCCGATCGTCCTCAAGGCGGTGCTGAGCCTGCGCCCGGCCGCCGGAGATAGCGCGCCTCCCGGCGACCGCTCCGATGCCGAGCGCCCCGGCGCCGCCTCGAACGCGTGAGCCCGGGCAACGGCCTCGAGATTGCCGACGGTAGCGGATCGGAAACGCCGGCCCGAAGGCTGCTGGCGCGCGTCCCCTACACCCAGGGACAGTTCGAGTTGCGGTCGCCGAAGGTGCGTCCCTGAGCGTAGCGGCCAAGCGCGAACGGCGCCAGTTCCTCCACCGGCTCGCCGGTGGCGATATGGTGGGCGACCAGCTTGCCGACGCCGATCATCTTGTAGCCGTGGTTGGAGTCGGCGATCATGTAGCCGTTGTCCGCGACCCAGTCGAAGATCGGGACGTTGTCGGGCGTGAACGCGCCGATGCCGCCGTTGCGCCGCTCCTTGAAGTTCTTCCGGCAGCCCTTGAAGCGGTCCATCAGGTAGGCGAGCGTGGCGCAGTAGTAGTCGGCGAACCACGGATCGGCCTGGTAGAGGTCGTTGGCATGGCCGTAAGGGTCAACCTGCGCCTCGGGGCCGATCCTGATCGGGATGGTCCCGCCCTGCACGCCGGGGGCGCCGACGCGCTCCGCCGCATAGCGGACGTAGGTGTAGAAGTGCTTGTCGGGAAACTCGCGGCCGGCCTCGTCAACCACCGGCGTGTTCATCAGTTCGACGTGGAGGACCGGCGGGTCGCGATCGTCGGCGGTGCGGTAGCCGGTGCCGTTCAGGTAGACTTCGCCCTCCAGCAGCCTCCAGTACGTCCACATGTCCTGGTCCTTGGCGACGCCGCCATCGGGATAGCGGACGTCGAGCCGGTCGTCGCGGCCGAGCCAGCGCCAGTGCTGCGGGATCCAGGCGCCCGGCGCGATGATCACGCAATCGGCCCTGATGTCGCCGTGGCTGGTCCTGACGGCGGTGATCCGGTTGCCGGTCATCTCGTAGCCTTCGACCGCGACCCCGAAGCAGGTCCGCACGCCCCAGCGGCTGCAGTTCTCCGCAAGCCCGCGAACCGCCATGTGCGTGCCGGCATAGCCGGACGGCTTTTCGTGTAGCACCACGTCCGCCTTTTCGACGTTAAAGTCGGGCCAGATCGACTTCAGGAACCGGTGCGCGTCCTTGCCGACGTAGAGGTCGGAGGTGTAGCCGACCGCATTCTGGCTTTCGACGATGCGCTCGTAGTCCGACTGCTGGTTGGCCTCGCCGACCGAGACGTAGCCGACCTGCTGGAACCCGAGGTTGACGGGATCGGACTGCCAGACGTCGACCGAATGGCGCAGGATCGCGTGCAGCGGCGAGGTCATGTAGAGGTTCCGGACGCAGCCGCAGGCGACGCCGGTCGCACCCGCGCCGGGGCCGGTCTTGTCGACCAGGACGACGTCGGAGCCCTTGCCGCGACCGGACTGCTCGAGCTGCATGGCGAGATGCCAGGCGGTGGACATGCCGTGCATGCCGGCGCCGATGACGAGGTAGGCGGCGTGTGCGGGAACGGTTTCGGTGGTGGGCATCGGGACGGACTCCGCTGCGGTTGCGTGGTGGAACGATGGGTCGTGCGCCGAGCCGAGTCAACGGAATCGACGCCGCGTCTCCTCCTTGTTCGGGACGATCACCGCCGCGCCGGCGTTTCGGTGAGCAGCGGATGCGGCACCGGCTCCTTCGGACGCAAAAGGAAGTTGCGGGCGAGGGCGGCGTAGCCGTCGATCCGGTAGTTGCGGTTGGCGGCGAGCAGCCGGTCGCGGTTCTCCCGGTAGTACCGCGGCAGTTCGTACCATGCGAGGCGGGGACGGTCGTGATGGGCGACGTGGAGGTTGTTGTTCAGGAACAGGAGGGCAAACAGCGGGTGCGCCTCCACGACCGCCGTGCGGGCGGCGAATTCCCGGTGCGCCCGGTGCTCGGCAAACGACCTCAGCAGCAGGAGCGAACAGCCGGGCCAGGCGAACAGGAGCACGTACGTGGAGAGCGCCATGCCGCAGACGCCGATCACCCAGGCGAGAAGGAGTCCCACCGCCGGCACGTGCCAGAGCCACTCCTTGAAGGCGTCCTGGTCGCCGGCGCAGATTGCGCGCAGTTCGCTCGACCAGTAGCGGATGGCGGCGATGGCGGGCCCGATCGTCAGGCGCCCGAGCAGCGTGTTGTTGAACACCAGCAGCAGCCGGATCGGCTGCGCCAGCCGGTGCCAGCGCGCCGGGTCGAGGTAGAACGACTCCGGATCGTCGAACGGATCGGTGAGTTTCTCCGTCGCGTGGTGCAGGAGGTGCAGCCGCCGGTAGCGGCGATAGGGTACCCACAGCCCGAGCGACGGAAACGTCAGCGCCTCGTTCACCCCGGCATGTCGCGTCGGATGACCGTGGATCGCCTCGTGCTGCAGCGAGCCGTGCAGGCAGACAAGATAGCTTCCCGGCAGCAGGACGGCCCACCACGGCAACTCTGCGGCGAACCAGGTCAGCGCGGCGAACGATCCGTAGACCAGTGCGAGCACCAGGACCGTGGGCCATTCCACTGTCTTGGCAACCTTCAGGATCGTGTTCATTGCCTCTTGCTCCCCCGATACGCGATTTACCGCGTCCTGATTCGTGAGGAAACGAGAGTTTGCGTGAGTTTGGATGAATATGATAAACCAGCCAAACATCTGTTTACAAAGCTAACACGTCTCGCCAGAAATGCCGGACAAGCGCGACACGGTGACCATTTTCCGCGAACGGCTGACCGAGCTGATTGCTCGCAGCGGCCAGAGCCATGCGGCGTTCGCGGCCGATGCCGGGCTCGACCGTTCGACCCTGTCGCAGCTTCTCGCACCCGCCCTGGTCCGCCTGCCGCGGGCGGAGACCGTCGCCCGCATCGCCGCCCGGAACCATGTCAGCGTCGACTGGCTGCTGGGGCTCAGTCAGCGCGATTCGATTTCCACCGACATCGTCTCCCACATCCAGATCGAGGTCGGTGCCCGCAGCCATGCCGACGAGCGGTTGCGGCGCTGGCACGAGGAAGCGGCGGGCTACAAGATCCGCTACGTGCCGGCGAGCCTGCCCGACCTGCTGAAGACCGAGGCGGTGATCGATTACGAATTCCGGAACTGGACCCGAACCAGCCCGCAGGTGCGCCTCGAGGAAGCGGCGCAGAAGCTCGCCTACAGCCGCAAGCCGGAAACCGACATCGAGGTGTGTTCGTCGTACCAGGGGCTCGAAGGCTTCGCCCGCGGCGAGGGGGTGTGGCAATCGCTCGAACCCGAACACCGGCGCGAACAGCTGGAACGCATGCGCGAGCTCATCGACGAGCTCTATCCGACCTTCCGCTGGTTCCTGTACGACGGCCGCCAGAACTATTCCGCCGCCTACACGATCTTCGGGCCGCTGCGTGCCGCCGTGTACGTCGGCGACATGTACTTCGTGTTCAATTCGACCGAGCACATCCGGGCGCTGACCCGGCATTTCGACAGCCTGATCCGCGAGGCGGTGGTCCAGCCGCACGAGTGCGGCGGGTTCGTGTCGCGATTGCTGGACGGGCTGGCCTGATGCCAGAAACCACCGCATCGCTGCCGATGTACGACTGGCCGGAACTGCGCCCCGCCACCGATGCCTGGTGGGCCGGCATCGCGCGGGCGCTGCGCAAGGAGGGGCTCGCCGGCGTTCCGGACCGATTGACGCGCGGCGCCGACCTCGCCGCCCTGTGGGGCGCGCCCGGGCTTCTCGTCACCCAGACCTGCGGCTATCCGCTGACCCATGCCTGGCGCGGCCGCCTGGTGCCGCTGGTGACGCCGGAGTACGCGGCCGACGACTGCGACGGCCCCATGTACCGCAGTCTCGTCGTGGTGCGTGCCGAGGGGGACATCAGCGGCCTCGGGGACCTGCGCGGTGCGGTGGCGGCGGTGAACGACAGGGCGTCGCAGTCCGGCTGTGCCGCCCTGCGTGCGGTGTTCGCGCCGGTGGCAGGCGGCGGCCGCTTCTTTTCGGCGGTCCTCGAAACCGGGAGCCATCTTGCCTCCATGGCGGCGGTGGGACTGGGCAGGGCGGAGGTCTGTGCCGTCGATCCGGTGGTGTGGGCGCTGGCGCAGCGGCACCGGCCGGAGCTGTGTGCGGGCCTCAGGCCGATCGCCCGGTCGCCGTGGTCGCCGGGGCTTCCCCTCGCGACGTCGGCGGCGCGCCCGGCGGACGAGATCGCGCGGCTGCGCGCGGGGCTGTGTGCGGCGTTTGCCGATCCCGGCCTCGAAGCCGTCCGCGCCGCGCTCCTCATCCGCGGCACCAGTCGCCTGTCCGCTGCCGACTACGAGCCGATCGTCGAGCTGGAACGGACCGTCTGCGGCGCACGCTGTCCGGAGCTCGCCTGACATGGCCCGCGCGCTCGTCCGTGGCGGCAAGGCCGCGGCCTTGCCCCGCCCGTGTCAGCCGCTATAACCCCAGCGCCTGCCCGTAAAGTCCTGCCAGCAAGGAGAAAGCGACATGATCGATCTCTACACATGGTCCACACCCAATGGTCGCAAGGTCTCGATCATGCTCGAGGAAATCGGGCTCGAGTACCGGGTCCACCCGATCGACATCATGAAGAACGAGCAGTTCGATCCGGAATTCCTCAAGATCGCGCCCAACAACCGGATCCCGGCGATCGTCGATACCGAGAACGGGCTGTCGCTGATGGAATCGGGGGCGATCCTGCTCTACCTGGCCGAGAAGACCGGCAAGCTGTGGCCGAAGGACACTGTCGGCAGGTGGCGGACGGTGGAGTGGCTGATGTGGCAGATGGGCGGGCCAGGCCCGATGCTCGGCCAGGTGCACCACTTCGTGCACTTCAACAAGGGCAAGGCGCCGTACGCCGAGGAACGCTACCTCACCGAGGGCCGGCGGCTGTACGGCGTGCTCGACCGCCGGCTCGAGGGGCGCGACTTCGTGGCCGGCGAGTATTCGGTGGCCGACATCGCCATCTGGCCGTGGATCTCGCGGTTCGAATGGCAGACCATCGACCTCGACGAGTTCCCCAACGTGAAGGCCTGGTATCTCCGCATCGCGGCGCGGCCGGCGGTGCAGCGCGGCTACAAGGTGCCCAACCCGGAGCACGAAGTGCCGATGCCGTGAGCCGGGACCGCCAGGCTGGTCCGGCGGGAAAATCGTTGCGTTGTGCCGGCGGCGGCCGCGCCGCCGAGGCGTGGCCCTTGCCAAACGCCGGCACCGCAACGAGGTGTTGTCGGAGTTTTCCGTTCGCGGCGGCTGCGGCGAATGGCCTGCAGCGCGAACATGCTGGTGCCATATACAGCGGCACAATGGGGTCATGAGGGCGGGGTGCGTCGCCGTGAGGCGGCGCACCGGCGGAACGGGACATCAGGATCGCGGTTGGTGGCGGCCCGCGGCTTACGGCCGGCGTGGGGGCAGCGGCGGGCCAGGTTTCCGGACCGCCGGCAGCAGACCGGCGCCCGGCCAGTGCCGCAAGCCTGCGGCAGGGCGGACGGCACCCGGCAGGTGAATCACATCGGACGTCCGATGGAGCGTGTGTGATGGCAGTACTTCGCAGATCGTTCCGCCCCTATCTGTGGGCGGCCGCGATCACGCTGGCAGTCGTCCTGTGGCTCGCCTCCGGCAGCATTCCCTGGCTGGGCGGCGGCGAGACCGCCCCCGAGCCGTCCGCCGGCCCGCCGGCGGCGGCGGAAGGCGGGCCGTTCAGCGTCCGCGTCCAGCGCTTCCGGGCGGTCGGCCGCCAGGCCGAGATCGTCGCCCGCGGCCACACCGAGCCGCTGCGCCGGGTCGAGGTGAGGGCGCGCACCGCCGGCATCGTCGAGGAGGTGACGCGCCGGGAAGGCGACACCGTGCGCCGCGGCGACCTCATCTGCCGGCTCGACATGGCCGCCCGCAAGGCGCGGCTGGCGGAGCAGAAGGCCAACCTGGCCAGCGCCCAGACCGACTACGAGGCGGCGAGCGAACTGGCGCGGCAGCAGTTCGCCGCCGAATCCCGCAAGGTGGCCGAGAAGGCCCGCCTCGATGCGGCCCGCGCCGCCGTCGAGCAGATGGAGCTGGAGATCCGCTACACCAGTATCGAGGCCCCCGTCGACGGCACCGTCGAGCAGCGGCCGGCCGAGCCCGGCAGCTTCCTCCAGGTTGGCGACCTGTGCGCGGTGATCAGCGTGCTCGATCCGATGCTGGTGATCGCCCATGTCGGCGAGCGCCAGATCGGCGCCGTCCGCGAGGGCATGGCGGGCGAGGCGCACCTGATCACCGGTCAGGCGGCGCAGGGCACCATCCGCTTCGTCGCCCCGGCCGCCGACCCCGCCACCCGCACCTTCCGCGTCGAGCTCGAGGTTCCCAACCCGGACCGGACGATGCGGTCGGGGGTGACGGCGGAGCTGCGCATCCCGCTGCCGAGCCAGCCGGCGCACCGGCTGCCGCAATCGGTGCTGGTCCTCGGCGATGACGGCGAGATCGGCGTCCGCACCGTCGACGACGGCAACGCGGTGCGGTTCCGCCCGGTCGAGATCAAGGGCCAGACCGCCGACGGCGTCTGGGTCGAGGGGCTGCCGGAGGAGGTCACCATCATCACCGTCGGCCAGGAGTACGTGGTCGAGGGCCAGACCGTCGACCCGGTGCTCCAGGAAGCAGCGGGGCTCGCCCGGAGTGACGGACGATGATGAATGCGCTCGCGGCGATCCTCGACCGGCCGCGGACGGTCCTCACCTTCATGCTGGTCATGGTGGTGGCCGGTGCCTGGTCGTACATCACCCTGCCCAAGGAGGCGCGGCCGGACATCCAGGTGCCGGTCCTCTACATCTCCATCCCGCTCGAAGGCGTGTCGCCGGAGGACGCCGAGCGCCTGCTCATCAAGCCGATGGAGCAGGAACTGCGCGGCGTCGAGGGGCTGAAGGAGATGACCGCAATCGCCGCCCAGGGCCACGCCGCCATCATCGTCGAGTTCGAGGCCGACTTCGATCCGGAACTGGCCAGCCAGAAGGTCCGCGAGAAGGTCGACGTCGCCAAGGCCGAGCTGCCGGCGGCGGCCGAGGAGCCGGTGGTCAACGAGATCAACCTGAGCCTGTTTCCCACCATCCTGGTGACGCTCTCCGGCAACGTGCCCGAACGCACCCTCTACCGCCACGCCCGCGCGCTCCAGGACGAGCTCGAATCCATCGGCTCGGTGCTCGAGGTGCGGCTGTCCGGCAATCGCGAAGAGCTGCTGGAGGTCGTCATCGACGAGCTCCGGCTCGAGTCCTACGGCCTCTCCCAGGGCGATCTCGTCAACGCGGTGCAGCGCAACAACCGGCTTATCGCCGCCGGCGCCCTCGATACCGGCGAAGGCCGGTTCAGCATCAAGGTGCCCGGCCTCGTCGAGACCGCGGCCGACATCTACTCGCTGCCGGTCAAGGTGTCCGGCGAGCGGGTGGTGACGCTGTCCGACGTCGCCGACATCCGGCGCACCTTCAAGGATCCGCAGCGCTACGCGCGCTTCAACGGCCGGCCGGCGATCACGCTGGAGGTGGTCAAGCGCATCGGCTCCAACATCATCGCCACCAACGAGCGGGTGCGCGAGATTACCGCCGACGTCACCGCGTCGTGGCCGCCGGCGATCCACGTCGATTTCGCCCTCGACGAGTCGCAGTGGATCTACACCATCCTCGACTCGCTCGGCTCGTCGCTGATGACGGCGATCGTCCTCGTCATGATCGTGGTGGTGGCAGCGCTCGGCCTGCGTTCGGCGCTGCTCGTCGGCGTCTCCATCCCGACGTCGTTCCTGATGGGCTTCGTCCTCATCTACGCGTTCGGGATGAGCGTGAACAACATGCTGCTGTTCGGGATGGTGCTGACGGTGGGCATCCTCGTCGACGGCGCCATCATCGTCGTCGAGTACGCCGACCGCAAGATGGCGGAAGGGCTCGACCGCCGTGCCGCCTACCTGCTGGCGGCGCAGCGCATGTTCTGGCCGATCACGTCGTCGACGGCAACGACGCTCGCCGCCTTCCTGCCAATGCTGTTCTGGCCCGGCGTCTCGGGCAAGTTCATGGCCTACCTGCCGACCACCGTCATCATCGTTCTGGTTGCCGCGCTCGTCACGGCAATGGTCTTCCTGCCGACGCTGGGCCGCATGTTCGGGGGCACGGAGCAGGCCGACAGCGACTCCTTCCGCCGTCTCGCCGGCGAGGAAAGCGGCAACCCGGCCGAACTCGGCGGCATCACCGGCTACTACGTGCGTTTCCTGCAGCGACTGATTGCCCACCCGGCCAAGGTCGTTCTCGTCGCCGTCCTGGTCATCACCGGGGTCGTCGCGGCATTCGCCCGCTACAACGCCGGCGTCGAGTTCTTCGTCGATACCGAGCCCCAGGAGGCGCTGGTGTTCGTTCGCGGCCGTGGCAACATGTCGAATGCCCAGCGCCGCGACCTGGTCGGCGATGTCGAGGCGCTGGTTCTCGATGTCGCCGGGGTCAGGTCGGTCGCCATGCAGGCCGGCGCCATGGGTGGCGGCGGACCCGATGCGTCGCTCGGGGCGGGCATGGACGTGCCGCGCGACACCATCGGCCAGCTCATGATCGAGCTCGAACCCTATGAGAACCGCCGGCCGGGCGAGGTCATCCTGCAGGAGATCCGCGATCGGGCGGCAGCGCTGCCCGGCATCTTCGTCGAGGTGCGCAAGCGCGACGAGGGCCCGGCCACCGGCAAGGACATCCGGCTGCAGATCCGCGCCGACGACCGCCAGAAGGCGTTCGAGGCGGCCCGCCGCGTCCGTGCCCACATGGAGCGCGGGATGACCGGCCTCGTCGACATCGAGGACGAGACGCCGCTTCCCGGAATCGAGTGGGCGGTGACCATCGACCGCGAGGAGGCCGGCCGCTTCGGCGCCGACATCCAGTCGGTCGGCGCGCTGGTGCAGCTTGTGACCGAGGGCCTGCTGGTCGATACCTACCGTCCCGACGACGCCGAGGACGAGGTCGACATCCGGCTGCGCCTGCCGCCGGACCAGCGGTCGGTCAGCCGGCTCGACGAATTGCGGCTGCAGACACCGAACGGGCTCGTCCCGATCACCAACTTCACGTCCCGCGAGGCGCGGCCGGCGGTCGACACGCTGTTCCGCACCGACGGCCGGCCGTCGGTCTACGTCAAGGCCAACACGGCCGAGGGCGTGCTCGCCGACGACAAGGTGCGCGAGCTGTCCGCCTGGATCAACGAGCAGGCGTGGCCGCAGGGCGTCGACCTGAGGTTCCGGGGCGCCGACGAGGAGCAGCAGGAATCGGCGGTGTTCCTGAGCCGTGCCATGCTCGCGGCCCTGTTCATGATGTTCATGATCCTCGTTACCCAGTTCAACAGCATCTGGCACTCGCTGATCACGCTGTCGAGTATCGGCCTGTCGCTTGTCGGCATCCTGATCGGGATGCTGGTGATGGGGCAGACGTTCTCGGTGATCATGACCGGCACCGGCATCGTCGCGCTGGCCGGCATCGTGGTGAACAACTCGATCGTGCTGATCGACACCTATCACCGGATGCGCGGTCTCGGCATGCCGGTCGAGGAGGCGGTGCTGAAGACGGCGGCGCAACGGCTGCGCCCGGTCATGCTGACCACCATCACCACCATCTTCGGCCTGCTGCCGATGGTGCTGCAGCTCGACGTCGACTTCATCGCCCGCGAGGTGAACATCGGATCGATCAGCTCGTCATGGTGGGTCCACCTGTCGACCGCGATCGTCTTCGGACTGTCGTTCGCCACGCTGCTGACGCTGGTGCTGACGCCGGTGCTGCTCGCGGCCCCGGATGTCTACCGCCGCGCCTGGGCCGGCTGGCGCGCGCGACGGCGTGCGGGAACAGGGCCGGCTGTCGAAACCGGAGAGAGCGTTCCCCGTCGGGGCGACTTCGCGGACGCGGCCGAGTAGGCGCGCCCGCCGCGCGGTGCACTACCGCGCGATTTCCAGCGGGGCTGGGGGCAGGCGGCGCCTCACACGCGAGCCGGCATCCGGTCCCGGTCCCTCGACCAGCGCCGACAGCGGCGGTGCGGACAGTTCGGCGCGCGGACGGGCGAGATGGAACACCGCTTCCAGATGATCGTCCGCCGGCGGTGTCTCGATCCTCGCGTGCCGGTTGCGGAAGCGTGCGGCAAGCCGGTCCCGTTCGCGGTCGTTGCGGTAGCGCCGGTGCGGGAAGGCATAGGCGGTCCAGATTTCCGTCGTCAGCCCGAACTCGGCGAACAGGGCGCTCAGCCCGTCCATCGGCAGGTGGCTCAGCGGGAACAGCGCCACCCACGGCTTCCGGTGCCGCGGAAACGCCGACAGGATGCGGCCGAAGGTTTCCGGTCCGATGTAGCTCAGTCCGCCGGTGACGGTGATCAGGTCGGCCCGGCGAACCAGTTCGAGCGCTTCGTCCGGAACGTCGTCACGCTCGAAGTCGACCTGCAGCGTGTCGTCGACGATGCCCGCCTTCCGGGCGTACGCCAGCGCCTGCCCGGCGACATCCTGGGCGATGACCCGGGCAACTGCCGGCCGCCGCCGCGCATCGGCAAAGTAGCGTCGGTCGCGGCTGATCAAGAGGTCGAGCGGCGCCTCGTCGGGCAGTGCGAGGTAGTGTTCGTACAGGTCCTTCAGCCGTACCTCATGGTTCATCAGGGCGGCGTTGACGCCGTAGCCGGCGCACAGGTCGAGCACCGTCGGCTGCGCGACGCCGCGGTGGCGGGCGACTGCGGCTGCCAGGCGGCGGAAGATGGGCTGGGCGTGATGCGGCGCCTGGTAGTCGAGCGGCGCCAGTGCCCGGTAGTAGGGCCCGGCATGCGGCTGGTCGTAGATGTCGTTGAATGAACTCTTTCCCGTGGGATGATGTGGCCGGCGTTGAAAATGCTTCATGACCTCCTCTTCGGTGGTTGCTCCTGAATGTTCGCGACCGCTGTCAGGCGGTCGGCATCTGGCGGCGCGATGCGACATCGTTCCAGTGTGACACCAGGTCGAGCACGGCGCCGGGCGCGTCGTACTGGTCGGCCAGGATGTCGCGATAAATCTGTTCCTCGGCGCCGGCGTCGTCTCCGCTGGCGGCGGCTGCTCCGGCCGCGAGCAGGTCGGCGAATCCGGACCCCTGGTCGAATTGCAGCTTGTCGCGCCAGACGATCTCTGCCGGCAGCAGGTGCTCGAACGCCTTCCTGAGGATCCACTTCTCCACCGGGCGTGCGCCTGGCCGGTCCGTGTGAAGCTTCCACTGCGGAGGCAGCGACAGGCCGAGTGAAACCATCTCGGTGTCGAGGAACGGCACCCGGGCTTCGAGCCCGTGCGCCATTGTCATCCGGTCCACCCGCTGCAGGTTGACGTCGTGCATCGCCGATACCGAGCGGGCCAGCTCCTCGTGGAGCAGGTCCGGGTCCTCGTAGTCGCGGTAGTAGTCGTAGCCGGCGAACAGCTCGTCGGCGCCTTCTCCCGTGAGCACCACCTTGACCCGCTCGGCGGCGAGCCCGGCGACCAGGTAGCAGGGGACCGCGCTGCGCACCAGGTCTCGGTCGTACGACTCCAGGTGATAGAGGATGCGCGGCAGTATCGCCCGGACGTCTTCCGGGCGGACGGCGAGTTCATGGTGCCGGGTGCCGAGATGCTCGGCAACGACGCGGGCAGCCGCAAGGTCGGGACTGCCGGGAAGGCCGACCGCAAACGTCTGCAGCCGGTCGACGTGGCGTGCCGCGAGCGCGGCGATGATGCTCGAATCGAGCCCTCCCGAAAGCAGGGCGCCGAACGGCACGTCGCTTCGCAGCCGCTTGACCACCGCCCGTTCCAGCGTGTCACGCAGCGCCTCCAGGGCGTCCTCCAGCGCCCATTGGGCAGGGCCGTCCTGCGGCAGCGCATAGTAGGGCTTCAGGCCGTCGGCGGTGTCGAAGGTATGGCCGGCCGGGAATTCGGTGATGTCGTCGGCTACGCCCGCCAGCGCCTTGATCTCCGAGGCGAACGCCAGGGTCTGGCCGATGCGCCCGGTATAGAGGGGCTTGATGCCCAGCGGATCGCGCGCCGCGACAAGACGATCGCCGAGCTGCATGACGAAGGCGAACATGCCGTCGAGGTCGGCCGCCGCATCCCTGCCGTGACGCTCGATCAGGTGGAGGATGGACTCCGAATCGCTTCGCGTGGCGTAGGCGGAATCGCCAAGCCGGGCCCGCAGCTCTCGGTCGTTGTAGATCATCCCGTTGGCGACCAGCACGGCGCTGCCGCCGTGCGCCGCGATGGGCTGGTGGCCGCCCTCGGGATCGATGACGGCAAGCCGGCAGTGGCCGAAGGCCGCCCCCGGCGCGTTCGAGCGGACAATGCCGGTCCCGTCGGGGCCCCGGTGCCGCTGGCGGTCGATCATCGCTTCCACCGCCGCCGGCGAATCGGTACCCCACAGGACGGCCAGTCCACACATGCGCTCGAATTCTCCTGCTGTTTCAACCGGCGTGGCAAACGCCACTTCAGGCGGTTACCAGGGGCGCAACCGTCCCCGTCCCGTCTTCCAGTCGGAATCCGGTCAAAAAACGTCGTTTTGCTGCTGACCGGTCAGTTAAACCATCTTCCCACCGCGGGATCAACCCGCAGGTTCCCGACGTGTGGGAAACCCGTCGTTCGCGGCTGGTCGATGGGTCACGGCCGGTGCGAACGAGTCCACACCGCGACGAACTTGGACTAGACTGGTGGCGTCCGGAATCTGGCGCAAGGGTGAGTGGGGTAACGGAGAATGCGGCACGGCGTCTTGGCGGGGGCCGTGATGCTGGTCCACGCGTGGATCGGCGGGCCGGCGGCAGGTGATGACGTGCGGGAACTTCGGCTTGATTGCTGGGACCTGTATCAGACCTGCGTGCTGGGAGCGGCCGGGGAGGAGATCTGGCGCACCACCTGCTATTCGGACTTCACCGCCTGCATGCGGCCGGCCGGACCGACGAGCTGCCAGCGCGGCGATCGCGTCATCTGCAACACATTCAGGAACGACTGCCTTGCCCGCGCCTACCGGAACCCGGCAATGCAGGCCCAATGTGAAAGCGACATGGTCGTGTGCTTCGAGGCACACGGCTGCTGATCAGCGCCTGTCCCTTGCTCTCGCCTGGGCGGCCGCCTCGCGGGCTGCCTCCTGGTCCGCGGTTTCCCTCGCCCGCTCGTACTCGCTTTCCTGCTCGCGGTAGCGAACGATGCTGACCGGGATGAACGCGAGATAGACGAGGGCGATCAGCGTCAGCATCAGCCACGAGAAGCTCACCAGCAGGGCGGCGAAGAAGACGATCACCAGCAGCACCGGCAGCACCATGTCGCGGCGCACCTCCTGGCCGAACTGCTTGCCGGAGAAGGTCGGGATCTGGCTCACCATCAGGAAACCGACGAAGGCGACATAGGCGAGCACCAGCAGCGCGTAGTCGCCACGCCCGATCACGCCGAGGTAGCCCAGGTACATGGGCAGCAGGGCCAGCCCCGCACCTGCCGGGGCGGGAACGCCGGTGAAGTAGTTCGCCTTCCACGCCGGCTTGTCCGGGTCGTCGAGCGCGACGTTGAACCGGGCGAGCCTGAGCGCGGTGCAGATGGCAAGCCACAGGGCGACGATCCAGCCGAGCGACCGCAATGACTGCAGCGACCAGAGATAGATCACCACGGCCGGTGCGACGCCGAAATTGACGAAGTCGGCCAGCGAGTCGAGCTGGGCGCCGAACCGCGAGGTGCCCTTGAGCAGGCGGGCTATCCGGCCGTCGAGCGCATCGAGGACGATGGCGAAGATGATCGCGGCAATGGACAGCTCGAAACGGCCCTCGATCGCCATGCGGATGGCGGTGATCCCGCTGCACAGCGCGATGAGCGTGATGAGATTGGGCGCCAGCATGCGCAGCGGCACGGGACGGAAGCGTCGCTTCCGCTGCTCTTCGGCTGCGGCCCGCGGTTCCATCATGTCGAACGGTGTCATGGTCTGTTTGTCCCGAATGGCTGTCGCCGGGCTCACATCGCGCGGGCGGTGCGCTCGGGCTCGTCCGAGGCGAGATCCGCAAGCACCGTTTCTCCGGCGATCGCACGCTGCCCGATGGCGCATAGCGGTGCGCGACCGGGCGGCAGGTAGACGTCGACCCTGCTGCCGAACCGGATCAGGCCGATGCGTTCGCCTGCCTCGACGGCCGAGCCTTCGCTGACGAACGGCACGATGCGCCGGGCGACGAGGCCCGCAATCTGCACGACGCCGATCCTGCTGCCGTCGGCAAGCTCGATCGTCATCGCCTGCCGCTCGTTGTCCTCGCTGGCCTTGTCCAGCTCCGCGTTGATGAACCGCCCCGGCACGTAGACGGTTCGCACGATGCGTCCCTTGACCGGGCTCCTGTTCACGTGAACGTCGAAGACGTTCATGAATACCGATATACGTACGCGCGTGCCAGAACCCAAGTCGAGTTCGCCCGGCGGCACGACGTCGACGATCGAACTGATGCGTCCGTCGGCCGGGCTCAGGACGAGTCCGTCGCGCAGCGGCACCACCCGTTCGGGGTCGCGGAAGAAGTAGGCGCACCAGGCGGTCAATACCAGTGCCAGCCAGCCGAGCACCTCCCAGACCGCGAACAGGATCAGCGCCGCCACGGCGAACCCGGCGACGAACTTCCAGCCGTCGCGATGGATCGGAACGAGGATCGAGGTCAGGCTGTGCAGCACCCGTTCAACCTTGTTCTGGATGAAATGCGTCGTGAAACGTAGCAGGGGGGTTAAGGTCCCGTCACCTGTATTGCAAGCGCGCGTTCGGCGCCAACGGCCGCGATGCGCACTACTTCACGGGGATGTCCTCCATCGTCCAGCCCCCTGATGCCGGTCCTGCCGGGCGGCTGTCTGCACCGTCGTCGGCGGTCTCGCGCGCCAGCCGCTCCCGGGTCCTTTCGGCCCGGCGCTGGCGGTTCCACATGCCGGCGTATACCCCGTCCAGCGCCAGCAGCTCCCGGTGCCGGCCGCGTTCGACGATGCGGCCCTTGTCGAGCACCAGGATCTGTTCGGCGTGCACCACGGTCGACAGCCGATGGGCGATGATCAGCGTCGTGCGGTTCTCCGCGACCCGCTGCAGCGCCTTCTGGATCTCCTGTTCGGTATAGGTGTCGAGCGCCGACGTCGCCTCGTCGAGCACCAGGATCGGCGGCGCCTTGAGGATCGTCCGCGCGATGGCGACCCGCTGCTTCTCGCCGCCCGACAGCTTGAGGCCTCGTTCGCCGACGAGGGTCTGGTAGCCTCTCGGCAGGCTTTCGATGAAGTCGTGGATCTGGGCGAGCTTCGCCGCCTCGATGACATCCTCGTCGGTGGCGTCGGGACGGCCGTAGCGGATGTTGTAGAGTACCGTGTCGTTGAACAGGACGGTGTCCTGCGGAACGATCCCGATGGCCCGCCGCAGGCTTTCCTGCGTCACCTCGGTGATGTCCTGGCCGTCGATGCGGATGGCGCCGGAGGTGGCGTCGTAGAAGCGGAACAGGAGACGCGAGATGGTCGACTTGCCGGCGCCGCTCGGGCCGACGATCGCGATCGTGTGTCCGGGCTCGACGGTAAACGACACGTCGCTGAGGATCTGGCGGTCGGGGTCGTATGCGAAGGACACCGCGTCGAACTCGATCGCCCCCTGGACGACCCTGAGCGGCCTGGCATCGGGGCTGTCGACGATTTCGGGCGGCACCTCGAGCAGCGCGAACATGGTCTCGATGTCGATCAGGCCCTGCTTGATGTCGCGATAGACGGAGCCGAGGAAATTGAGCGGCTGGTACAGCTGGATCAGCAGCGCGTTGACCATGACGAAGTCGCCGACGGTCATCTCGCCACGGGCGATGCCCCGCGCCGCCATCGCCATGAGCAGGGTCAGGCCGACCGAGAAGATGAACGCCTGGCCGGCGTTCATGATCGACAGCGAGGTCATTGTCTTGGTGGCCGCGGCCTCGTAGCGCTCCATCGACCGGTCGAAGCGGCGCGCCTCGTGGTCCTCGTTGACGAAATACTTGACGGTCTCGAAGTTGAGCAGGCTGTCGATCGCCTTGGTGCTGGCTTCGGTATCGGCTTCGTTCATGCGCCTGCGGATCGTGATCCGCCACTCCGTCGCCCAGTAGGTGAAGGCGATGTAGCCGAGGACCGTGACGCCGGTGACGACGGCGAACAGCCAGCCGAAGTGCCACGCCAGGATCCCCGCCACCAGCACCAGCTCCAGCAGCGTCGGGAACGTGTTGAACAGCGAATACCGCAGGATCACCTCGACGCCCTTGGTTCCGCGTTCGATGATGCGGCTCAGGCCGCCGGTGCGGCGTTCGAGGTGGAAGCGGAGCGACAGCCGGTGCAGGTGTTCGAACGTCTTCAGCGCGAGCCTGCGGACCGCGTTCTGGCCGACCTTGGCGAACAGGCCGTCGCGGAGCTGGTTGAAGGCGACCATCATCACCCGGCCGGTGCCGTAGGCGAGGATCATCGTCAGCGGCACGGCGACGGCCGCCGTGGTCACGGCGTCGACGCCCGCGTTTGCGCCGTCCTGCGGCGCCAGCATGTCCACCGCCGCCTTGTAGGCGAACGGCACGGCGACCGTGACGAACTTGGCGATGACCAGTGAAACCAGCGCCAGCACCACCCGCAGCTTGAGGTCGGGCCGGTCAGCCGGCCAGAGGTAGGGCAGCAGGCCGCGCAGCGTCTCCACATGACTGCCGTCGGGGCGGGTCATCTGGACGGTATTGGCGTCAGGGAGAGTGATACGTGCCATGGATTGTCGGGCGCTCGCTCGCTGGCGCAGGCGATCAACAGGAGCGCCCGCCGCGGGCTCCTATGTAGGAACCGCGCGGCAAAGTGGCAAAGGGGACGATCGGGCGGCGCCCTGTCGGTAACGTCAGCGTCGCCGCATCAGCTCCCGGTGCATGCGCTCGTACTCCGTCACGTACTCCTCGGGAATCTCCGGTTCGGCGTCCACCAGCGGTTCGCGCCGGTCGGGTTCGATGACCTCTGGCGGCACGATGCCGGGGGTGACGAAGATCTGGCCCGGATAGATGAGGTTCGGGTCGCGGATCTGGTCGGCGTTGGCGGAATAGATGATCGTGTAGCGGACACCCTTGCCGTAGATGACACGGGAAATCCGCCACAGGTTGTTACCAGGCTGCACGACGATCCGGCCGGCCGTCGGCTGCGTCTCGACGTCCGCCTCCGGGTCGGCAGCTGCCACCTCGCGTTCCGTCGCCGGCGCCTCGTCCTCTGCCACGTCGGCGCCGGTCGGTGCGTCGCCGGGTTCGGCCGCTTCCTGCATGGCATCGTCGCTTGCCGGGGCGGGCCGGGCAGCGGGTTCCTGCCCGTCGCCGGCGGGCGGGGCTGCCGCGTATTTCCTTGCCAGCTCTTCCTGCGACGGCTGCGGGGCTGCCGGCGCCTCGCGGGCGGCTGGTATCTCCGCTGCGGGTTCGTCGACCGCCTCGCCCGCCGGCTCTCCGGCCGTCTCGTCTTCCACCGGCGGCGTCGCGACGGCAACGTCGGTCTCCCGTTCCTCCGGCTGGCTCGCGTCCGCCGAGGGCTCTTCGGCCGGAGGTGTCGCTGCGTACTTTCGGGCGAGCTCTTCCTGCGACGGCTGCGGGGCCGAGTCGCCGGGCTCGCGGGCCGGTTCCGCCGGCGCAGCCGCGGTCTCGCCGTCGGGCTCGGCGCCGGCCGGTTCTGTCGCGGTTGCGGCATCGTCGCCTGCCGGCTCGGCCGCGGCGTAGCGGCGCGCCAGCTCCTCCTGGCTGGGCTGCGCCCCGGCGGTCCCGGCCGTGTCGCCGTCAGGCTGCGGTTCGCTGCCTGCCTCGGCTTCAGGCTGCGAGCCGGCCTGCTGTGCCGCGCGCTCCGCATTGAGGGCCGCCACATCACGCGGTTCGGCGCGCATGAAGGGGAGTTCGACGCGGGCGACCACGGCGCCGGTCCCGTCGATCCGGTCGATCCTGAGGCTGTGGTTGCCGGGCGAAACCGCGCCGCTCGCGACATGCTGCCAGTGGCCCGATGCGTCTGCCCGCACGTCGGCGAGCGGTTGATTGTCGACGTAGATCCTGAGCGTCGCCCCCGGTGCGGCGCGGCCGGCAAACACGATCTCGCCGCTGTCGTCGTAGTCGACGGTGTCGAGCGTGACCTCGACGGGTCCGCTCGGTGCTTCGGTCTTCGCGGGAGCCTGCAGCACCGTGCTCGGCTGGCCGGGTTCGCTAAGCACGATCAGCGGCCGCTCCTCGCCGGTTTCCGGCACGACCACGGCGACCGACTGTTCCGACCGCATGATTTCGCCGTCGAGGTCGGAGCTGATGGACAGTTCATGGCTGCCGGCGGCGATCGGCTCGTCGATCACGACGACCCACTCGCCGCGTTCGTTGGTCTCCGCCGTGCCGATCGGCTGCCCGTCGAGCAGCACCGAGACGGTGGCGCCGACCGTTGCCCGGCCCGCGACGACCGCGGTGCCGTCGGGTTCGACGCGGACGATGTCGAACGTCGGGGTGACGAGACGCGGCTGCCGCGGCGCCGGCTCGGTCAGCGGCGCTGCCTCGGAGGGCTCCTCGGTTTCCTCGACCTGCTGCGTCGGATCGGCAAGGGCAACGTCGGTTTCCTGCGTGCCCGAATCCCCATCGGGTTCCGATGCGGCGTCTGCCTGCTCGGTCGCCGGCTCGGTGCCGGACTGCTCTTCGGCGGCGGCGCGGTCCGCCCCGGACTCCTCCGCCGTTGCAGCGGTTTCAGTGTCTGCCGCTTCGCTCGACGCGGCGGGCTCGGTATCAGCCGCCTGATCCGCCGGCTCGGGTGCATCCTCGGCCTTTGCGGCTTCCTCGGCCGCAGCCTGTGCAGTCTCGTCGCCGACGGGCGCATCGGTCGCCGCCGGCGCGGTGTCCTCCGCCTGCACCTGCGGTTCCTCGTCGTCGGCCGTCGCCGGCACCGACTCGGCTGTCTGCTGACCGGATTCGGCAGCCGCATCGGCGGTTCCGTCCTGCGCCGCCTCCTCGCCCTGCGCCGCGTCGCTGTCCGCTGCCGTATCCGTGGCCGGTGCTTCGCCGGCCGCCTCGTCGGCCGGCTTCGCTTCGCCCTGTTCCGCCGCCGGCGGCGAAGCCGGAACCGCTTCGCCCGCATCGACCGCCACCTGGGTGGCGGGCGGTCCGCCTGCCTCGGGCCCGGTCGTACCCGGGGTCATCCGGTCCTGCGTCACGTAGACGAGTACGCCCAGCGCGACGAGTACCAGCGTCACGAAGACCACGAGCGGCGTGGAACTCTTCATTGATCAATTGTCCTTCGAGCGAATGTTGTTATGCTGTCGATCCCTGCGGCGGGCGATCCGAGGGTTCGGCCTGCCGGAAACGCCACAACATATCGACCACCGGGATAATAGGCAATTCGATGCGGCCGGGGCCCGTGTGGCAGGTTGCCACGAACCCGAAACCGCTTCGCTGCTTGACGCTTCACGTCCTTGAATGCCAGATGAACCGATGAATCACATCACCCGTATCTGCGTGTACTGCGGCTCCGGTCCGGGCCGCAACCCTGCTTATGCCGAGGCTGCCGAAATTCTGGGCGGCGAACTTGCCCGCAACGGAATCGGCCTCGTCTACGGTGGCGGGAGCCTCGGGCTGATGGGGATCGTGGCCAGGTCCGTCCTCGCGGCCGGCGGGCACGTCACCGGCATCATCCCGCAGTTCCTCAGCGAGCGCGAACAGATGCTGCGCGACGCCCAGGAACTGATCGTCACCGAGAGCATGCACGAGCGCAAGCGGCACATGTTCGAGAAGGCCGACGCCTTCGTCGCGCTGCCCGGCGGCCTCGGGACGCTCGAGGAAACCGTCGAGATGATGACCTGGGCCCAGCTCGGCCAGCACCGCAAGCCGATCGTGCTCGTCAACATCGAGAAGTTCTGGGATCCCCTCATCAGCCTGCTCGACCACATGCGCGAGCAGGGCTTCATCCGCCGCGGCCTCGATGTCGACGTCGAGGTGGTGGACAGCAGCTACGACGTCATCCCCCGCATCAGCAGCCGGTTCGAGAAGCGGATCACCGCCTGAGCGTCCGCCGGCGACCGGCGGCGGCTGTCCGGCGACAGCCCGGCGACTGCCCGGCGACAGTCCGGCGACGGCATCATGCCGGCAACCGCGCCCGTGCCCGCTGCAGCCGCTCCTCGCGTGCCGCCGACACCGAGAACACGACCAGTCCGGCCCAGATGAAGCCGAAACTGACGAGCCCCCAGGTTTCCAGCGGCTCGTCGAAGATGAACACCGCGGTGAGGAAGATCATCGACGGGGCGAGGTACTGCATCAGGCCGAGCGTGGCGAGCCGGATGCGTCTGGCGGCGGCGGAAAACAGGATCAGCGGCACCGCCGTCATCAGGCCGCTGCCGGCGAGCAGTCCCGCGGTGGCGAGGTCGGCGGCAAACATCCCGCGGCCCGTCGTCTCCAGCCACGCGATGTAGGCGCCGGCAACCGGCAGCACCAGCAGCATTTCCACCAGGAACCCCTGCGCCGGGCCGATGGCGGCCGTCTTGCGCAGGTAGCCGTACAGCGCGAACGTGAACGCAAGCGACAGCCCGAGCCACGGCACCGCGCCGAGAGCCGTGGTCTGGATGGCGACACCGCAGGCGGCGAGGGCGACCGCCGACCACTGTGCCGCCGTCAGGCGCTCGTTCAGCAGCACCAGCCCGAGCAGCACGTTGACCAGCGGGTTGATGAAGTAGCCGAGGCTTGCATCGAGCGCGCGGTCGGCGACGATGGCCCAGACGTACAACAGCCAGTTGATGACCACGCAGACCGAGCTGAGCGCCAGCACCGCCAGCAGGCGCGGGTTGCGCAGCGCCGGGACGATGTCGCGGGTGCGGCCCATGATCACAAGCGCCGCCGCGGCGATCGGAACCGACCACAGGCCGCGATGCGCCGTCACCTCCAGCACCGGCACATGCTCCAGCAGCTTGTAGAAGATTGCCGAAAGGCCCCACAGCGCGAAGGCGAGACCTCCATAGACCACGCCCCGGGCAGCCTCCGACGGCGCCGCTGCGCCACCTTTCACGGCATCGTTGTTCATTGCCTTCCGCGCCCCCGAACGTCGTCCGCACCGGACATGCGCCGCTGCGGGGCGGCCGGTCAAGAGACGCCGCCTCCGATTCGCGCGGGTGGCCCGGTCAGGGTGCCGGTGCGTCGTCGCGCAGAAGCTTGTAGGTGATGCTGTCGATGAGCGCCTGGAACGACGCATCGACAATGTTTGGTGAAACACCCACGGTGAACCAGCGGTCCCCGCGCCCGTCGGTCGATTCGATGAGCACGCGGGTCGTGGCGCCGGTGCCGGTGTTCAGGATCCGCACCTTGTAGTCGACGAGGGCGAGATCGTCGATGAACGGCTGATACCGCCCGAGGTCCTTGCGCAGGGCGACGTCAAGCGCGTTGACCGGGCCGTTGCCTTCGCCGACCGACATCATGGTTTCGCCGTCCACCGTCACCTTGACCGTCGCCTCCGACATGGTGACGAGCTGGCCGAGGGCATTGTGCCGCCGCTCGACCATGACCCGGAAACTGTCCACCTCGAAGAAGGTCGGCACGTTGCCGAGCGTCCGCCGGGCGAGCAGCGCAAACGACGCATCCGCCGTCTCGTACGAGTAGCCCTCGGCCTCGCGTGCCTTGACCTCCTCGAGCAGCCGTCCGACCCGCGGATCGTTCCGCTCGATCTCGATGCCGAGACGGTCGAGCTCGGCCAGGATGTTGGAGCGGCCGGCCTGGTTCGACACCAGCAGCCGGCGTTCGTTGCCGACCGCGCTCGGGTCCACGTGCTCGTAGGTCCTGGGATCCTTCTTCACGGCCGACACGTGAATGCCGCCCTTGTGGGCGAAGGCGGCATGGCCGACGTAGGCCGCATTCACCGGGGAGGCGCGGTTCAGCATCTCGTCGAACTTGCGGGAAACGTGCGTGAGCCGGGCGAGGCTCTCCTGCGTCACGCCGGTTTCGAAACGGTCGGCGAACGACGGCTTGAGCAGGAGGGTCGGAATGATCGACACCAGGTTTGCGTTGCCGCACCGTTCGCCGAGCCCGTTCAGCGTACCCTGTACCTGACGCACGCCCGCGCGTACGGCGGCAAGCGAGTTTGCCACCGCATTGTCGGTGTCGTTGTGGGCATGGATGCCGAGGTTCGCGCCCGGTATGTGCTCGGTGACGTCGGTGACGACGGCTTCCACCTCGTCGGGCAGGGTTCCGCCGTTGGTGTCGCAGAGCACCACCCATCGGGCGCCCGCATCGTATGCGGCATGGGCGCAGGCGAGCGCATAGTCGCGGTTGTTCTTCCAGCCGTCGAAGAAGTGCTCGCAGTCGACGATCGCCTCGCGGCCGCGGGCCGTCACCGCCTCCACCGAGTCGCGGATCGCCCGCAGGTTCTCGTCCAGCGTCGTCTCGAGCGCCACCTCGACGTGGTAATCCCACGACTTGGCAACGAAGCAGATGGCGTCGGCGTCGGCATCGAGCAGTGCCGCCAGACCTGGATCGTTGGCCGCGGAACGGCCCGAGCGCCGTGTCATCCCGAAGGCGGTGAAGCGCGCGTGCTCGAGCGCCGGCCGTCTGGCGAAGAACTCGGTATCCGTCGGGTTGGCGCCCGGATAGCCGCCCTCGATGTAGTCGATGCCGAGGCTGTCGAGCAGCCGCGCAACGGCTGCCTTCTCCTCGAGGCCGAAGTCGACGCCCTGGGTCTGTGCGCCGTCGCGCAGCGTCGTGTCGAACAGGTAAATCCGCTCCCGGTTCATTCGGGCTGCTCCGGAGGGTTCCAGTCGTCCGTGTCGTGGTCGGGGTGCTGGCGGCTCTTGATGCGCGCGAGCCAGTCCGGCGGTATCAGGTCCTCGGTCCGGTTGTCCGGCAGTCCGGCGAGCTCGTGGAACCAGGAGACGCGGCTCTCGACCGAATACTGCGCCGCCGGCTTCACCCGTTCCGGCTCGTCGAGGCTGCCGATCGTGAACGAGATCCGATCGACATCGAGGTACCGGAACGTCAGCGGGGTCCCGCAGCGCGAACAGAATCCACGTTCGGAGACCGGGGAGCTCATGAACGTCTGCAGGCTTCCCCGCGTCAGCTTGAAGTCGTCCCTGCGGACCCCCGTGTAGGGCGCGAAAATCGATCCGACTGCCTTCTGGCACATCCGGCAGTGACAGATGTGCGGATTGGTCGGTTCGGCATGGACCGCGTAGCGGATCGCACCGCACTGGCATCCGCCGGTGAGGGGAAGGGTCGTCATCGCGCGATCTCCCATTCGGTCTTCTGTTCACCGGTTTCAGGGTCCTTCACGTCCCTGATCTGGATACCCATGCCGGCCAGTTCATCGCGGATGCGATCGGCCTCGGCGAAGTTCCTCGCCCTGCGGGCTTCCGCGCGGGCGGTTATCAGGGCCTCGATTTCGGCAGGTTCGACCGCGACCAGCCGTTCCTTCCAGCGGCGCCATTCGGTCGGCGCCAGCTGCAGCAGGCCGAGGAGGCCCGCTCCCGACTTCAGCTCCGCCGGGTCGGACATGCGGTCAAGCGCGAGCATGGCCTCCCAGCAGTTGAGGTCATCGAGAAGGGGGTCGACCACCTCGTCCCCCGGCCGGCCGGCGACGGTGCCGTCGGCGAGCCGCGCGTACCAGCCGTCGAGCTTCTGCTCGGCCTCCTGCAGGCGCCGGAGATTGAAGTCGAGCGGTTGCCGGTAATGGGTCATCAGCATCGCCAGCCGGAGAACCTCGCCGTGCCACGGGCGGCCACCGAACCGGTTCGTGTCGAGCAGCTCGCGAATCGTGACGAAGTTCCCCAGGCTCTTCGACATCTTCTCGCCTTCGACCTGCAGGTAGCCGTTGTGCATCCAGTAGCGGGCCATCTGCGTGGTGCCGTGCGCACAGCGGGACTGGGCGATCTCGTTCTCGTGGTGCGGAAACACCAGATCGACGCCGCCGCCATGAATGTCGAACACCTCGCCGAGAAGCGCGGCGGACATCGCGGAACATTCGATGTGCCAGCCCGGCCGGCCGCGGCCCCAGGGGCTGTCCCAGCCCGGCAGCTCCGGCGTGGACGGCTTCCAAAGGACGAAGTCGAGGGGGTTTTTCTTGTAGGGCGCGACCTCGACCCGGGCACCGGCGATCATCTCGTCGAGGGAGCGACCGGAAAGCCGGCCGTAGTCGGGCATGCTCGAGACATCGAACAGGACATGGCCCTCTGCCACGTAGGCATGGCCGGAGGCGACCAGGCGCTCGATCATCGCGATCATCTGCGGTACGTGCTCGGTCGCGCGGGGCTCGTAGGTCGGTTCGAGACAGCCCAGTGCCGCCACGTCGGCATGAAACTGCTCCTCGGTCCGGGCGGTCACTTCGCGGATCGCCTCGTTCAGCGGCAGGTCCGGATATTCCTCCGCGGCACGCGCGTTGATCTTGTCGTCGACGTCGGTGATGTTGCGGACATAGGTGACGTGCCGCTCGCCGTACAGAAGCCGCAGCAGACGAAACAGGACGTCGAAGACGATCAGCGGCCTGGCATTGCCGATGTGCGCGAAGTCGTAGACCGTCGGACCGCAGACATACATGCGCACGTTCTTCGGGTCGATCGGTTCGAACCGCTCCTTCGACCGGGTCAGCGTGTTGTATATCGTCAACGTCACAGGTGGTCTTCCCCCGGGTGCCGGTCCGGGGTCGTTCAGGTCTTCAGGTCGAGAAGGAACGGCCGCCGGCCAGCTTGAAGCTAGCCCGTAATGACAATGCCGCAGCAAATGTGAACGTGCGGTATAGGGCGGTTACCGTTCATGATCCTGCTTTCATGCGCGTGAACGGTTGCGAGGTCAAGGCTTACGGCCACCGGACGGCGAACAGGGCGGCCTTGCCGGGCGAGGCCGCAGCGGGTATGGCCGGGCCATGACCGAAACCTCCGTCGCCGCACCGGCCCAGACCTCGATCTACCGCGCCGCCCTCTGGATGATGGGCTGGCTCGCCGCGATTTCCGTGATGACGGTTTCCGGGCGGGAACTGTCCGCCGAGCTCAACACCTTCCAGATCATGTTCGTGCGCAGCGTGGTCAGCCTCGCGCTCACGATCGCGATGTGGCAGCTCGTCGGCCGCCCGTCGCTGCGCACCCGGCGGCTGCCGCTCCACCTCTTTCGCAACGTGGTGCACTTCGGTGCACAGGCGTTCTGGTTTCTCGGCATTGCGCTGCTGCCGATCGCGCAGGTGATATCGATCGAGTTCACCGCGCCGATGTGGACGGCCCTGCTCGCCGCGATGTTCCTCGGCGAACGGCTGACGCGGTGGCGCGTGCTCGCGATTGCCCTTGGCTTCGGGGGCATCCTGCTGATCGTGCGGCCCGGTCTCGGGTCGGTGGATCCGGCCACCCTGGTGGTGCTCGCGGCCGCAATCGGCTTCGGGGTGACGCTCACGATCACCAAGGACCTGTCGCGGACCGACAGCGCCCTGACCATCATCTTCATCATGCACCTGACGCAGCTGCCGTTGGGCCTCATACCGTCGCTCGCCGACTGGACCACTCCGTCGCCGGCGTTGTGGCCCTGGGTGCTCGCCGTGGGCATCGGCGGCTTCTTCTCCCACTACTGCGTGGCGCGCGCGCTGGCCTGCGCCGACGCGACGGTCGTGACGCCGCTCGACTTCCTGCGGCTGCCGCTGATGGCGCTGGTCGGATGGTGGCTCTACCAGGAAGGCGTCGACGCCTTCCTGGCCGCCGGCGCGGCGCTGATCGTGCTCGGCAACTTCATGAACGTGCGCAACGAGCGGGCGAGCGAACGCCTCGCTGCGCCGCCCGCCTGATTGCCTACTCCGCGGCGGCCGCCGGACGCTGGCTGGTGTGCGTCTCGCGTTCCTTCTTCAGGCCCTCCGCCAGCAGGAATGCAAGCTCGAGCGCCTGTTCCGCGTTGAGGCGGGGATCGCAATGGGTGTGATACCGGTCGCCGAGCCCGGCTTCGGAGAGCGCCCGCGAGCCGCCGGTGCACTCGGTGACGTTGCGGCCGGTCATCTCGACGTGGACGCCGCCTGCGTGCGTGCCTTCGCCGCGATGCACGGTCATGAATTCGCGGACCTCCGACATGATGGCGTCGAACGGCCGCGTCTTGTAGCCGTTCGAAGCCTTGATGGTGTTGCCGTGCATCGGGTCGCATGACCACACCACCACGCGGCCCTCGCCCGTCACCTTCCGGAGGAGTCGCGGCAGGTGCTGCTCGACCTTGCCCGCGCCGAACCGGCAGATGAGCGTCAGACGACCCGGCTCGTTCTGCGGGTTGAGGATGTCGATCAGCCGCATCAGCGTATCGGGTTCAAGCGACGGGCCGCACTTGATGCCGATCGGGTTCCTGATGCCGCGCGCGAACTCGACATGGGCGCCGTCGGGATCGCGCGTGCGATCGCCGATCCACAGCATGTGACCGGACGTGGCGTACCACTCGCCGGTCGTAGAGTCGGTGCGGGTCAGCGCCTGCTCGT
>CAZSNL010000031.1:0-27762 GCA_964608275.1 uncultured Hyphomicrobiales bacterium | reverse complement strand
CTTCGCCTCGGCGACGCTGGCACAGCCGAACGCGGTGAGATCGATCCGGTCAATGTCATTCTCGAAGGCAGCGATGGTGTCGGCGCCGCCGCCCGGCCCGTAGACGAAGTGGTCGGCGCCGTCGCCGCCGATCAGGAAATCGTTGCCGCCGCCGCCCTCGAGCACGTCGGATTCGGCGCCGCCGTTCAGGGTATCGTCGCCGGCACCTCCGCGGAGCGTGTCGTTTCCGCCACCGCCGACGAGCGTATCGCTTCCGGCGCCGCCCACCAGCAGGTCGTCGCCGTTGTGACCCGCGAGCCGATCGTCGCCGTCGCCGCCGATCAGGGTATCGCTGCCAGGGCCACCGCGCAGCGAATCCGCACCGGCACCGCCGACCAGGCTGTCGTCGCCGCCACGGCCGTTGATGGTATCGTCGCCGCCGAGGCCACGCAGCACGTTGGCCTCTGACGACCCGCCGATGGCATCGCCCAGCGCGGATCCGTCAATGTTCTCCATGGCAACGAGCGTGTCCCTGCCCTGGCCAATCGCATAGCCGATCTGCAGGTCCACGGTGATTGCCCTCGCCACCGTGTTGAACGCGGCAACGTCGGTGCCGTCGCCGCCATCCAGCAGATCGTCGCCGTCGCCGCCGATCAGCGTGTCGTCGCCGATCTGCCCGAATATCAAGTCATTGCCGTTGCCGCCGTCGATCCGGTCGGCGCCGGTGAAGCGACCACCGATTGTGACAATACCGGTGGAGCTTGTCTGCGTCTCGCCATACAGAGTGTCGTTTCCGTTGCCTCCGAAAATGCGGTCGGCGCCGGCGCGCAGGGTGCCATCCGCAAAGATGCTCAGGACATCGCCAGCCACCCGCACATTGAGCGAATTGCCGGTAATCCGTATGGTGTCGTCTCCGGCCCGTATGAGCCCGGAATTCACGATCGCGGCATCGCCGCCGACCCCGGCGTTCGAGACGCTGCCGATCTCGATGAGATCATCGCCAGCGTGAAGAGTGCCCCCGGTTCCAAGCGATCCGTTAAAGAAGGTATCGCCGGCGACAAGAGAGTCGTTGCCTGCGAACCCGCTGAGCTGCCGGATCGTATCGTTGCCGCCGGTGACGACGCCGCCCATGTTCTCGAGAAAATCACCCGACAGGAAGGAGATGGTGGAGAAAGAGGCGACGATCAGGTCGTCGCCGCCGGTATAGCGGGCAGCGTTCTCGGCACCGCCGTCGCCGAGGAGAGCCGATATCTCGACCGCCTGGATAAGCCCGATCTGACTTTCGACCGTGATGGTGTCGTCCCCGCCGACATGAACGCCGTCCGGATCGGCCGTCTCGAGGACGTCACCGGCCACGGTGGTTAACAGCAAGGTGTTCTTGATCTCGATGATGTCGTTTCCGCCGGTCACGTTGCCCGAAAGCGCCGTATGGACATCGCCGATCAGGCGCTTGGCGCCGGTGGACGATCCGCTGTCCATGACGATGGAATCGTTGCCGCCGAACACGTCGCCGCTGGAGGTGAACGCATCGCCGACCTTGTCTCCCCTGGACGCCACGATGATGGTGTCGTCGCCGCCGAACAGGGTGCCATCGACCACGTGGGCGTCGCCGGCGAAGTTCTGGACCGTCGTGAGATTGGTGGCCCCCTCGAAGATGTCATTGCCGCCGGACAGGGTCTCGCTGGACGCCACGGTGTGGAAGTCCCCGTAGCCGTCGAAGTTCTGTGTTATCGGCACGATGAGCGTCGTGTCGCCGGCGAGAATGGCACGCCAGTAGGGTTCCAGATTGAAGTTGGGGGCCACATTGTCAGCGATCGTCATGGCGACGAGATCGCCGCTCATGCCGGCGACGAGATAGCCGGGAAAACCGTTGAGGTCGGCGAAGATGGCGTTCACGGTGCCGGCGACCGGACCATCATCGTTCGAGACGATGTCGTCGAGGATGGATTCGACCCGGATCGAATTCCCGGCGCTTGTAGCCCACGTATAGGACGCCGTATTGAACAGCTTTGTGGCGTGATCGACCTCCTCCGGGTCGATCATCGATACCGCCGTGGAGGCGAAACTTGCGTCGAATGTAGCCATGCTTCCTCCCTGCCCGGCCGGAGCCGGCCATGCGCTTCGGTTCATGCGAGGCGGAGAAATCTAAGGCGAGGCGGGCCGGCCGACAACTGGACAGCAGCAATACCTGCAACAGGGTTTCGGATTCACTCCGAAGGCTTTCCGCGGCCCTGTCGCCGTCGCGGTGGCGGCAGGTCGTCGCCGCCGCGACTGTTGCGCGGGCGCGGGTACGAGGTTTCCTCGCCCTGGTCGGTGAGGGTCGGGAAATCACCCTGGTTCTCCACCGCTTCCATCGGCTCTGCGGAATCGCCTCCGACGGCGGTGCCGGTGCGCGGATCGATGGGATTGGGGAGGGTCGCCGCGTGCCGGTTCTCCTCGCCGGTGACCTCTTCGCACGCCCGCCGCCAGTGTTCCCTGTCCCGGCCGTCGGGGCAGCCCTCGTCCAGCCAGATCTGGTAGGCCCGCTCGCGGATTCGCTGTTCGATCTCGGTCATGGCAAGACCTCGCGGTTGTTGCCGTTCAAGTGCGCCGCGTGCCGCGCGGTTCCATCCGCCGCGGGGATTTCGTGGAGCCGGTCCGGAACGGATGCGAAAAAAGGCGGCCCCGTGCGGGGCCGCCTACACGTTTGCTGATGCGCCGCGTTCGCGAGCGAAGCGCGTTAGGCGATGTCGGCGATGATCTGCAGCACTTCGCGGGAGCAGGTATCGACCAGAACGATGTCGTTGCCCCACAGGAAGTAGTTGATCTCGCAGTCACTATCGACGTCGATCACGATGTCGGCGGGGAGCGGGTGAAGCACCACCGTGTTCGGAACCGCGGTGCCGATCGACACCGAGACGGTGGCGACATCGACCGGATCGACGTCGATCTCGTGGGTCGTGAAGTACTGCCTGACCTGGGTGACGTGCCGCTCGTTGATCTGGACGTTGGATCTCGTGCGGGTGGTGCTGTCCCGGGATTCAGCGCGGGTCTCGGCGCTGCCATCGGACCGAGCCTGGCGCTCCGACCTGGCTTGTCCCTCGCCATCGTCGCCGGCGCGCGCCTGCCGCTCGGAACCATCGCGGGCCTGCCTGTCGGCACCGCCGCGGGACTGGTCGTCGGCCGCCGCGCGTCGTTCGCTTCGGCTTCCGTCGTCGTCGCCGGCCCTCGCCTGCCGGTCCTGCCTCGCCCCGGCATCATCATCGCCGGCCCTGGCCTGCCGGTTCTGGCCAGCTTGCGAGTCGTCGCCCGCCGGCGCCTGCTGCCGGCTCTCGGCCGATGCCCCAGCCTGTCCGCCCGCGTCTGCCTGACCGCGTGCGTCTGCGCTGGCGCCGCCGCTGCCTGCCGCCGGGGCCTGCCGGGCGGCTTCGCCGGCGCTGCCGGAACCGCCGCCGGCGCCCGCCGACGGCGACTGCATCTGGGTGGTTGCCTGACCGCCCGCCTGGCCACCACCGCCGGACTGCGCACCGGTCTGTGCCGCCGCCGGTGCAACGGCAATTGCCGCCGCAAAGCCCATCGCTGCCGTGGCAAGCAGGGCTGCCCTGAACTGCCTCATCGAAATTTCTCCTTCAAAGCTGGAAAGTGCGGGTGCCCGGAAGGCAGAGCCGCGGACGCCGCGCGAACGTGGTTGCCGAGCGCGGCCCGTTCTGTTGGCGAGCCAACGCCGCGCCGGCTACATCGTTCCGGCGCTTCCAGCGAATGACGACGAAGGAGACGCTGCAGGCGGGGCAGGATCAGATGGAAAAGCCGTCCGCGTTGCTACGGACCAGCGGCGGGCGCACCGCCCGATCATCCTGCGATACCGAGGGCCGCACCGCGCCGGTGCCGGCGAGCGCCACGTCGTCGCGGGGAACCGGAATGCTGAGCCCCCACAGCACGGCGACGAGCACATAAAGAGCCACCAGGAACAGCATGGTGAACGCTTCGGTGCGATCCGGCCGGTCGGCCTGAGGTCGGGATTGCTTTGAGTCGGGCATGGCGTTGTCCGTGGAGCTGGCGGGGCGGCCCCGATCGGAGCCGGGCTCAAAACGCCTTGCGGTTTGCGGAGGTTCCCGTCAACCCCGAAAGCAGAAGGCCCGCACGAGGCGGGCCTTCCACGAATTCGACGCCGATCGGGTCAATCGACGAGCGAGAGGTTCTGTGCCGAGCTCTTTCCGTCGCGGCCTGGCTGCAGTTCAAACCTGACCCGCTGACCCTCGTTGAGTCCGCTGAGGCCGGCCCGCTCGACGGCCGAGATGTGCACGAAGGCGTCCTTTGAGCCATCGTCGGGGCTGATGAAGCCATAGCCCTTCATGGAGTTGAACCACTTTACGGTTCCAGTCTGCATAGCTTTCTTCCTAGTCAACGTTGACGTCGTCCGCGCACCTCGCGCCGGACGGATCTCAGCACTTCGTGTCCAGGGAAAGCTTGCGACCGGCTCGGCGGGAGCGAAGCAGTGTCCCGACGGACATGGGAGTCTGATCGGCCGGATATAATCTCGGCTGCCCCGCAAGACAACCTGTTCCTGCGCCGCCGATCCCCCGCCCCGCCACGGAACCAGCCTTTCCCTACGCACGTTGCCGGCCAGTCGGGGAACGGAGGTCCGCCACGGCGGTGCCAGCTGGAGGAGCCGAGCCATGCCGGCAAAATCGAAGTCACAGCAGAAGGCAGCCGGCGCTGCGCTGGCGGCCAAGCGCGGCGAGATCAAGAAGAGCGAGCTCAAGGGCGCATCGAAGGAGATGTACGAATCGATGTCCGAGGACCAGCTCGAGGACCTGGCGGAAACCAAACGCAAGGGGCTGCCGGAAAAGGCGTCGAAGGGCTGATCCTGCCCGGGCGGCAACCACGCAAGTCGAAGGAAGGACACGACGATGGGAACCTGTGCCGTATGCGGCAACGAATACGACAAGTCGTTCGAGGTGACGAAGCAGGGAAAGACGATGACGTTCGACAGCTTCGAATGCGCCATCCACGCCATGGCTGAACAGTGCAGCCATTGCGGTTGCCGCATCATCGGGCACGGGCTCGAGGCTGACGGCCGCTTCTTCTGCTGCGATCACTGCGCCCGCCACGAGGGGATCGAAGGTCTGCGCGACAGGCTGTAGCAGCCGGCAGGCCGACGGCGCTGCTACGAATCACATACTGCCCGCGAGGCGCCGATTGGTCCGCTCGCGGACTGAAGGCTCGACCGAGCACGCGCAAAAAGCCCGGATTTCCGTCATTCCGGACCCTCGCCCCCTGCCCCGATCCGGCCATATTGCTATCGTTTGTACCGGTTCACCATGGCGCGCTCCTCCTTGTGCGGGTATAAGGACGCGCGAGAGGCGGGTGCAATTCATCACGAAAGGCATAGAACGCATGCAACTCACACGGACATTGGGCCTGACCATCGCGGCGGTCGGGGCGGCGATGTTTGCCCTGGCGGGGCCGCCGGCGAACAGCACGGAAGCCACCGGCACGACAGTCAACGAGGGCACGATCCGGCTCGCCCAGACCCACGACAGGAAGGAATCCCGCAAGACCGAGCGCCAGCAGGAGCGCAAGGAACAGCGCCAGCAGCAGCGCAAGGAACAGCGGCAGCAGCAACGTGCCCAGCAGCGCCAGGAACAACGCCAGCAGGAGCGCAAGGAGCAGCGGCAGGAACAGCGCCGCGAGGAGCGCGCCCAGGAGCGCCAACGCAAGGAGCGCGGCCAGGAGCGGCGTGAGCGGCGGGAACAGGCCCAGGAGCGTCGCCAGGAGCAGCGCCAGCAGCAGCGCCGACAGGAACGGGCCCAGGAGCGTCGTCGGGAACAGGCCCGCGAGGAGCGCCGCACCGAGCGTGACCGGCGGCTGCGTCGCGAGACGACCCGCGTCGTGCGTTCGCGTGACGGTCGTGTCGTCACCCGCACCCGCAAGGTCGTCGACCGCAGGGGCAACGTCCGCACCATCCGGTCGCGTCGGGTCATCGTGCGCGAGCCGCGTTACCGGAACCGGTTCCGCGGCGGCATCAGCGTCTTCTGGACGCCGCCGGTGGGCGTGACCATCGCCCGCGACCGGTACGTCGTCCGCCTGTCGGCGGTGCCGGCGCCGGTCATCTACGAGACCCTGATCGCCCCGCCGGTGGTCAAGATCCAGCGGCGGTACACGATCGAGGAGATCGTGGACGATCCGGAGATCCGCTCGGCGGTGCGCAGCGTCGACATCGATTCCATCAACTTCGCGTCCGGCGAGGCGGAAATCCCGACGAGCGAGTACGGGAAGCTGGCGGCTCTTGCCGAAGCGATGAAGCGCATCATCGACGCCAATCCGAACGAAGTGTTCCTGATCGAAGGGCACACCGACGCCGTCGGCAGCGACGAGAGCAACCTCGAGCTCTCCGAGCTGAGGGCGGAATCGGTCCTCATCGCTCTGGTCGACGAGTTCGGCATCCCCGAGGAGAACCTGGAAACCGTCGGGTACGGCGAGCAGTACCTGCTGGTGGATACCCAGGCATCGGAGCCGCGCAACCGCCGCGTGGTGGTGCGCCGGATCACCGAACTGGTCCAGCGCTGAGCCGCACCAGCAAGGCTGGAAGACAAGGGCCCGGCCGGAGCCATCCGGCCGGGCCTTCTTCTTTCGTCCCCACCCCTTGCATCGCCCCGCCGGTTGCGGGAGTGTTGCCGCCGGAACTGACGGCTGGAGTGCTGAAATGAAGACATGCGACGTGGTGGTCATCGGTGCCGGGATGGCGGGAATGAGCGTGGCCGCGCTGCTTGCCGATCGGCTGAAGGTTGCGGTGGTCGAGACCGAATCCCAGCCCGGCTATCATGCGACCGGCCGATCGGCCGCGACATTCATCGGGAGCTACGGCAACCCGGTCGTCCGCAAGTTCACGCTGGCCAGCGAATCCGACCTGCGAAAGCCCGACCCCGAATTCTGGCCCAACCCGCTGATGAAGGATCGCGGCCTCATCTGGATCGCGATGCCGGGCCAGGAAGAGGCGCTGGCCAACCACCTGTCGAGCACCGGAGCGGGCGAACGCATTCCGGTCGAAAAGGCCTGTGAGATCATTCCGATTCTCAACGCCGCCACCATCTCCGAAGCGACATTCGAGGCGGACCCTGCCGACCTCGATGTCAACGAGATCCTGATGGGGTACGTGCGCCTGTTCCGCAAGAACGGCGGCGAACTCCACTGCGACAGCCCGGTTTCCCGGCTTGCGCGCGACGGCGGCAGCTGGACGATCGAATCCGGACAGGAGACGTTCAGCGCGCCCGTCGTGGTGAACGCCGCCGGGGCGTGGGCGGACGAAGTCGCGGCCCTCGCCGGGCTGAAGAAGGTGGGGCTCACGCCGCTCCGGCGCAGCGTCGCCATCCTGCCGCCGCCCGACGGCGTCGATCCGAGCGAGTGGCCGATCCTCGGCGAGATCGGCGAGAACTTCTACTTCAAGCCCGACGCGGGCAGGATCCTGATCTCGCCGGCCGACGAGACCGCGGTCGAGCCGCACGATGCCTTCGCCGATGACATGGCGCTGGCAGCCGGCATTGACGCCTTCGAGAAGGCCACGACCATGAAGGTGACCCGGGTCGAGCACACCTGGGGCGGTCTCAGGACGTTCAGCCCCGACAGGGCGCAGGTGATCGGCTTCGATCCTGGAACGGAGGGCTTCTTCTGGCTCGCAGGGCAAGGTGGCTACGGCATCCAGAGCGCGCCGGCTGCCGCCCGCTTTGCCACCGGACTCATCGTCGACGGCCGGATGCCGGAGTCGCTCAAGCCGTTCGGCATCGATCCCGCGGAGGTGGCGCCAGACCGTTACCTCAAGGCGTGAGCGGAACCTCCGGCAGTCCCACCCGCACCACCAACCGTCAACCTGATCACCGTCAGCGGGATGCGCTTCCCGCTGAACCATGACCTGCCGCACCTTCATGGCGGACAGGCCTGTCATTTTACCGGCCATTAAGGGTTGTCGAACATAGCTGGAACATGTAAAGAATGTTTGCGATTTGTTCCACGGGTTGCGGAACAGCCGACGGAGGAGAGCGAGACCATCCATGCTGACGCGCAAGCAGTATGAGCTTCTTATGTTCATTCACGAGCGGCTCAAGGAAGCTGGCGTGCCACCCTCGTTCGAGGAGATGAAGGAGGCGCTCGACCTCCGGTCGAAATCCGGCATCCACCGCCTCGTCACCGCCCTAGAGGAACGCGGCTTCATCCGGCGACTGCCGCACCGCGCGCGGGCGCTGGAGATACTGAAGCTTCCGGAATCGATCGCGCCGGGGCTGGCCGCATCCAAACGGGGCTTCAACCCGAGCGTGATCGAGGGAAGCCTCGGGCGCCTGCGTCGGGAGCAGCCGGGGTCAGGCGACGGCGAAACGACGGCTCAGGCACTGGTCCCGGTGATGGGACGGATTGCGGCAGGCGTGCCGGTCTCCGCCATACAGGACCACACCCACAACATTGCCGTGCCGTCCGAACTGCTCCGGTCGGGCGACCACTTCGCCCTCGAGGTCAAGGGCGACTCGATGATCGACGCCGGGATCCTGGACGGCGACACCGTAATCATCCAGCGCACCGACACCGCGCAGACCGGCGAGATCGTCGTCGCACTCGTCGATGGCGAGGAAGCGACCCTCAAGCGCCTGCGGCGCAAGGGCGACTCGATCGCGCTCGAAGCTGCCAACAGCGCCTACGAGACCCGGATCTTCGGCCCTGACAGGGTGCGCGTCCAGGGCAGGCTCGTCGGCCTCGTGCGAAGATACTGAGCTCACACGAGGCCGCCTCTGGCCACGCGACGAGCCGCGCGGCACCCATTTCAACGACGGTCACCTAGCGGGCGTCCGGCTGCAGTTGTGCGTGGCGGGACTCCCGCTCCCCGTCGGATGAGCCGGCAGGCTTGAAATTCGCGCCGGTGCCGATCCGGTCGGGATCCTCGGTCTGCTCCCAGCTCTCGCCAGCGGCGATCACGCAGGACGTTCCATCTGGCGAAGAGGCGATCATGGTCCAGCTGCCTTGGGCCGAAAGGTAGACCTCGACCAGCGATCCGTTCGAACTCAGTCCCCGGGCCTGCTGCTGTTCCTGGTAGTTTTGGGCGAGGTACTTCACAAGATCCTCGTGCGGCGCACATGCCTGCTGTGCACCGGCTGTCGGAGCGGCGGCAAGGACCGCCAGTCCTGCTGCGGCGAGGTACAGTCCCGCTTTGATGTTCATGACCGTCATACTCCGTTGGCGGCCCCGGTACGGCGGACATCGTCCGCATGGCCCGAGGCAGACCCTCTACACTCTTGCGACCCGGCCTGCGGAGGCTGTCTCCACTGCCACGCCGTCCTCGACCGCTAAACGCCATGACCGCGGATTGGGTTGCAGCACTTCACCGGTGCAGCAGCCGGAAGGACGAGGGAACGAACCACCTGCCGGTGCGGTTTGTCGCACTCCCGTGCGGCCACACGCGGCCCACGACCGGCAGGAGCGAGCGACCATGACCGACAAGCGAAAGAGACCGAAGAAGGACGAGGACGTTACGGAGACTTCGAAGGAGAGCTTCCCTGCGAGCGACCCGCCAAGCTGGACCGGGGTGACCGGTGAGAAGGTGGCCGATCGCAAACCCGCCAAGCGAAAAAAGCCCGACGCCGGCAAATAGCGGCGGGCCGTGCGGTGGTCTCCTCAGGCCGACCACACGACAGGGAACCAGTCCTCGGGCAGACGTTCGCCCTCCCCGTGTCCAGCCCCATGTCACGATATGGCGGCGATGGCTTGTGCGGTCGCTCGACGTAGCGAACGTCGTCGCCAAGAAACCGGAAGCTCACGACCCGCCTGCGGTTGCGGGAAAGGTTCGCTGGTGCGTTGTGCAGGGTCCGGAAATGAAAGACCAGGACATCACCCGGCGCCAGCGACCAGAACCGCAACCGGTCGCGTTCGGCCGCCTCGTCGATATCTTCGAGAGGCCTGTAGCGGCCGGAGCTACCGTCGAACGGAGCGCCGGTCTTGAACAGCCGTGGCACGTAAAGCTCGCGGGTCAGGTGGCTGCCGGCCAGAAAGCGGGGGCAGACCGATGCCTCGACCCGATCCAGCGGCACCCAGATGCTGGCGGTCTGTTCGCCTTCCGCGACGTAGTACGGCTGGTCGTGATGCCACGGCGTGACTTCGGCCGTGCCCGGCTCCTTGACTAGGACGTGCTCATGAAAGAGCTGCACCCTCGATGCGCCCATGAGCACGCCGGCGATCGCAGCCAGCGGCGACGAAAAGGCTGTCTCCCGAAGCGCCGGAATCCGCTGCCAATTGCAGTAATCGCCGAAGTAGCGACCCGTCCGGCCGTCGTCGGTATAGACGACCGCCATCGGCCCCGGCGACTTGAGGTTTTCCTCGACACCATCCGCAAGCCTGTCGAGCCACGCCGACGACAGCACGCCGCGCAGGCAGACAACGCCGTCGTTGCGGAAAGTCGCGATATCCGATGGTGTCAACGCATCCTGCATCGGCTCCCCCATCAGATCCTGGCGCGGACCACCTTACCACAGCAGCCAGGGGTTCGCAGCGGATGCGTCCCGGGGGGCCTTAACAGCGGGCTGTGGGCGCCGCATATTGCGGGGCATGAGCGACACGAAGGAACCGATCCACGTCATCGGCGGCGGGCTGGCCGGCAGCGAGGCGGCATGGCAGATCGCGCAGGCCGGGGTGCCAGTCATCCTGCACGAGATGCGACCTTACCGAACGACTGACGCGCACAAGACGGCGGCGCTTGCCGAACTCGTATGCTCCAATTCCTTCCGGTCCGACGATGCGGAAGCGAATGCCGTGGGGCTGCTGCACGAGGAAATGCGGCGGGCCGGCTCGCTGATCATGCACGCGGGCGACAGCCACCGACTGCCCGCCGGGGGCGCGCTCGCCGTCGATCGCGAGGGCTTCGCCAATGCCGTGAGCCGGGCACTGGAGGAACACCCGCTGGTGAAAATCGAGCGCGGCGAAGTGACCGCGTTGCCGCCGGAGGGCACGAGCACGATCATCGCAACCGGCCCCCTCACCTCCCCGGCGCTGGCCGAGGCCATACACGAGCATACCGGCGAGGAGGCGCTCGCGTTCTTCGATGCGATCGCGCCGATCATCCATCGCGACAGCATCGACATGACGGTGTGCTGGATGCAGTCGCGGTACGACAAGCCCGGGCCGGGCGGCACCGGAGCCGACTACATCAACTGCCCGCTCGACCGGGACCAGTACGAAGCATTCGTTCGCGAACTCGTCGCCGGCGAAACCACGGGGTTCCACGACTGGGAGACTTCGACCCCGTACTTCGAGGGCTGCCTGCCGATCGAGGTCATGGCCCGGCGCGGGCCGGAGACCCTCCGCCACGGGCCGATGAAGCCGTTCGGCCTGACCAACGCCCACCAGCCGGACGTCAAACCCTATGCGGTGGTGCAGCTGCGCCAGGACAATGCGCTTGGCACCCTCTACAACATGGTCGGATTCCAGACCAAGCTGAAACACGGCGAACAGGTGCGCGTCTTCCGCACCATCCCCGGACTGGAACGGGCGGAATTCGCCCGCCTCGGCGGCATCCACCGCAACACGTTCCTCAACAGTCCGCGGCTTCTCGACCGGGAACTGCGACTGAAGTCGGCGCCGTGGGTCCGCTTCGCGGGCCAGATCACCGGCGTCGAAGGGTACGTGGAAAGCGCCGCCACGGGGCTGATTGCCGGCCGGCTGGCAGCGGCGGAACGGCTGGGACACGACGCGGCGCTGCCGCCGGATACCACGGCCCACGGCGCCCTGCTCGCGCACATCACCGGCGGCCACCTGATCGCCGAGGGCGAGCGCGAGCGCTCGTTCCAGCCGATGAACATCAACTTCGGCCTGTTCCCGCCGGTCGCCGTGCCGAAGCCCGAAGGCACGCGCCTGCGCGGCAAGGCCAAGACACTCGCCCGCAAGCGGGCGCTGTCGGCACGGGCACTCGCCGATTTCGATCGCTGGCTCGGGGCCGTCGCCGCCGCCGCGTAGCGACTTCAGAAGCGGCCGTTCATGGCGTACCACAGCATCCGCCACTGGCGGCGGATCTGGCTTACGTCGGCGACCCGCTTCATGGCCCTGGCGCCGAGACGCTCGAGGCGCTTGAGGTAGAGGTCACATACCGAAACCGGCAGAAACGCCGGCAGGACCTCCTCCGGAAGCGCCCCGCCGCGCTCGCGCGCCTCCATCAGGTGGCGACGGGCGAGGAGCCGCATCTCGCGCAACGTTACCGCGATCGCCTCGCCGTTCCGCCCCGAAAGCACATGGGCCGCCGTGATACCGTGCCTCGCAAGGAGCGAGACCGGTACGTAACACTGCCCTCTTGCGCGGTGCAGTGGCAGGGCCCGCAACAGGCCGGTGATGCCGTAGGCAACCCCGGCGTGGCCTGCGGCATTGGCGGCAAGCGCGCCGCGATCAGGAGACAGAATGAGGCTCGCCATCTGGATCAGGCTCGACGAGGTCTCGCCGAGATAGCCTTCGAGGACATCGACCGACGGCATCGGATCGTCATAGAGATCGAATGTCCGCGCCTCCAGCAGGCCCATGAAGCCGAGCCTGGTCAGGCCGCCGGCCTCGATGGCGCGGGCGAGTTCAATGGCGACGGGATCTTCCGGCGTCACCCCGCGCCAGATGCCATCCAGCGTGTCGCGCCACCACTGGAGCCTGATCTCGCCGATGGTGGGGTCGCTGACGACCTCGCGAGTTCTCGCGACTGAATAGTTGAAGGCATACAACGCATAGAGATGGCGCCGCTTCTCGGCCGGGGCGAACAGCGTGGCGAGGTAGCGGTCCTTGTCGTGCTCCCGAACCAGGCTTTCGCAATAGGCGGCAGCACTGTCGCCAGGCAGGCCGGCGGTGGCGCTGCCGTCGCCGGTGCTCACGGTTCGTCCACGGCGATCAGTGCCGCGGCGACGGCCCTGTCCTCGGCGAGCAGGACATTGTAGGTCCGCGCCGCCGCGCCGGTATCCATGACCTCGAGGCCGATGCCCTGGGCCCTGAAGGCCGTCCGTACCGCATCCGGCGGCCACCAGAGGCTTGGCCCGATGCCAAGAACAAGCAGTTCGATCGAACGCCCTTCGGCAAAGACACGGGAAAAGCTGCCGACGCCGAGCTCGGCGGGTTCGGCCACCTCCCAGCCGTACACCCCCGACGGCAGGATGAGGATCGAGCCGCGGTGCGACATGTCGGCAAAGCGGAAGCCGCCGTTGCCATAGGCATCGATGGGCGGCCTGCCCGGATAGTGCGCTTCGCGAGCGATCATGGCTTGCCTCGACCTCGCGGCCGGCTGCCCGCCAACGGCCTGTCAGGGTGAAGCGGGGCGCTCCTTGCGCCTGGCGCCGCCCTCGCCGCTCCAGTCGCGCTTGACGCCGCCGAGCGTTATCAGCATGGGGGCCGCGACGAAGACCGACGAGTACGTTCCGACCACTATGCCCCAGATCATGGCGAACACGAAATCGCTGATCACCTCGCCGCCCAGGAAGTAGAGGGCGAACAGCGCGATCAGCGTGGTGATCGCGGTCATGAACGTGCGCGCCAGCGTTTCATTGACCGCCTTGTCAATCAATTCGGCGAGCGGCATCTGCTTATAACGCCTCAACAACTCGCGGATGCGATCCATGATGACGACGGTGTCGTTGATGGAATAGCCCACGATCGTGAGCAGCGCCGCTATCGTCGTGAGATTGAAGTCCAGCCACAGCAGCGAGAACATCCCGATCGTTACGACCGCGTCATGCACCAGGGCCAGGACGGAGGCGACGGCGAACTGCCATTCGAACCGGAACCAGACGTAGACGAGAATCCCGATCACGGCAGCGACCACGGCGATCGTGCCGTTGATGGCCAGTTCCCTGCTGACCGTCGGGCCGACGACCTCAACCCGGCGATAGGTGACCCCGTCGCCCAGCGCCTGCCTGATCTGGTCGAGCGCCATGCGCTGGGCTTCGTCGCCGCCGGGCTGCTGGCCGATCCGGATGAGCACCTCATTGGCGGCGCCGAACTCCTGGATCTGCACATCGCCGAGGCCAAGCCCGCCGAGGCGGCCGCGCAAATCCGCAAGGTCCGCCGGTTCCGGCGTCTGGATCTCGATCAGGGTGCCGCCCTTGAAGTCGACGCCCAGATTGAGGCCGTTGAACAGGAAGAGGAGAATGGATGCAACAATCGCGAGAGCGGACACGGCATAGGATACCGGCGCCCACTTGACGAACGGAAATGTGGTGTCTGCGGGAATCCACTGGATCGGCTTGAGCACCGGAGAAATCTCCTAGACGGGAACGGCCGCCGGCCGGAACCGCCGCAACCACCACGAGACGATCAGGCGGTTCAGCGTCACGGCCGAGAACACTGAGGTCACGATGCCGATGGACAGCGTGACCGCAAAGCCGCGAACGGGTCCCGATCCCATTCCGAACATGATGATGGCGGCAATCAGCGTCGTCAGGTTGGCGTCCATGATGGTGCCGATGGCACGCGAATAGCCGGCGTCGATTGCCGCTATCGGCGACTTGCCCTGCCGGATCTCCTCGCGAATGCGTTCGAACACCAGCACGTTGGCGTCGACCGCCATGCCGACCGTGAGCACGATGCCGGCGATGCCCGGCAGGGTCAGCGTCGCCTGCAACAGCGACAATGCCCCGATGATCATCCCGACGTTGGCGAGCAGCGCGATGTTGGCGAAGATGCCGAACAACCCGTACGAGATGGCCATGAACACGATCACGGCGATGGTACCGACGATCGAGGCCAGGGTGCCGGCGGCGATCGAGTCGGCACCAAGGCTCGGCCCGACCGTTCGCTCCTCGACAACGACGAGGTTGACCGGCAACGCGCCCGCGCGCAGGAGGATGGCGAGGTCGTTCGCCTCCTGCACCGTGAAGTTGCCGCTGATCTGACCGGAACCGCCGAGAATCGGTTCGCGGATCACCGGCGCGCTGATCACCTGATCGTCGAGGACGATCGCGAACGGGCGGCCGACGTTCTCCTGCGTCAGCCGGCCGAAGCGGACGGCCCCGGTCTGGTTGAAGCGGAACAGCACGATCGGTTCGTTGGTCTGCGAGTCGAACCCGGGCTGGGCGTCGGTCAGGTGCTCGCCCTCGACCGTGGCCCTGGCGCCGGTCTGGACGAAATAGGCGAAGTTCGGGTCCTCCATGGACACCACCCGGGCGCAGCCGGGCGGCACCCGCTCCGAACCCGTCGGCTGGTCTTCGCACAGCAGCCGGAACTGCAGCCTGGCGGTCTGACCCAGGAGATTGATCAGGCGCGACGAGTCCTCCAGCCCCGGCACCTGCACGAGAACCCGGTCGAGGCCCTGGCGCTGGATGTTCGGCTCGGTGGTGCCGAGCTCGTCGACGCGGCGGCGGATGATCTCGATGGACTGCTGGATGGCGCGCGAGACCCGCGATTCGATGCCGGCCTGGGTGAACGTCGCGGTGATCCTGGTGCCGCTGACATCGACGGTGAACTCGCTGGTCTCCATGCCTTGCGAGAACAGGCCGCCCGACACCGGCTGGGCGATGTTGCGGATGAGGCGTGCGGCTTCGTCGACCCGGTCGCTTTCGCGGATCGTGACGGTCACGGATCCGTTGGTGCGGCGAAGGCCGGTGTAGCCGATGCGCGCCTCGCGCAGGGCCGACCGGATGTCGTCGATCACCGGTTCGGCGAGCTTCTGGTAGAGGTCTTCCTGCTCGACCTCGAGCACGACATGGGCGCCGCCGCGAAGGTCGAGCCCGAGATGGACCGTCTTGTGGGGGAGCCACTCGGGGAGCGCGTCGAGGACACGCTGGGGAAGGACGTTGGGCAGGGCCAAGAGAAGGCCCAGAATGGTGATGCCCAGAACGAGGAACGTCTTCCAGCGGGGAAAGTGAAGCATCGTCTCAGCCGCCGGGAATGCCGTACTGCGGCAGCCTGCGGCCCGTCAACTCGCCTGCGCGGTCAGGGGACACCATGCGCTACTTTTCTTCCTTCGCCGGTTCGCCCTTCGCGCGCACTTCGGAGATCAGGCTCTTGACGATGCGCACCCGCACCCCCTCGGCCACCTCGATCATGGCCTCGTTGTCGTCCAGCACCTTCGAGACCTTGCCCACCAGCCCGCCGGCGGTCACCACCGTGTCGCCGCGGCGGACGTTGGCGACCAGCTGCTGGTGCTCCTTCTGGCGGCGCTGCTGCGGCCGGATAATCAGGAAGTAGAAGATCGCGAAGATGAGAATGAACGGCAACAGCGAAACGAGGAAATCGCCGCCGCCGCCGCCGGCGCCTTGCGCATATGCCGGGGAAATTAGCATCTACCGCTCCGCTCGCGCTCGCCAGTGATCAGACGGGACATTCAGGAAAGATGGGGGGACGAGCCGCACGGCGCGGAATATACCGGCGAGACTCCCGAATGCAAACGGTATCTGTGGCCGGCCGGGTCACCGGCGGTTCCGCGCGAGCCTGCCGCACGACGGGTTCGCGCCGGCGCGGCATTCGTGCTATCGGCAGCGCGCCGACACGTACCGAGAGGCGGATGCACAAGGACATGGACAAGGAGTTGCTGGAAAAGCTCGACCGGATTGCAAGCGCGCTCGACAGGATCGCCCCCCCTGCCCCGAGCGAGCCCGATTTCGCCAAAGCCGACGCCTTCATCTGGCAGGCCGAGCGCAAGGCACTGGAGCCGGTGGCGAGGGTCAACCGGGTGGAGATGTCGCTGCTGCGCGGGATTGACCGGATGCGCGATATCCTGGTCGAGAATACCGACCGTTTCGCTCGGGGGCTGCCGGCCAACAACGCGCTTTTGTGGGGCGCGCGCGGGATGGGCAAGAGCTCGCTGGTCAAGGCGGTTCACGGCGACATCAGCCGGGCCCACGGCGGCCGGCTGAAGCTGATCGAGATCCGCCGCGAGGACATCGAGACCCTCCCCGACCTGATGGCGGTGGTCCGGGACCGCCCGTTCCGCTTCATCGTGTTCTGCGACGACCTTTCGTTCGACGCCGAGGACACGTCCTACAAGTCGCTCAAGGCGGCACTCGAAGGCGGCATCGAGGGCCGGCCGTCGAACATGATCTTCTACGCCACGTCCAACCGCCGCCACCTGTTGCCGCGGGACATGATGGAGAACGAGCGGTCGACCGCGATCAATCCCTCCGAAGCGGTGCAGGAGAAGGTATCGCTGTCGGACCGGTTCGGCCTGTGGCTCGGGTTCCATAATTGCTCGCAGGCCGAATATCTCGAAATGGTCGATGGTTATGCCTCCCACTTCAAGCTGGACATCGAGCCCGACGAGCTCAGGGCACAGGCGCTGGAATGGGCGGCTACCCGGGGATCGCGGTCGGGGCGCGTGGCGTGGCAGTTCATCCAGGACCTCGCCGGCCAGCTCGGCGTCGCCCTCGATCATTGAGGCGTGGGCGGCGGCGGCGCGGCACGGCTTTGCGGTCAGGCCGGCCTTCGCTCGAGCTCGTTCCATTCCTCGAGGCAGGTGCCGAAAGGGATCATCACGTGACGGCGGTAGGCCGGCCGCTCCGAGAGCCGCTCGAACCAGCGCTCGACCGCCGGCAGGCCGGGACGGTCGATCTGCATGTTGAAGTAGCGGTAGGCGGCGGCGCCGGGCGGAATGTCGCCGTAGGTGAACCGGTCACCGCCGATGTAGGCGCAGTCGCGCAGATGGCGGTCGAGCAGTTTCATCCGTTCGCCGAGCTGGGCGGCGGCCCCGGCCGCGACCTCGGGCTGCTGCTCAGCGCGCGGCGCGCGGTTCAAGGCAAAGAAGGCCTTCGACATCAGCGGTATCACCGCCCATTGCAGCCAGTCGATCCACTGGTCGAGCGGCGCCCGGGCGGCGGGATCCTCGGGCCACTGGTCGCCGGCGCCGTAACGGGCGGCAAGGTAGCGGACGATGGCGTTCGATTCGTAGATCCGCACGTCGCCGTCCTCCAGCACCGGCACCAGGCGGTTGGGGTTGAGCGCTGCGAACTGCGGCGTGTCGAGCTGGCCGAAGCTGCCGCCGACATCGTGGCGGACGTGGTCGAGGCCGAGTTCGCCCACCGCCCACATCACCTTCTGGACGTTAATCGAGTTGCGACGTCCCCAGACCGTGATCACCTCACCCTCCCCGATCGCTGGTGCCGCCGGCCGCCGAAGCGGCGCAGGCAAATGCAAAACGCCCGCGGGGAGAATGCCCCCCGCGGGCGTCGCCGGTCAACGGTTCCCCTCCCGAATCCTATCCACCGGCGACATGGGTTGGCGACAGGTACTTGAGCGGATCGACCGCCTGGGCACCCTTGCGGATCTCGAAATGGAGCTGCGGCGACGTCACCGAGCCGGTGCTGCCGGCTTTGGCGATGATCTGGCCGCGCTCGACGGTGTCGCCACGCTTGACCAGCAGCTCGCTGTTGTGACCGTAGGCGGTCACCCAGTTGTCGGCGTGACGGATCAGGATCAGGTTGCCGTAGCCCTTGAGCTCGTTTCCGGCGTATGCGACCACACCGTTCTCGGCCGCCCTCACCGACGTGCCTTCCGGCACTGACAGGTTGATGCCGTCGTTGCGGGCACCGTTGTCCTTGTTGCCGAACGAGGAGATCACCTTGCCCTTCACCGGCCAGCGGAACTTCGCCGCCGTCATCTTCGGCGGCTGCGGCAGCGCGGCGACCTTGTCCGACTTGCCGCCCTGGGCCTCGGCAGCCTGCGGCGCCGGCGGTGCTGCCTTCGGCTCGGCGGCGGCTACGCGATCGGCCTGCGGCGCCGGCTGGGCAGGCGCGGCGGCCGGCCTCGCCGGCTGGGATACCGTGCCGGCATCGGTCATCGTACCGCCCGACGTCGTCAGGGCCGCCGTGCGCACGTTGCTCGTCGGGACCCGCACCTTCTGCCCGGCGCGCACGATGTATGGCGGCGGAATGTCGTTGTAGGCGGCAAGCTGGGCCGGCTGCACGCCATAGGTCTGCGAGATCCGGTACAGCGTCTCGCCCTGCTGCACCTCGTGGATGCTGAACCCGGCAGGCTCCGCGCGGACCCCGGCATTGGAGCTTGCCACCTGGACCGCCGGGCCGCTGCCGCCGGCGTGCGCCGGCAACCGGATCGTCTGCCCGGCTCGCAGCTCGTAGGGCGGCTGCAGGTTGTTGACGGCGATGAGATCGCCGACCTTCACGTTGTGCGTCCGCGCGATGCTGTACAGCGTCTGCCCCTGGGCCACGACGACCGAACCCTCGCCGCTACGGTAGGTCGCGGCCGACGGCGCGGTGGAGGCGGGCGAATCGAGCCGCTGGGCGGATACGGAAACCGATTGCGGCGGAATGGAACTGGTGTGCACGCTCGCCCCCGAACCGGCCGTGGCCTGCCCTCCGTCGAAGGAGCCGAAACGGTCCGACGAGCTGCTGCATGCCGCGACGAGGGTGAGCGCACCCAACGCCGCATATGTCCTGGCCCGGACCAGGGCCGACTGACGCAGGATGGCTGGCTTGCTCATGCGAACGCTCCACAACTGACTTGTGCGCATGACGATGAGTCGCGCGTGGTTAAGGCGCACTTAAGCGGTTTGGTAAAATTTTGGTTAAAAGCAGGCGTGCAACACCCGGGCAACACCTCGAACGCCGCCCGGTATGAGCTGCAACTCTCCAGCCGGAACCTCGTCAGCCGTCCTTGACGACACCCGTGACGAGCGGCACGAACCGGACCGGCAGCAGCCTCTCGGACCGGTAGCCTTCATCGAGGCGGGTAATGCGCCAGAGATCCTGGGGACCGTCCGCATCCCCGATCGGCACGATCATGATGCCGCCCGGCTTTAGCTGGCTGACCAGCACCTCGGGGACATCGGTCGCTGCCGCGGTGACGACGATCCGGTCGAACGCGGCCTGTTGCGGCCAGCCGCGGAAACCGTCGCCGGTCATGGCGGTGATATTGGTCAGCCGCAGCCTGGTGAACCGCTCCTGAGCCTGGCGCAGCAACGCCGCATGGCGTTCAAGCGTGTAAACGCGGCGGCTGAGGGCGGCAAGAATCGCCGCCTGATAGCCGGATCCGGTACCGATCTCCAGCACCTTGCAGCGATCGTCGAGCGCAAGCTTCTCGGTCATGAAGGCGACGACGAACGGCTGGCTGATCGCCTGCCCGCAACCGATCGGCAGCGCCTGATCGTCGTAGGCCTTGGCAGCGGAGTCCGCGGGAACGAACATTTCCCGCGGCACCCTCTCGATCGCCGCAAGCACGCGCGTGTCCTTGATGCCCTGGTTGCGCAGGGCCATGACCAGGCGAATCTTCTGCTGCGCCCTCGAAACCGCTTCGGCGCCGGGTCCCATCGCCGTCTCAACCGTCGATCACCGACTTGAGCGTCGGCAGCGACTCCGCCTGGGTCAGGTCGAGGTGCAGAGGCGTAACCGAGATCCGGCGTTCGTAGATGGCCTTCAGGTCCGTGCCCTGTGCCGCTTCGCTGCGGCGGCGGGAAAAGCCGATCCAGTAATAGGGGTTACCGCGCGCGTCCTCCCGTTCGTCGAGCACCACCATGTCCTCGTCGCGCTTGCCCTGCCGGGTTACCTCGATGCCGGCGACCTCGTGCGGATCGCAGTCGGGGAAGTTGACGTTCACGAGAACGCCGGGCCCCCAATGTGCCTTGAGCAGCTTTCGCACGAGTTCCGCTCCGTGGGTCTCGGCCGTCTCCCACCTCAGCGGCCCGCCCGTGCTTTCTATACCATAGGCCTGGCTGAAGGCGATCGAACGGACGCCGAGCGCGGTGCCCTCCATGGCGGCGGCAACGGTGCCCGAGTAGGTCACGTCCTCGGCCAGGTTCTGGCCGCGGTTGATGCCAGACAGAACAAGGTCGGCGGGACCGGGAAGAACCTTCTTGAGCCCCATCAGCACGCAGTCGGTCGGCGTTCCCCTGACCGCGAACCAGCGTTCGTCGAGCTGGCGCAGCCGCAGGGGATCGGTGAGCGTCAGGGAATGCGATGCTCCACTCTGCTCGCTCTCCGGCGCGACCACCCACACGTCATCGGTGATCTCGTTGGCGATCCGATACAGGGCCTCGATACCCGGCGAGTGAATGCCGTCATCGTTGGTGACGAGAATGCGCAGACGATCAGCCATATCCTCCTATGACCTCCAGCCCACCCATATAGGGACGCAGGACGTCGGGTACAGTGATCGAGCCATCTGCGTTCTGACAGTTCTCCAGCACCGCTACCAGCGTGCGGCCAACCGCGAGGCCGGAGCCGTTGAGCGTATGGACGAAACGCGTGCCCTTGCCTTCGGCCGGCCGATAGCGCGCATTCATGCGCCTCGCCTGAAAGTCGCCGCAGACCGAGCAGCTCGAGATTTCCCGGTACTGGTCCTGGCCCGGCAGCCACACCTCGATGTCGTAGGTCTTGCGCGCGGAGAACCCCAGATCCCCCGTCGACAGCATCATCACCCGATAGGCGAGACCGAGCCGCTTCAGCACCTCCTCGGCACATCCGGTCATGCGTTCGAGTTCCGCGCCGGACTGCTCGGGGGTGGTGATGGAGACCAGCTCCACCTTGGTGAACTGGTGCTGGCGGATCATGCCACGGGTGTCCCTGCCCGCGGCGCCGGCCTCGGCCCGAAAGCACGGCGTGTATGCGGTGACGCGGATCGGCAGATCAGCCTCGTCGAGGATCGATTCGCGGACCAGGTTGGTCAGCGGCACCTCGGCCGTGGGAATGAGCCACCACCTGTCCCGCTCGTTGTGCGTGCCGGCCGTTGCCGCGAACTGATCCTCGGCAAACTTCGGCAGCTGCCCGGTCCCGAACATGACATCGTCACGGACCAGCAGCGGCGGCTGGATCTCGGTGTAGCCGTGTTCCTGTGTCTGCAGGTCGAGCATGAACTGGGCAAGCGCCCGCTCGAGCCGCGCCAGGGCCCCCTTCAGGATGACGAAACGGGCGCCGGAGAGCTTCGCCGCGGTCTCGAAATCCATCAGGCCGAGCGCCTCGCCCAGCTCGAAGTGCTGTTTCGGCGCAAAATCGAACCGCGGCCGCTCACCCACTTCGCGCACGAGCTGGTTGGCGCTTTCGTCCTCGCCCAGCGGCACGTCCTCCAACGGCAGGTTAGGAAGACCGGCGAGCCGGGAGTTCAGCTCGTCCTCGAGCCGGCGGGCCTCGTCCTCGGCTTCCTGCAGCCGGCCCTTGAGCGTGGCGATCTCCTCGATCAGCGCCTGGGCACCGGCATCGTCCCCCCGCGCCTTTGCGGCACCGATCTGCCGTGACGCTTCGTTGCGGCGGTTCTGTGCTTCCTGAAGAGCGGTCAGGCACTCCCTTCGTCTTGCGTCCAGCGCCAGGATCTCGTCGGCGACCGGCGGCAGGCCGCGCCGGGCCAGAGCAGCGTCGAACGCCTTGCTGTCGTCACGGATCGCTCTGATGTCATGCATGGAACGGTCGATACGATTCGTCGAACGGGACGGTGTCCGGGGTGACAGGCCATCCATTGGCGAACTGCCTGGACGCGCCGTGTATACGCCGCGCCCGGTGATGCGTCCAGCAATGCGGCCCGCCAGTGCCGTATTGGTGGTAACATGAGGCAGACCACATCGGGAGACTTCCAATGCCGCCGGTGCAGGACGTGGGGCCGGTACTGATCACGGGCTGCTCGAGCGGGCTCGGACATGCCGCGGCCCGCGCCTTCCGGGCGTCCGGGCATACCACCATCGCCACCGCCAGAGATCCCGCCGACATCGAGGACCTGAAAGCCATAGGGTGCGAGATCCTCGAACTCGACGTTCGTGACGAGGCAAACCGTCGGGAGACGGTCGAGGCGGTCGAAGGCCGATACGGACGGATCGGCGTCCTCATCAACAATGCAGGCATCGGCCAGTACGGCCCGATCGAGGAGATTCCGCTGGATGCGATCCGCAACACGTTCGAAACCAACGTCTTCGGCCACATCGGGTTGATCCAGCTGGCCCTGCCAGCCATGCGGCGCGCCGGCCGCGGACGGATCATCAATGTCAGTTCGGTGGCCGGCCGGGCGACGACCCAGGGCGGTGGCGTCTATCACATGACCAAGTACGCGCTCGAATCGCTCGCAGACGCCATTCGGCCGGAAGTGAAACCGTTCGGCATCGACGTCGTGAACATCCTGCCGGGACCGTTCGTGTCGGCCTATCGCGACAAGATCCTGGCGAGCATTCCCGACACCGGCCCGGACAGCCCGTACGCGACCTTCAAGCGGAATCTCTGGAAATGGATGTACAACCACATCGCCCCGGGCGCATTCGGCGTGATGTCGGCGGAAGACGTCGCCAGGGTCGTCGTCCGGGCGGCCACGGCGCCGAGGCCGCGCACGCGATACAGCGTTGGCTTCATCGCCAGGACAGGCCCAGCGGGACGATCGCTGTCGCCCGACCGGTTCGTCGACATGGTCATGTCGCGGCAGATGCCACACGACAGGCCGAAGTAGACCCCTGCCCCTCCGCGCCATTTCGCGAGGAAGGCCCCCGGCAGTCGCCGGTCATGGATCGACGGCATCGGCTGGCGCAGCCGCGGTGACGCTGCGGCGCGAAACGGGCGGCGTGACCCACGGGCGTCTGCCCCTTGACTCTGCAGTGGAGACGGCGACGAGGCCATTCCTGCCGCGATGGATCGCATGCGCCCCTTCACGCCAGACGTCGATGCGGTCGATCAGGATGTCGGCGGAGGCACAGCGCCCACGCACGGCGAAACTGGCCACGACGATACGTGCACGCCTGCATTCTTCATCCAGGGCGGCGGGATGACGCAGGTAGGCAAGCGGCGTCCCGTCGCCGAGAGTGCCGACACAACCGTATGCATCGCAGGAGAGCCAGCCACGGTCCCGCGCCGCACCCAGTTCCGCGTCGTCGCCATCGGCCAGCAGCCACTGCCCGGCGCTGTATCGCCCCGAGGTGGCGGAGGCGAGCCCGAGCCGCCCGTCACCGCCGCGCAGGGCGAGGTTGGCCGCGGTCCGTTCGATCAGGACGTCGGGTCGCGGAGCGAATGGCGCAAGACCGACACCGATCAGCAGCAGGGCGATCCCGGCGAACCGCCACGGCCGCTGCCAGAGACATAGCCAGAGGAATCCCGCCACCATCAGCACGACCGCGGCCGCCGGCATGTCGGGCACCACCCGGGCGGCGCCCGGCAACGCTGCCACCCATCTCGCCGCCGCGAGCATCGCGTCGATGCCCGCCTGCATGAACAGGAGCGGGATCCCGTGCAATCCCGCAGGCATCGCAAGCAGACCGGCCAGTGCGGCGGGCATGATCAGAAGTCCCGTCAGCGGCACTCCGGCAAGGTTGCCGAGAACCCCGTAAACCGCAACGCGGTTGAAGTGGAAGGCGCCGAAGGGTGCGGTGGCCGCACCGGCGACGATCGTGGTCAGCACGATCCCGCCGAAATAAAGACCCGCCCGGGAGATCAGCCAACCGGTCGATGTCCGCGCCGGGGAACGGCCAAGGTCGCTGTTTCGCTGGTATTCGTACGTCGCGATCAGGCCCACGAGAGCCATGAAGGACATCTGAAAGCTGACGTTGACCACGCTCTCCGGGGCAAGCAGCAGGACCGCGAGCGCAGATAGAGCGAGATTACGCATCGACAGGGCCGGCCGATCGCAGATGATCGCCAGAAACATGATCGCGACCATGACATAGGAACGCTGCGCGGGTACCGGCGCCCCGGAAATGAACAGGTAAAAGGTGGCGCCGAGCAGCGCGAGCACCGCCGCCCACTTCTTGATCGGGAAGCCGAGTGCAAGCACGGGCACGAGCGCAAGCACGGCGCGCACGAACCAGAACAGCGAACCCGCCGCCAGCGCCATGTGCAGCCCCGAGATGGACAGGACGTGGGCAAGGCCGGAGTCCCTTAGCGCAACCAGTTCCGGTTCGCCGATGGCCGACCGCTCGCCATTGATCAGCGCGACGGCGATTGCGGCCGCTGGATCGGACAGCTCAGCGCGAACCTTGTCCCCGATGTGCCGGCGCAGGCGATCGATTGCCGCGGTGATCGCGAGGTCCCAGGGGACCGGGACCTGCGTCTCCGCTGCCTGGACATCGATGACCGCAAAGCCCATCCCGCCGATCCTGTCGAACCAGTAGTCGCGGGCGAAATCGTGCGCACCGGGTGCAACCGGGTCGAGCGGAGGCACGAGACGGGCCGCAAAGCCGACATGGGTGCCCGGTGCGAGGCGGGGCGTTGTCCGCGAACCGGTGAGGCGCAACCGGAACGGCAATGTGTCGGGAGCGAATCCTTCGATCGCCGTCGGCCTGACGACGAGTCGCACCCGCCCGTCGTCGCGAACCTGGGTCTGCTCCACCCAGCCCGTGATCTCGACAAACCCGGTCGAGTAGCGAACGACGGGTGCGGCCACCAGGTCGCACCGCGCCTTGGCAAGGGCAAAACCCAGAAGCAACCCGGCCACGACAAGGAGGGCAAAGCTGTCGCGACGGCGAACGTGGCGGATCAGGAGTGCAGCGCCGGTACCGGCCGACAGGATCGCCATCCAGCCTTCCGGTTCCTGCGGCAGGGCAAAATAGATCCCGATGCCGGTGCAGAGCGCCACGGGCAGCCACAGGAACCAGCGCCCGTCTTCTGCTGCCAGCGTGTCGGCGATCCGGCGGCATGCCTGCACGAAAACAGCGAGCGGCCCGCGAGCCTCATCGAAGGCGTCGCCGGCTTCGGGTGGCCAACTGCCTGCGGCCCGCCCGGCGCCCGTCCTGCGCAGCATGAGCTGCCCCGTGCCTGCCTGCCCTTATCGTGCGCGCATGCGTGTGCTAAGGCAACCGGCGGCTGCCCACGGGCATTGCCGGTTGTCCCGCTTCACCAAACGGAATGACATGAGTTCGACCGTCGTCACCCGGTTTGCCCCCTCACCCACCGGTTACCTGCACATCGGCGGTGCGCGGACCGCACTTTTCAACTGGCTCTATGCAAGGGGCCGGTCTGGCCAGATGCTGCTCAGGATCGAGGATACGGATCGCGAGCGTTCGACGCCGGAGGCCATTGCGGCCATCCTCGACGGGCTCAGCTGGCTCGGCCTCCAGTGGGATGGCGATCCCGTCTTCCAGCACGAGCGGCTCGAGCGGCACGCGGAAATCGCCCAGCGCCTGCTTGCTGAAGGCAAGGCCTATCGCTGCTACGCCTCGGCGGAAGAACTTGCGGCCATGCGGGAACGGGCGCGGGCGGAGGGCCGCCCGGTAAAGTACGACGGTACCTGGCGCGACCGCGATCCGGCCGATGCGCCGAAGGACGTGCCGCCTGTCATCCGGTTCAAGGCACCGCTGGACGGCGAGACGATCATCGAGGATCGGGTCCAGGGCAAGGTGCGCTTCTCCAATTCCCAGCTCGACGACCTGATCATCCTGCGCAGCAACGGCACCCCGACCTATAACCTGTCGGTCGTAGTCGACGATCACGACATGGGCATCACCCATGTCATCCGCGGCGACGATCACCTGACGAATGCCGCCCGCCAGGTGCAGATCTACAAGGCGCTCGGCTGGACGCTGCCGGAGTTTGCCCACATTCCGCTGATCCACGGCCCCGACGGCGCCAAGCTGTCCAAGCGTCACGGCGCGATGGGGGTCGATGCCTACCGCCGCCTCGGATACCTGCCCGAAGCGCTGCGCAACTATCTGGTGCGCCTCGGCTGGAGCCACGGCGACGACGAGATCATGTCGACCGAACAGATGATCGAATGGTTCGATCTCGATGCCATCGGACGCGGCCCGGCGCGGTTCGACTTCGCCAAGCTCAACAACCTCAACGGTCACTACATCCGCCAGGCCGACGACGAGCGGCTGGTCGACCTGATGGAAGACGCGCTGGCGGAGCTTGCCGACGGCGACCGCCTGCGTTCCCGCCTGCCGGCGGTGAGACAGCGCCTGCTCGAGGCGATGCCGAGCCTCAAGGAACGGGCAAAGACCATCGTCGAACTCGCCGAGGGAGCACGGTTCCTGCTCGATGAACGCCCAATCGCCGTCGACGAGCGCGCCGCGGCATTGCTGACTGCCGAATCGCGCGCACTCCTCGAACGACTGCTGGCCCGGCTCGAAGCCCACGAGGAGTGGAGTGCGTCCGCGCTGGAGGACACCGTGCGCAATTTCGCGCGTGATGAAGATGCCAAGCTCGGCGCCGTGGCCCAGCCGGTCCGGGCCGCCCTCACCGGGTCAACGGCGTCGCCAGGGATCTTTGACGTGATGGCGGTGCTGGGCAAGGAGGAGACGCTCGGCAGGCTCCGCGACCAGTGCACATCTTCTGCCTAATTTTTGTGCATACCGTGCCTCTGGCAGAGCTTGCAGCACCTTCGCTCTTCCATTAGGCAATAAGGAGACATCCTGGCGGCAGAAAGAGGGCCTGCCGACCAACCTGCCCGCCAATCTCCCTGGCGGCTCGATGGCCCTTGCCAAGCCCGCCCAACTCACTTCCACCATGGAACGGAACCTGGCGAGATGAGTGCGGAACCCAAGATCAAGAGCGTCGCGAGACTGGACGTCGAGGGGTCGACCTACGAGCTCCCGGTCTACGATGGCACACTGGGGCCATCCGTCATCGACATCACGAAGCTGTATTCCAGTTCGGGAATGTTCACCTACGACCCGGGCTACACATCCACGGCCAGTTGTGAATCGAAGATCACCTACATCGACGGCGAGCGGGGGATCCTCCTCTATCGGGGCTATCCGATCGATCAGCTGGCCGAACACGGCGACTTCATCGAAACGTGCTACCTCCTGCTCTACGGCGAGTTGCCGACCGCAAGCCAGCGCAGCGAATTCGAGAACGCCGTCACCCGCCACACGATGATCCATGAGCAGATGAGCCGGTTCTTCACCGGGTTCAGGCGCGATGCCCACCCGATGGCAATCGTCTGCGGCATGGTGGGGGCCCT
>CAZSNL010000030.1:0-27771 GCA_964608275.1 uncultured Hyphomicrobiales bacterium | reverse complement strand
TAGCGCCCTATCCATATTCCAACTTAGTGACCCCCGAGTGCGAGGCGACGCGTGAGTTCGATGTGGTCCAGGATCATGTACGTGCCCAGCCCGCGTACCGGATGCGCCGGATCGAAGAAGCTGTAGACCATCGACAATCCGTCCTGCAGCACATCGGTGAGTGCGACGCCGATGAGGCGCCCCTTGCGGTCTCCATTGTCGCCGGGTTCCGACTGCTGCCGCAGCCGGTACTCCACGATCCGGGTGTCGACGAAGCTGTCCTCGACCATCGCCGTAAAGTCGAGCACCGTCATGTCCGCCATACCGCCGTCACCGTGGCGGGCGTCGATGTAGCTCCGGAACAGCGCGTACTGCTCTGCGGTTGCCCTCAGCGGTACCTCGTCGCGAACCACGTCACGGTTGGCATTGATCGTGCGTCGGAAGGAGCGGGTCATCTCGAAACGGTCGGCGACGATACGGACCGACGTGCACGCATTGCAGCTCTCGCAGGCCGGCCGGTAGGCGATGTTCTGGCTGCGCCTGAAACCACCGTGGGTGAGCGTGTCGTTGAGCAGTCGCGCCTGATCGCCGATCAGGTGCGTGAATACCTTGCGCTCGAGCCGGCCCGGCAGGTAGGGGCATGGCGCCGGCGGAGTCAGGTAGAACTGCGGGAAATTGCGCCCTTCGATGCTCACCGTGGGCTCTCGTCAACGCGACCGCAGGCGGTCCCTCTCACAACCCGTAGTACCACGGGGCAAACAGTGAGTATGCCAGCCAGATGATAAATATCAACGGGGTTCCGGTCCGCACGAAGTCGCTGAAACGGTAATGACCGGGGCCCATGACGAGCAGGTTCGTCTGGTAAGCCATCGGCGTGGCGAATGAGCAGTTGGCGGCGAAAATCACGGCGTGGATGAAGGCAGCGGGATCGACTCCCAGTTCGAGTGCGGTGCTCAAAGCGATCGGCGTGAACAGCAGAGCCGTCGCGTTGTTGGAGAGAAAGTTGGTCATCACCGCGATCAGCAGGAACAACGCCGACAGGATTACGCCAGCCGACGCACCCGACAATGCGGCCACCATGCTGTGGGCGATGTACATCGCGCCGTTTGTGGCCTCCAGTGCTGCAGCCATCGCCAGGGCCGCGCCAATCAGCATGTAGATGCTGCGGTTGATGGCCCGAGCGGCCTGGCGGATATTGAGGCAGCCGGCAGGAATCATGGCAGCCGCACCCGCCATCGCGGCAATGACTATAGGCACGATCCCACTCGCGGCGGCAATGACGGTCGCCAGGAAGATGAATCGCGCCCGGTTGGCGTACTTGACGTCGGGGAGTTCCGTCGCCGACCACTCCAGCAGCAAGAGATCGCGCGAGTGTCTCAACTTGCGCACGTTATCGCGGCTGCCAAGGATCAGCAGCACGTCGCCGGCCTCCAGCCGGATCTCGCTGATTCGCGAGCGGATCATGCGGCTGCGGCGCTGAAGACCGAGCACCACGCAGCCCGTTTCTGCTCGCAGCCCGATCTCCTCGACGCGGCGGCCAATGACGCGTGACCCCGGTGCCACGACCGCCTCGGCAAGAGTCAGTTCGCCATGCTTCTGAACAGGTTCCGACACGGAGTCGCCGTTTCGGGCGGCAACGGCTTCCTCAGGATCGCCGGTGAGGATCGTGTCCTTCATCTTCAGCGCATCCGCAAGTGCGGAACGCGTGGCAGCGACCACCACCAGGTCACCGGGCTGCAGCGTCACGTCCTCGAAAGGCGGGAGGATGGGGTGCTCGCCGCGCTGGATGAGGCGAACCGTCATGTCCTTCAGGGCGGGGAACAGGCCGGCAACCGGTGACTGACCCTCCAGCGGGTGGCCAGGGGTAATGTGGATCTGGGCCACGAACTGTCTACCGCCGCCTGCCCCCACCTCTGCCGCCAACGTCTGTCGGGGTTCCAGCAGCCGGGTCCCGACAAGGAGGACGTAGACTATGCCGCAGGCCGCAAGAATTAGTCCCGGCATGAAGAAATCGAAGAAGCCGACGGTTAGCTCGCTGCCCCGTTCAACTGCACCGGCCACGAGCAGGTTCGTGGACGAGCCGATGAGCGTCGTCATGCCGCCAAGGATGGTGATGAAACTCAGCGGAATCAGCACCTTGCTCGGATTGACGCCGAGCCGGGCCGAAAGGGAACTCACGATCGGGATGAACATCACCACGACCGGCGTGTTGTTGAGGAACGCACTGATGGTCGCAGCCGACAGAAGCGTGAGGGCAAGCGTCATCTGTGGCCAGTTGCCGCCGATCTGCTGGATGCGCTTGGTCGGACCTTCCAGCGCGCCGGTCTGGAACAGGCCCTGGCCGATCATCAGAAGGGCGAGGACTGCAATCAGGGCGGGATTAGCGAAGCCGGACAGAAGGTCCTCGGTGGTCAGGAGGAGATAGCCCTCGGCATCGGTCAGCGGCACGAAATGGAAGAACAGGAGCAGCGCGACGACGACCGCCGCCGACGTGAGCTCGAGCGAGACCCGTTCGAGCACGTAGGAGGCAACGCCGGCCGCGATGATGGCGAACGTCACCCACATGTGCACCGATGGCTCGACCGGCATCCGCTCTGCCGCTCCCCTCTCATGCCGTCCGGAACCGGCGGGTTATAGCTTGGATGCTCGACCCGGCGGAAGTCCGGTTTCCCGTATTCCGCATCGCCCTGTGCACCACTTTCGGGAAACCCGCGCGGACGCGACGACGCCCGTCCGATGACATCCTGCACGGGTTTGCCGCGGAAGACGATGTGTCTTTCGGCTACACGGTACCCGTTGCAGCACGCCAGGAGTGCACCGCAGGTCCGAGGTGTGGCCGTGCGTGCGGATGTGGCTGTTGGGGCGGCTAGAGGGCGAACTCCTGCAACAGGCGCATGAGGGCGGTTTCCGGCAAGGTCAGTCCCTTCCGGGGTTTCGGGCACAGGAGCCGGCGATCCAGCGCGTCGGATTCGAATGCCTCGATGACAATCGGATGGATGTAGCTCGAGCGGGCGACGGTGGGTGTGTTCTGCAGCATCATTGCCACGTCTCCGGCCACTTCGGCGATCTGGCGGTTGCGGGCACGCTGGCTGCGCGCCGGTGTGATCGGCGCCAGCAGTTCGATAGCCCGCGCCGAAGCATGGAAGGTGCGGAAATCCTTTACCGTGACCTCGGCGCGACCGATGTCGCGGAGGCACGAATTGATCTCGTCGGCGACGATGGCACGCGCACCGGTGCCGGTACCCTCCTTGAACAGCCGGGCGCCGCGCTGGTCGGCGAGAAGCGCGATCACCGGCGCCAGCAGCGGGTCGTCCACCGTCTTGCGCACCCACCGTCCGCCCTTGCCGGGGAAGGCGAGCGCGATGGTGTCGCCGTCGACGGTGACATGACGGCGAAGCAGGGTCGCCGCGCCACGCCCGCCTTCGGTGCCGGCATAGGTCTCGTAGCCCGCGCGCAGCACCGCCCGGTCGATCAGCCGAACTGCCGCGGCGATGATGGTGGCCCGTTCGATCGGCCGCACGGCGAGTTCGTGCTCGACCGTTGCGCGTATGCGTGGCAGCGCCCGACCGAAGGTCGCCAACCGGTTGATCTTGTTGACTTCCCGGACGAGAACCCAATCGGCGTGGTAGATGTATTGCAGCCGGCCGGCGTCGTCGCGGCCAATGGCCTGAAGGTGGGCGCGTGCATCGGCGGCGATCCGGACGTCCTTCCACGCCGGCGGTATTGCAAGGGCCGCGAGGCGAGTGCGTACGGTCCCGTCGCGGATGAGGAGACCTTGGTCGTCGAGGTAGGTGAAGCCACGCCCACGGGCCATGCGGACGATCGTCAGCGCCGCCGGATCGACACGCTGAAGCCCGAGGCGGCGCAGAAGCCTCCGCTCGGTTTCCTCTTTCATCAGCGCGCGCTCCCCGACGCGGCAGTCAGGTTGCCGCAACCGTGCCGCCGGCGACTTGCGTGCGGCGACCCGAGGCCTCCAGCAGGTATCGCTCCAGTTCGCGGGCACGATGGCGGGCCGTGTGGCCACTGAGTATCCGTTGTCGTGCCGCGTCAGCCTGCCGGCGTCCGAGTGCTGCCGGTGCACGCAGTGCGGCGACCACGTCGTCCGCCGACCGCACGATCACGATCTCGCGGCCAGGCGTGAAGATCGTGGCGAGACCGGGCCAGTCGTCGGACAGGATCGGCACACCGCAGGCGGCAGCTTCGAAGAGCCGCACACTGGGGCTATATCCCGCCGAGACCATGTCCGACCGGGTCACGTTGAGGGTCCAGCCGAGGCTGCAGTAGAAGCCGACGTGATCGCGCGGTGGCAGGTGTTCGATGCGCTCGACGTTGGCGGGCCAGTCGATGCTGTCCGGATATTGCGGACCGGCGACGACGAACGAGAGATCCGGCGCGCGTCGGGCCGGTTCGAGGAGCAGCCGCTCCAGTGCCGGCTGTCGGTCGGCGCTGTAGGTGCCGAGATAGCCCAGGTCCCAGCGCCGGGACACATCGTCCATGCGGTCGTAGGCGTCGGTATCGACCGAGCAGTAGAGCGCACGCGCTGCAGGTGCACCGTAAACGGTCTTGATGCGATCGAGGCAGGGGCCGCCGGTAAACGACAGATAGAGGTCGTAGCCGGCAATCAGCGGCGGTGCCAGGTAGTCGCAGTCGCCGTTCGCGAGCCGCGACAGGGTCACCGGCGTATCGATGTCGTAGAACGCGGTCACGCCGCGGGCGATCTGCTGAACCCACTGGCCGACCGCGACGCCCTGGGGCACGTACGAGCCGACGATGACTACGTCGGCCGACGCGACGTCCGACGCATACCGGCGCAGTTCGTTGAGGCTGCCATAGATCTCCAGCCGGCAGTACGACGGATCGGACAGATCACGATTGGCGGCGTACCAGGGGCAGTCCCGTTCGAGAAAGAGGCAGTCGTGGCCGCGCTCCGAAAGTGCGCGCAACAAGGCCCGATAGGTGGTTGCATGTCCATTGCCCCAAGAAGACGAGAGGCTGAGGCCAAGAACCACGATTCGCAGGCGCCGGGCGGTCATGCCACCGCCCTTCGTTTGGCAGCGACCGCGTCGCGCAGGACATCGATCAGGGCGTCGGCACGCCGGTCATAGGTGTGTTCCCGCAGCACACGCCGGCGCGCACGCTCGCCTATCTCGCGTGCGCGTTCGGGAGTAAGTGCGATCAGGTGGCGGGCGACATCGTCGCCATTGCGTGCGACCAGTACCTCCGTACCAGGTTCGAGAAAGTTGCCGATCCCTTCCCACTCGTCGCTGATAAGGCAGGCGGCGGCGCCTGCGGCTTCGAATACGCGGGTGGCGGGCGAATAGCCGATTCTGGCCATGCTCTCGCGGGCGATGTTGATGACCGCCAGCGGCGTCGCATTGAAGGCGTTGTGATCCCGTGTGGACACGTGGCCGATGGCGTGCACGTTGGCGGGCAGCCTGTCCTGCTCCCAGCCTGAGCCGCCGATGATGAAGCGCTTGTCCGGAAGTGCGCGGGCAGCATGCAGGAAGAACCGGTCGACGCGAGCCTCGCGATCGGGCAGCCGGTTGCCGAGAAACGCGAGATCGCAGGCGAATCGCTGGTCAGGAGCACCTGGATAGTGCGTCTCCGGGTCGAGCGCGTTGTAGACGGGAATGCAGGCGCGGGCGCCGAAGGCTTCGTATGCGTCGATCACGGGCGGCCCGCCACCGTAGGTGAGCACCAGATCGAGATGCGGGACCCAGCGACGCAGGATGTGGCTCGGTGACGCGTCCATTTCGGCGATCGTGGCCGGTGCATCGACGTCCCAGAAGATGCGGACCTTGTCCGGGCCTGCGGCGGTCATCGCGGCGGTCAGGAGTTCGTCGTCGAAGACACCGACGCCGCTGGTCTTGACGACCACGTCGGCAGTTGCGGCCATGGCGCAGATCTCATCGATGCAGGCCCGTTCGGCGGGATAGACGACGACCTTGGCCCAGTCCGGAGGCGCGATGTCGCGATGCTGCTGGCGGTCGTAGGCGTCCGGCTCGTAGAACGTGGTCCGACAACCCTTGCGCGCCAGAGCGGCGATGATGCCACGGTAATAGGTGGCAGCGCCGTTCCAGTAGCTCGACAGCAGACTGGATCCGAGAAAGGCAATCTCCATCAGGCAGCTCCTCTTGCGGACTGTTGCAGAAGGTTTCCGACGATCGACAGGAGTTCGTCGACACGATGACCACACGTGTGACGAGCCCGGATCGTCCTCAGTCCGTTGCGGACAAGGAAACGGCGCAGGTCGGCATCGGCTGCGAGCGCCGTAAGTGTCGCGCGCATCTCGCCTTCGTTACGGGCGACGAGGTAGTCACGGCCCGGAGTGAACAAGCCTTCGCTGTCCTGCCACGGCGCGCAGACCAGCGGAATCCCGCTGGCCAGCGCCTCGAAGACGCGGATCGTCGGAATGCCCGGCAGTTGCTCCGCATAAAAGCGTCGGGGCACATGTATCGTGGCAGCATGACGGGCGAAGACGCCGGGAACGTCGGCATTCGGCAGCCAGCCCCTGTAGTCTGCGCCGTTGGCAGCGAGCGTTGCCAGAGCATGTTCGGGGTAGCGGACGCCGTGGACGGCAACCGGGAGCTCCGCAGTTGCGGCGGGCCGCAGAAGAAAGTTCACGAGCTCGGCCGAGCGTTCGCCATCCCCCCAGTTGCCGATCCAGACGATGCCGCTTCGTTTGCCGTCGTCTCCCGGCATTGGCGGACGAAACAACCGGACGTCGGCTGCCTCGTGCCAGACATGCACCCGATCGCCCCACCCCCAGTCGCGGTAGATCTCGGCGATTGCCTCGCCGAACGCGAGTACGCCGTCATAGCCGGACAGATTGAGGGCACGCATATCGGCGGGGCTGCTGGCTGCACGGTGGTGCGAATCGTGGAAGAGCAGGACAAACCGTCCGTACCGGAGGCGCGCGCGGCCGATGGCGGCGACCAGTGCCGGGTCGGTCCACTCGTGGACGATGACCAGGTCGGCGCCTGCCAGCATCGCATCGACATCAGGCTGCGGACCGTAGAGGCGCGTATCGAGCTCCGGGAACGCGGCGCGGAAGCGGGCGAGCGGGGCGAGGCCGTGATCGCGGACGAGATTGCGGCGGCTCCAGCCGCTCGACGGTTCCCAGGCAACCACGTCATGGCCGCGCCGGACGAGCTCGCGCAAGACCCCCCGCTGGAAGTGCGCGTTGCCGTGATTCCAGCAGGAAACGAGCGAGTGGGTGAAGTAGACAATGCGCATGACGCCTCCTATCCCGTATTGGCCAGCTGCTGCCTCGCCGGTATTGAGGCGTAGACGTCGAGAGTGGCGGCGACCATGCGGTCCACGGTGTAGCGGGCTGCGCGGAGACGAGCCTTCGCCCCCAACTCGGCGGCGACCGCCGGTTCCTGGGTCAGGTAGTCCAGTGCCGACGCCAGCATGTCGTAATCATCCGGTGGCACGAACCAGGCAACGCCGTCCCAGAGTTCACGAAACGTCGCAATGTCGGACAATACCAGCGCCGCACCCGCCTGGGCTGCCTCGAGCACGGTCAGGCCGAACGGCTCGTAGCGCGACAGCGACGCAAATACCGGTGCCGTGGCGTACCAACGGGCCATCTCGACCGGGGTGAGTCTTCCCAGGAGCTGGAGATGGCGGAACTCGCGGCGTTCCCGGTTCGGGCCTTCGACCGGTCCAGCGGCGTAGACCGGCACCGGGAGATGCGCAGCCGCGCGATCCAGCGCCGCCATGTTCTTGCCTTCGTCCCACAGGCGCCCGGCGGTGAAGACGCAGTGTCGTCGTCTCACCGGCCGCGTAGACAACGGGCGGGTGCCGTTGAGCACCGGCACAATACGTACGCCGACGCCGTAAAAGGCCTCTATGGAGGCGGCGAATGACCGGCTGGGTGCGATGGCACAATCTGCGATGTGGAGGCCTCTCGCGGTGAGTCTCGTCCGCCACACGAAGTCCTCGGGCAACGCTTCACGGCGAACCGCATTCCACCATGTCCCGACACACGAATGTGCCGCCACGACGAGCGGTATCGGCCACGGATCGCGGCCGGCAAGGGCAGGTGCATTGAGGTGAACGATGTCGGCCCCGGAACGCAAGGCCATTGCCTTCAGTACCGCGGAACATTCCAGGAGCTCGGCTTCGGAGGTTGCCGTCCAGTCGAGCGGCAGAGCGGTGGCCGTGACTTCAAGGCCGCCGATAGCGGCGGCCTCACGCAGCTGGTCCAGGCCGGGCGCAGGGCCCAGCACGGCAATGCGAGTCTCCACCCCTCTGTCGGAGAAGCCCCGGGCGAGTTCGAGCGCGTAGCGCCAGACCCCGCCCACCGCATCGGCGCTCATGAACACCCGTCGCGGCATGCCCATGTTGTCCTCCAGTGTCAATGACATGTCTCGAGCTGGTGAAGAGGCAGCGGCTTTTCGTCCTGGATGTCGCTGAACCGCTCGAACTGAGCGAGGTAGTGTTCATGCGCGCGCTCCCAGGCGTAATCGTCTGGGGGACCCCAGAGACGCAGGTAGTCGGGCGAACTCGGGTAGGGATAAAGTGGCACCGGGTCGTTGGCCCAGACACCGTGCGATTGCAGGTCCTCGCGCCATGCCGCAATCCGTTCCGGCTCGTCTTCGGCGGTCGCAATGAGGTTGGCCTGCACGAACGGTATGCTGTCACGCGCGCGCACCAGTAGCGCGGCCAATTCGTCGGTCGAGAGCTTGCACTTCTTTGCCAGCGTGTCGCGGCCCTCACGCGTTAGGCTCTCGACGCCGGCCTCGACTGACACGCAGCCGGCGGCGCCGAGCAGATCCAGCATTTCCGGCTTCCAGAGGTCGATCCGTGTCTGCACGCCGAACTGCACGTCGCGTTCGCTCAGGGCTTCGAGCAATGGCTTGCGGGGCAGAAAGATCTCGTCGATGAAATAGATGTAGCGCACACCCTGAAGGATCAGCTCGTCGATCTCCTCGAGCAGGACCGCAAGCTCGCGGCGGCGGTATGCGTCGCGGTAGTCCAGCTTCGCGCAGAAGCTGCACGCGTAGGGGCAACCTCGCGACGCCTCGACTTCGGCGCCCGGTCCGCGTTGCGGTTCGTCGAACCGGTGATGATGGTGCCGATGGCGGCCAATCCAGTGATTGGGCCAGGTCAGGGCAGGCAGATCGACGAACCGCGCCGCTTGCGGGCCTCCGTTGATCGTGATCTCTCCGTTGTCCCGAAATGCAACGCCCGAAATGCCCTCAGGCCGGCGCGCCTCGGCCAGCGCGGCGACGGTCTCCTCGCACTCCCCGCGGACCACGACATCGGCCTCGAGCTTGCGCAACGCGGCGGCAGGGGTCGCGGAGCCATGCGGTCCGACGGCGACACGCAGCCCCCCGCGGCGGCCGAGGGCGTCGAAGAACTCTTGCGGTACCCGCAACTCCGGCGGCGCGCAGCGCCAGAACAGATAGCTGGGCGCCGTCGTGACCGCGGTCATGTCGGGGCGGAAGTCGGCGACTTCCTCGGCGAGGTCGTCGTTGGAGCGTCCGAAGAGATGGCCGTCGAGCAACAGTACCGAATGGCCGGCGAGTTGCAGCAGGTCCCGTGCGTAACCGAGCTCGAGCGGCAAATGCGGCGCCCGGCATCCAAAATAGATGCTGTTGTCGTATCTCCAGGACGGATTGACCAGGGCTACCCTCATGCCGATGCCTCCAGCGCGCGCGGGACCGATTTCACCGGCGTTGTGGCCGCACGGCCAAGACCGGCGCTGCGAAGCCAGCCGGCAAGCTCGGCGACGCCCTTGTGCCAGGAGACCGGCTCCGGCAGCCGGAGTGCTGCCATCACACGACGGGTGTCGGAGACGTAGTAGCGCTGATCGCCGGGTCGCCAGTCAGAGAACGACAGCTCGACCGGTCGACCGATCAGTTTACCAATACAGTCGACAAGCTGGAGGAGGCTCACGGCATTCCGCGGGCCGCCGCCGAGATTGAAGACGCGGGGTTGAAGGCTGCGGATGTGCCGGAAGGCACTCAGATAGGCATTCACTGCGTCGTCGACGTAAAGGACGTCGCGTACCTGGCAGCCATCACCGTAGATCGTGATCGGACGGCCGCTCATGGCGCTGATCAGGAAATGGGCGACCCAGCCCTGATCCTCGGTGCCGAACTGATGCGGCCCGTAGATGCAGCTCATGCGGAAGACGGCGGTCGGCAGCCCGAAACTGCGGGCGTAGTCGAGCACATACTGATCGGCGACCCCCTTGGAACAGCCGTAGGGAGTGCGGAAGTCCAGCGGCTGGTTCTCCGGGATGCCGTAAGCGCGCACATCCGGATCCTTCGGCCAGTAGCGCTTCGCCCTCCTGTACACGGCCATGTCAGACAGCTCGCCGTAAACCTTGTTGGTGCTGGCCATCACGAGCGGCGGCGGATCGTGGCGCTGTCTGATCGCTTCGAGCAGGTTCAGGGTACCGCGAGCGTTGACCTCGAAATCTTCGATCGGGTGTTCGAGGCTGGTCGTGACGGCGACCTGGGCGGCGAGATGAAAGATGCCATCGGCCTCACCGATGCAATCGCGCACCGCGTCGGCATCGCGCAGGTCGGCAATTGCCGCGGATACACGGTCGCGATGCCGCCATTTGAGCCATGACAGGTTCTGCTCGACCCCGGGACGGTCCAGCGCGTCGAACACCAGCACCTGATGGCCTTCCCTGGCCAGCCGGTCGACCAGATTGGAACCGATGAAGCCGGCGCCACCGGTGACAACGATCGGACGCAACCGGCGGCGGACGCTGGGGGCGGGAAAATCCCGGGCTACGGCCTGGCGAATGGCATCCAGCCTGCCGTCGCGCAGGGCTCGTGCCAGAAGTTTCGGGCGCCCGGCGGAATCATGAAGGCCGAAATGATAATGCCGGGGGTCGAACCGCAGGCCCTCCTGAACCGCCACGGTTGGCGCCAGGTCCTGCAGCGCGTACCAGTAGACTCGCTCGACCGGTGCGCGCAGCGCTTCGGCGAACCGTTCGACTTGTCGGAACGGGTCATGACGCCACGTGGAATAGCCGGTTTCGGTGACCCACAGGGCGAGGTCGGCGTTGTACGGCCTGACTGTCTCTTCGACTTCCGAAACAAGAGCGTCCCAGCCCGGCCACGCGGCTTCCTCGGAGTCCCACGTTCCCGGAAAGCCATGCAGACCGACGACGTCAGTGACGCCCAATACGCCCCGCTCACCCATCAGCGAAAGCCAGTTGATGTCGGTGGGGCAGGGGCCGCCGAGCACGACGCGCTTGCCGCGCTGCTGCGCCCAGTAGGCTGCGGCACCAATCATGGTGCAGAACTTCTGCCAGTCGGTATCGACCCGCCAGTCCCAGTCGAGCAGGTTGTTGGGTTCGTTCCACAGTTCCACCGCCTCAAACAGCCGACCGTGGCAGGAGATGACATGATCGACGAAGTCGGCGAAGGCACGAAGGTCGCGTGGCGGGCCCGAGCTGCGGCCGGTTTCCGATAATGATGGTGGTGTGTAGTGGAGGCAGGGCAGCAATTCGAATTCCGCCAGCTGCGGAAGCAACCAGCGATACCACTCGGTTCCACCTTCACCGACATACTCGGCCCAGGAGACATGGGTGCGCAGATGTGAAACGCGAAGCTCGCGCAGGCGAGCGATGCTCTCCTCGACGCGGGTGTACTCTCCAGGGCGGAACCACTCGACCACACCCAGTCGCCGAGGGTCGACAATCGGTGCCGTGGTCATGCCACAAGCCCCCGGGACTCGAGTTCCTGCCGCGCCTCGTTGACGAGGTCGACGGCCTTCTGTCGATTCACCCAATCCGCGAGTTCGCCGAGACTGTCTTCAAGGCGGCGGCGTGGCGCAAAGCCGAGCTGCGCGTGGGCCCGGCTGATGTCAGCAAAGCAGTGGCGAATGTCGCCCAGGCGCACCTTGTGAAGGATTTCAGGCTCGATCTCCTCTCGTCCCATGGCGGCAGCGATGCTGCGGGCGATCCCGGCAATCGAGTAGGCATCGCCGCTGCCGATGTTGAACACCCCGCCGACGGCTTGGGGGTGCGTGAGGGCAAGAACGAACGCGTCTGCCACGTCCTCGACGTGAACGAAATCCCGCTGCTGATTGCCATCCTCGAAGACGAGCGGTGGCTGCCCGTTGAGCAGGCGAGAGGCGAAGATCGCCAGCACCCCCGTGTAGGGATTGGAAAGCGCCTGGCCGGGACCGTAGACGTTGAACAGGCGCAACGCGCATGCCTCCATGCCGTAGGCCGGCGCGGTGATGAGGGTGAGGCGTTCCTGAGCATACTTGGTGAGCGCATAAACCGAGGCCAGGCTCGGCCGCTTCCACTCGGGCGTTGGCACCGGCTCGAGGGGCGTGCCATCGTCGTCGACCGGGTCCCAGCCGGCGGCAGGGTCGGTCAATCGTTCCGCCGCCTCCACCAGCCGCCCATCCGAAGCCCTGTAGAGACCCTCGCCGTAGACACTCATCGACGACGCCACCACGACGCGGCGCACCGGTGCCTCGATCAGTTCCTGAAACAGAACGCCAGTGCCGTGATCGTTGACGTCGACATAGCGATCGATGGCGTACATGCTCTGGCCCACGCCGACCTCGGCCGCGAGATGGATGACGCTGTCGACGCCCTTCAGTGCACGGGTGACGGCGGCCGGGTCGCGGATGTCGCCGCGGTAGACTTCCACCTCGTCCAGAACCCGATCGCGATGGCCGGAGTAGCGATGCACCTGGTCGATAAAGGTGTCGAGCACGCGGACGGCATAGCCGTGACGGAGCAGCGTCCTTGCCACATGACGACCGATGAACCCCGCACCTCCAGTAACCAGAACCAACTCTGCCATTATGCATCCTTTCGCGATTGGTCATCCGCGTTGCCGGAGTTCAAGTATCCGCCTACGGGATCGTGCGGCGCGGCGGGCGGGCGGTAGAGAGGTGCGCGATCGTCCGTGCCATGCCCAGCGCAACCGTGAACGCGTGGTCGCGCAGCGGAGTTCCAGTAGAAAAAGCTGCTGAAGATGCTGACACGGACGAGACGCACTCCCACACATGGCGGTAACCGTTTCCTGCAGTGGCGGCACAGGCAGGGCAGTGCGTATCAGCGCGTCAGTGGCCGGATCTCGAGATGAACTTGCTGAACCGGCTGTCGCGCCCGTCGTCGGTTTCCTCCTGGTAGAGAAATGCCAGTTCATTGTCCTCGAACGCCTCGAAGAACTTGTCCCACGAGATCTCTTCCAACGAGTCTTCCGGCTCGCCGAAGTCGATGCGCAGTATGCCCGTGCCGTCGTCCACGTCGGCGACTCGGGCAGGCCTACCCCCGCGCTCCTCGATCCAGCGGCGGATGGTGGCGTGATCGGTGGTAGTCTGTGCTGCACTCATCGGGTGATCTCCTGTTGACGGCTGCCGGCGGAACACTCGGTGCGTCGCCGCTCAAGGCCTCTAATTCGCCGATACGGAACAGGGTTCCGTCCGACCGGGGACCGAGATTGGTGGCTGCTGAGTCGATCGCGTCAGCTGCGAAGTTGGGCAGGAGGGCGTCCGATCACGTTCGGGTCCGGCGAGAAGCGACGGGTGATGCAGCGGACACGGGACGCGGAAGTAACGATTGGCTCAAGGAGATGGGGTGCAGGGGCCCCATTCAGGAAGCCCCTGCACAACGTGCGTTCGTCAGGCGGCTTCCTGATTGATTCGTTCTTCGGCAAGCTCGCTCAGCTTCTCATCGGTTTCGACTTCTTCCTCCAGCGTCTCGTGAAGAAGTTCGGCTGCTTCGTCCATGCCGAGTTCCTTCGCCCACGCTGCCATCGTGCCGTAGCGGGCGATCTCATAATGCTCGACGGCCTGCGCGGCGGCGATGAGGCCGGCATCGAGGGCATCGGCGCTCTCCGCCTCGTTCATGATCTCCTTGCCCTCGGCGACGATGCCTTCGATGGCCTTGCACGGCACGCCGGCAACGCGTTCGTCCATCAGCTTGAACACCTGTTCAAGACGCTTGACGTGGTTCTTGGTCTGCTTTTCGTGCTCCTCGAACGCCTTTCGCAACTCGGACGAGTCCGCCTTCTTGGCCATTTTCGGCAGCGTTTCGAGGATGGTCTTCTCAGCGGTGTACATGTCCTTGAGGAAGTGTGTGAAGAGCTGGTCGAGCGAATTCATCGCCATTGGGAGACCCTTTCCTGTCCTGATGTTGTGACTGCGTCGCCATCGCCCCGCCAACCCCTCTGGTCCTGGTGCGGCGAGTGGGCATCGCGACGCCCTGTTCTCACGTCACACGACGCGCTGGAGGCGATATGTTCTTCCATGAGCGGGATCCCGAGGCGTCGTGTCGTGGGCGGAGAACGGGCCGGCAGTGAAGTTGGTTCCGCCGCCGATCACGACCGGGTCCCATGGAGCAGGGCGACAGGTAGTCGCGTCGGAAGGTCGCCTATGCGGAGGCTGCCGGTTGGAGCAACGGAGCGGCGGCTTAGCGCGTCGGTCCAGGCATATCCGTCAAGACCGTGTTCCGACAGAGGGATGCGCGCATCGGCCATCGCATCGCCCAGAATGGGCGCACCGCCTGTCAGCAAGCCATGGACCAGTCGCGGTACGCAGGCGACGAGGGCCTGGTCCGCGTGTCGGCGGGCGAAGGCAACGATGCGATGCGCCTCGGGCCCCGCGGGCTCGATGGCCAGGTAATCCCCGTCCGCGAAAAGCATCGGCGATGCGCGTCGAAGTGCGAGCGCATTGGCGATGACATGAAGCTTGAGGGTGCCGTCGCGCCAATGGTCGAGGCTCGCGTCGGCCCCCGTATCGCCGAACCGCCGAAGCGCCTGATCGAGGTGCGCGAAGTCGACCGGGCGGCGATTGTCGGGGTCGACAAGGCTCAGGTTCAGATGTTCGGAGCCCTGATAGATGTCCGGAACCCCGGGGGCTGCGATCCGAAGCACGGCCTCGGCGAGGGAGTTCACGGCTGCGGCGGGAGCAAGTCCTTCAACGGTTCGAACAACGTCTTCGAGAAAGCCGCCGTTCTGCGCCGGATCGAAGGCGCATTCGATCCACGCCAGGACGGCGGCTTCGTGCTCCTCGTCGACATCGGTCCAGCGCGTGTGCTCCTTGGCCTCGCGTAGCGCCTTTCGCATGTATCCCGCCAACCGGCCGGCGAGTGTGGCAAGTCCGCCGTCATCCTCCACGGAGAGGTTCAGCGGCCAGACGGCAACGAGCGCCTGAAAGAAGTGCCAACCTTCCTTCGGTCGCGGCGCCACGTGCCCGCCGAGTGGTCGGCGGAACGGTGCAAGCATCGTCCACCAGCGCCTGACGGCGTCGACGAACTCCCTGGGCTCCTCTGAAAGGACGGCGAGGCGGGCGCGGGCGTCCTCGCCACGCTTGGTATCATGGGTGCTGGCGGCAAGCATGCAGCCGGGCCAGCGCAGCGCGCGCTCGGCACTGGCCTGATGGAAGCCATCAACGGCGTCGTCGGAAATGACAGGCTCGCCACCGACCTCGTTCAGCGAAATCAGAGGCACGTAGCGATAGAACGCGGTGTCCTCGACGGACTTCGCCATCAACGGGCCGGTGAGCTGCTGGGCGCGGACAGCTAGTTCTGCCGCACCGTCGATGCCACCGGAAAGTGACGTGCGCAGAAAGTCGACGGCAGCTTCGCCTTCGGCGCTGAGCTCACGGGCGGCGGTGTCACATGCCCGGTGCACCAGCGCCAGGTCCTCGTCGGATGCTGCATCTGCGGTGACGTAGCTGCGGTAGATCGGAAACGCGACGAGATACTCGACCAGCGCCCGCCGTATTGCCTCGATGGCAAGGTCACGCCAGGCAAGATCGCTGGACGCAATGACTTCGGCACCGGCCGCAAGTGCGCGCAGTTCGCCGGAAAAGCTCAGAGCGAGGATGAAGCGACGGGCATCGTCCACCACCTCCTGAAACGAACGCGCATCGCCGGTGAAGGCCCGGTATCCCGCTACCAGCTCGGCAAAGCCGTCGCGATCGGTCTGCAATGCGCCGACAAGCCCCGCAAACTCGTACCCGGTCGTGCCGAGGACCGGCCAGTCACGCAGCCGCTCGCCCCGACCGAGAATCTTCTCGACGAAGATGCAGGGAGGCCGGGCTGCAGGCCACTCGTCGTGCAACCGTTTGAGGTAGCCTGCGGGATCGGCCAGTCCGTCGATGTGGTCGATCCTCAGGCCGTCGACGAGGCCCTCCGCCACAAGCTCGAGGACAAACCGATGGACGTGCCAGAACACGTCCGGGTCCTCGACGCGCAGACCGACCAGGTCGTTGATCTCGAAGAAGCGGCGGTAGTTGAGGGCATCGGGCGCCATGCGCCAGTGTGCGAGGCGGTAGTGTTGCGCTTCCAGCAGGCGGTGCAGGCGGTCGGGATCACTGGAAATCTCGCGTGCGACGGCGGCCCGTCCGCGGGCTTCGGCGGCGTCTCCGGCGACTTGATCGAGGCTGCCCGGCGCGAGCGGGAAATCATGGTCGAAATAGCGGAGCCGGAGTTCGTCCTTGTCGTGGACGAGGGTGATCTCGCCGGCATTCAGGACGCGGCCGTAGAGATCGCCGAGGACCGGGACCAGGACCCGGCCTCCATAGCGGGTCCAGTCGATGTCGAAGATCGTGGCATATGGGCTTGAATGGCCGTTCGTGAGCACGTCAAGCCACCACGCGTTCTCAGTCGAGGCCGCCATGTGGTTGGGTACGAAATCGACGATGAGCCCGAGGTCGTTCCGCCGCAACGCTTCGACCATCCGTTCGAAGTCGGCGAGATCTCCCAGCGAAGGATCGAACCGGCTGAAATCGATCACATCGTACCCGTGCGTGGATCCTGTCCGGGCGGCAAATACCGGCGAGGCGTAGACATGGCTGATGCCGAGGCGGGCGAGGTAGGGCGCAAGTCGGGCGGCGGCGGCGAAGTCCATGCCGTTGCGGAACTGAAGGCGGTAGGTGGCGCGTGGTGCGGTCATTGCCGAGCACAACGGCGCTCGTCGCACCGGAGTTGCGTGGAACCCGAACGGAACGGCTTCAGGCGGCTGCCGGTCAATGGAATGTTAGCACTTGCCCGCGAGGGTTGCCCCTCTGGGGTCGGGTTCCAGGGGTGGCAGTCACATGCCGTTGAGGCTGTTCATGTACGGCTTGCCAGCCGTCGCGTTGGCGGTGGCCTACCTGCCGTCGCCGGGCCCCGTGGATGCGATCACCGGCCGGGCTTCGGTGGTCGACGGCGATACCATCGAGATTCACGGAACCCGCATTCGCCTGCACGGCATCGATGCACCGGAAAGTGCGCAAACCTGCCGGCGCGCCGACGGCACCCGCTGGCGATGCGGTCAACAGGCTGCGCTTGCGCTCGACGACCTTGTCGAGGGGCGGCCGGTCACCTGCCGGATTGTCGATACCGACCGGTACGGGCGCTTCATCGGCCGGTGCACGGTCGCCGGCTTCGATATCAGCGGATGGCTGGTCGAACATGGCTGGGCGGTCGCGTATGAACGGTACTCGACCGACTATGTGGAACAGCAGCAGGTTGCCCGGAGCCGTGCCGTCGGTGTGTGGTCAGGCGAATTCGACATGCCGTGGGACTGGCGCAACTCGGAGACGACCGTGGCCACGCGGACTGGCGCACCAGGTGCGTGCCGCATCAAGGGCAACATCGGCTCCGGCGGCGAGCGGATCTACCACGTGCCGGGTCAGCCGTTCTACGACAGGACGCGGATCGATCCGAGCCGCGGCGAGCGCTGGTTCTGTACCGAGGAGGAAGCTCGCGCCGCCGGCTGGCGGAAGGCGCAGTAGGGAACACTTCCCCTCGACGGACCGATGGATCGTCCATCACGGCGGGATGGGGCACCGGTTCGCTTCACGGAGGAACCGGGCGCGGCCGGTGGCGCATCATGGCCCGCATGACGGCATCGAAGGTCGGATGGTCCTGCAGCTCCTCGATGCGGGTGGAGAGCTTGCGCCGCCAGTTCGGGTGCGGATCCGAGGCCCCCGGGAGGTTGGCCTGTTCGATCTCGCCCAACGCGTCCTCCATCTGGACGGTAACCAGCCGGGCGGGCGACCGGGACAGATAGAGGTGCGCGGCAACCAGACCGTGCGCCGGCAGATCGTCCGCCGGAAGTGCGGTCGTCACCAGCTTCTCGTGGATCAAAGCCTGCCACAGCTGCTGGCGTTCCGTTGCGCGCCGGCGACGCTGGGCCGCAGCCTCTTCGCCGGAAATCATGCCGGCTTTGCGGCGCCAGTCGATGTCGCGTTCGCGCCACCATCCCCGCAGGGTCGGCAGGTCATGGGTCGAAACGCAGGCGAGGGCGCGGCGCGGCCATGCGCGCGGTCTGCGGAAACCTCCGTCGCGCCGCTGCTCGAACAGGAGGACCCGATAGGCCTGGATTTCGGCGTCGGCCAGACGTGACCGGAACCCTTCGGGAACGGTGCCGAGGGCCTCGCCGATCACGAGCGACCGATGGAGGCGGGATTCTTCGGCGATGGCTGCCAGCATGGCCGAAAACGGGTAGCGCACGTAACCGCCGTCTGCGGCACCGACGCCGACCGGCACCCAGAACAGGCGGTCGACGGCCATGGCGTGATCGATCCGTATCGCACCGGCATGGCGCATGCAGGCGGCAAGGTCGTCGCGGAAGGGTGCGAAGTCGCGCTGCGCCAGCACCCAGGGATGCTGCGGCACGAGCCCCCAGTCCTGCCCGCCGCTGTTGAACGCGTCGGGCGGTGCGCCGATGTGGACGCCGCGAACCATCAGGTCGGGATCGAGCCAGGCCATGGCACCATCAGGTGCCACGCCGACGGCGAGGTCGAGATAGAGGCCGATTCGCATGCCGGCCTTCTCCGCCCGCAACCGGGCGCGCCGAAGCTGGATGTGCGCGAGCCACTGCAGCCAGGCGAAGAACTCGAGCCGTTCATCGTACGTTGCGGCAAACGCGCGGACGTCGGCGCTGTCCGGCCGCCGCCACTGTGCGGGCCAGTCCTGCCATGGAATCGGCCTGCCACGCCTGCGGGCGACGTGTTCCGCCAGTGCCTCGAACGTGGCATGGCGCTCGAGTGCCTCGCCGTTTTCCGTGCGGAATGCCTGGAATGCGGCATGGCGCGCCGGATCGCCTGATGCGCGGAAGGCCCGGTGCATCGTCTCCAGCACGGAGAGCTTCAGGCGCGCGACGTCGGTGTAGCGCACCAGGCGCGAGCGCCTGAGGGCACGACAGTTCTCCCGGAAGGATGCAGGAACATGGGCGAATTCGGGCTCCATGTCGGGCGCAATGTACAGGACGTTGAGGAACCGGCGGCTCGAGGGCGAGTATGGGCTGCAGCGTTCGGGTTGCGTGGGGAACAGCGCGTGCAGCGGATTGACGCCGAGGAAATCGCCGCCGCGGGCAGCGACGATCTCGGCCAGGCGCGCCAGGTCCTCGAAATCGCCGATGCCCCAGTTGCGTGACGACCTGAGGCCGTAAAGCTGGCACGTGACGCCCCATGCCCGGCCCCGGCGCAGGAACGGTGGAACGTAGCAGCGCCCGGGATCGGTGACCGGTTGGGTGATGGCCGGTGGCGGGTCGGTTCCGCTGTCGTCGACGCCCATTGCCTCGAGCAGCCTACGCCGGGTCGCGCGCGAGACCTCCCGCAGTTCGCCCTGTTCGGACACGTAGGTCGCAAGGATGCCGTACGCCTCGGCGAGGCGGTCGACGTCGCGGTTCGTCATGACCGGCCGTCGAGCGTCCAGACGACCGACCATGGCGGAAGCGTACAGTTTACCGCCGCGCTCTCCGGCCACGCGAAGAGCGGTGCGGTATCGGGCGAGGAGCCGCCACCGATGGGCTGGAGGTTTGCAACCACCTTCAGCGTGGCACCCCCGGCAAGTTGCCACCGGGCATGGATCACGCCGTCATGGGCCTCGGCGTGGCCGGCGTTGCCAGTCGCATCGTCGAGCAGCGGCGAGATCGCGCGCGACCTGATCTCGAGCAGCCGGCGAACGAGGGCGAGACGGGCGCCATGATGCGGGTCGTGTACCTTTGACCAGTCGAGTCTGGAGCCTTCCATGGTCGCGGGGGCGTTGGGATCGGGAATCTCCGCCCTGGCCTCGGGAGACCGGAACCGTTCGAAGCGGCGGAACTCGGAGCGCCGTCCCTGGCGCACCGCTGCGGCCAGTTCGTCGTGAAAGTCGCAGAAGAACCAGAACGGCTGGGTCTCGCCCCATTCCTCGCCCATGAACAGGAGCGGAACCTGTGGTGAAAGAAGGAGCAGCACCAGGGCCGCCTCGACCGCCCGGTCATCGGCGAGAACGGTCAGGCGCTCGCCCAGCGCCCGGTTGCCGACCTGGTCGTGGTTCTGGATGAAGCTCACGAAGGCGGTCGTCGGCAGGCCGGCGCTCGGCTCTCCGCGCGGTCTGTCGTCACGAAACGGGGATCGCTGACCCTGATAGATGAATCCTTCGGCGAGCGCACGCGCGATCTGCCCCGGGGGGTCGACGGCATAGTCGCAATAGTATCCATCGCTCTCACCCGTCAGGGCGACGTGCACGGCATGATGGTAATCGTCATTCCATTGCGCGGTGTACCAGCGTGGCGCATCGCCGTCGCGCTCCAGCAAGCGGGCCGAGTTCTTGTCGTTCTCCAGCACCAGGTGGACATGACGATCGGGTATCGCGGCGCGGACGCGGCGGGCAAGTTCTTCGAGAATGTGCTCGTCGGAGGGATCGGCGATCTGGTCGACCGCGTCGAAGCGAAGGCCGTCGAAGCGGTATTCGGCTAGCCAGTAAAGGGCATTGTGAATGAAGAACTCGCGGACCTCGCGCCGGGTGAAGTCGATGCCTGGGCCCCATGGCGTCTGGCGTCCCGGATCAAAGAACTGCGGGGCATAGGCGTGCAGATAGTTCCCGTCCGGCCCGAAGTGGTTGTAGACGACATCCAGGAACATCATGAGTCCGAGACCGTGAGCCTCGTCGACCAGCCGCTTGAGATCATCCGGCGTGCCGTAGCTGCGGGCCGGGGAAAACGGCAGAACGCCGTCGTATCCCCAGCCACGTGTCCCTGAAAATGCCGCAAGCGGCATCAGTTCGATGGCTGTGAACCCGGTGTCCGCCCAGTGCTCGAGGCGGTGGCGCAGCCCCTCCCAGGTGCCTTCGGGCGATGCGGTGCCGACGTGTACCTCGGACAACACTGCTTCGTGCCAGGGCCGGCCCTGCCACTGCGGGTGACGCCAGCGATAGGACCGGGGGTCGATGACAAGGCTGGGGCCGTGAACGTCGCCGGCCTGGCCGCGGGACGCCGGATCGGGGACCTTCATGCCGTCGGACAGTTCGTAGCGGTAGGGGTCGCCTCGACCGATGGTGTCGGTTTCGAGTTCGAACCATCCATCCCCTGCGGGCTGCATGGGCAGGCGCGTGTCCGCTGCCTCTGCCCAGAGCGCGACCGCGTGCTGACCTGGGGCCCACAAGCGAAAGCGAACACTGCCATCGGCGGTCAGCCCGGCTCCGAAGGGCAGCGGATGAGCGAAACGCCCGCCGCTCTCATGCATCACGCGGCCGCGCCTCTAGGACCGCCAGCGTGCGCGCCGGAAGGGCGTAGGCCGAGCCGGGCGTCAGGGTTTGCGCCAAGGCTGGCGACGGATCGGCTTCCATGGTATCGACCAGTACGGTCCAGGTCGAGGCGCCGGGTGGCGACGCGAGCACGAACTCCACATCGGTCGTGGAGGCGTTCATCAGGACCAGAAGCGGTGCTTCGCCATCGCGGGCAAGCATCCAGCCGATACTCTTCGCCACCGGATCGGCCCAATCCTCCTCCGACATCTGCTCGCCATCGGCCCGGAGCCAGGTGACATTTGCGATTCCGCTTTCCGTGGGCTCGCCGTGCAGGAACTCGAGCTGGCGAAGGATCGGCCGGCTGCGTCGCAGCGCCACCATATGTGCGACGAAGCGGAAGAACTGCGCGTCCTCCTCGCCGATCGCCGGCCCGTCGAGCCAGCTGATCTCGTTGTCCTGGCACTAGGCGTTGTTGCCGTCCTGCGTGCGCCCGACCTCGTCGCCCATCAGGATCATCGGCGTGCCCTGGCTGAGCAACAGGGTGGCCACCAGGTTGCGCTTCTGCCGCGCGCGTACGGCACGGATTCCGTCGTCGTCGGTGGGGCCTTCGACGCCGTAGTTGGCGCTCAGGTTATGGTCGTGGCCGTCTCGGTTCTCCTCCTTGTTCGCCCAGTTGTGCTTCTCGGAGTAGGAGACGAGATCGTGGAGCGTGAAGCCATCGTGAGAGGCGATGAAGTTGATGCTGGCCCATGCCTTGCGGCCCTGGTGCTCGAACAGGTCGCTCGAGCCGAGCAGTCGGGTGGCGAGTTCCGGCAGCACGTTCTCGTCGCCGCGCCAGAACGCCCGCACGGTATCGCGGAAGCGGTCGTTCCATTCCGCCCAGCCCGGGCCGTAGCCGCCGAGACGATACCCCTCGGGACCGGTGTCCCACGGCTCGGCAATGAGCTTGGTGCGGCCGATCACGGGATCCTGGCGGATCACATCGAAGAAGCTGCCGCCCGGATCGAAGCCGTAATGCTCGCGGCCCAGGGTGGTGGCGAGATCGAACCGGAAGCCGTCGACTCCCATCTCGGTGACCCAGTAGCGCAGGCTGTCGGTGACCATCTGCAGCACGCGCGGGTGGCTGAGATTGAGGCTGTTGCCGCAGCCGGTCACGTCGACGTAGTAGCGGGGGTCGTCCGGCACCAGCCGGTAGTAGCTCGCATTGTCGATGCCGCGGAAGGAGAGGGTGGGTCCCATCTCGTTGCCTTCCGCGGTATGGTTGTAGACGACATCGAGGATGACCTCGATACCGGCTTCGTGAAGGCGCTTGACCATCGTCTTGAATATCGAGATGCGCCCGAAGCTGCCAAGGTAGGCCTGGTGGGGGGCAAAGAAACACAGCGTGTTGTAGCCCCAGTAGTTTCTAAGGCCGAGATCCACCAGCCGCCGCTCGTCCACGAATGCATGAACGGGCATCAGCTCGATCGCCGTCACCCCGAGGCGCACCAGATGGTCGATTACGTATGGCGACGACAACGCTTCGAAGGTGCCGCGTCGGTCGGCTGGAATTTCGGGATGCAGCATGGTCATGCCGCGGACGTGGGCTTCGTAGATCACCGTGTCCGCCCACAGGCGGGCAGGGCGGACATGCTGGCCCCACGTGAAGGCGGGATCGACGACCCTGCATCGCGGCATGCCGAAGGCATTGTCACGGCGGTCGAACGACAGGTCGCCGCGATTGCTGCCGACGCGATAGCCGAAGTGGGCGTCGGACCAGCGGATGGTCCCGGAAAGAGCCTTTGCGTAGGGATCGACGAGGAGCTTGTTGGGGTTGAACCGGTGACCGCGGGCGGGATCGTAGGGACCGTGTACCCTGTAGCCGTAAAGGAGGCCGGGCGTGGCGTCGGGCAGGTAGCCGTGCCAGACCTCATGCGTATAGGAGGGCAGGGGGATCCGCGCAACCTCGCGGCGGCCGGCGGGATCGAACAGGCACAGTTCCACCTTCTCGGCATTGGCCGAGAAGAGGGCGAAGTTGACGCCGCTGCCGTCCCAGGTGGCGCCGAGCGGGTAGGAGTGCCCTGGTTCCACACGATAGGTCGACGACGATGTCGTCCGGTGGCTGGGAGGGCTGGCCAGGCCATAGGTTGTGCCGACAGACGCCGGATCGGATTGCTTCATGCCATATTCTCCGTCCCGCGCCCGGGAAACCCGCGATCAGCCTGCGGGTTCCAGCACGATGGTAGCGAGCGGTGGCAGCGTGAGCGGCAAAGACCATGGTCGGCCGTGGCATGGCTCGGCCACGGCCTCGACCGCGCCCAGGTTTCCGACACCGCTGCCGCCGTAGTCGACGGCGTCGGTATTGAGCCGTTCTATCCAGGTTCCGCCGCGCGGTACGCCGACCGAATAGGCATGCCGCGGTATCGGCGTGAAGTTGCAGACGACGAGGCAGGGCGGGTCGTCGTCATTTCCCTTGCGCAAATATGACAGGACGCTGTTGTCGGCGTCGCTGGCGTCAACCCACTCGAAGCCTTCCGGATCGCAGTCATGGACGTGGAGGGCGCAGCGCGAGCGGTAGAGTGCGTTGAGGTCGCGAACGAGACGCTGGACACCGCGATGCATGTCGTCGGACAGCAGATGCCAGTCGAGGCTGGCATCATGATTCCACTCGCTTTCATGGGCAAATTCGCCGCCCATGAAAAGCAGCTTCTTGCCCGGGTGGGTCCACATGAAGGCATAGTAGCTTCGCAGGTTGGCGAACTTCTGCCAGCGGTCACCCGGCATCTTGCCGAGCAGCGAGCCCTTGCCGTGCACGACCTCATCATGTGACAGCGGCAGAATGAAGTTTTCCGAGAACGCGTACAGCAGGCCGAATGTGAGTTCGTTCTGATGATATCGGCGGTGAATAGGGTCGCGGCGGAAATAGCTCAAGGTGTCGTGCATCCAACCCATGTTCCACTTGTAGCCGAAACCGAGGCCGCCGAGGTAGACCGGGCGCGACACGGCGGGCCAGGCCGTGGATTCCTCGGCGATGGTCACCGAGCCGGGGTGGTTGCCGTAAACGAGCTCGTTTAGCCGCTTGATGAAGGCGATCGCGTCGAGGTTCTCGTTGCCGCCGTGTAAGTTCGGGATCCACTCGCCGGGACGCCGGCTGTAATCCAGGTAGAGCATGGAGGCGACGGCATCGACCCGCAGGCCATCGACATGGTAGCGGTCGAGCCAGAACAGCGCATTCGAAAGAAGGAAGTTCGCCACCTCGCGGCGGCCATAGTTGTAGATCAGCGTATTCCAGTCGCGGTGGAAACCCTGACGGGGGTCGGCGTGCTCGTACAGCGCCGTTCCGTCGAACCGCGCCAGTCCGTGGGCATCGGAGGGGAAGTGACCGGGTACCCAATCGAGCAGGAGTCCCAATCCCGCCGCGTGGACGGCCTCCACGAATCTCATGAACGCCTCCGGCGGGCCGAACCGGCTGGTCGGTGCAAACAGACCGACCGGCTGGTAGCCCCACGAGCCGTCGAACGGATGTTCGGAGACCGGCATGCACTCGATGTGGGTGAAACCGAGATCGCGAACGTAGGGCACCAGCCGTTCGGCAAGCTCGTCGTAGGTGAGATAGCGGTCGTGCTCGCGCATCCACGAGCCGAGATGGCATTCGTAGATGGCGATGGGTGCGTTAGTGGTGTGGCGGTCGTGGCGTTGGCGCATCCATTCTCCGTCGCGCCAATCGCCGTCGGGTAGGCCATGGATCAGCGATGCCGTGGCCGGCGGTCGTTCGCAGGCGAAAGCAAAGGGATCGGCCTTGAGCGGCAGCAGGTGTCCGCCTGCCCCCAGGATCTCGAACTTGTAGGGTGTACCGGGGGCAAGGCCGGGGATGAATATCTCCCAGACGCCAGCACCGTGGCGCAAACGCATCGGGTGGATCCTACCGTCCCAGTCGTTGAACGACCCGACCACGCTGACACGCCTCGCGTTGGGCGCCCAGACCGCGAACCCGACGCCTGAAATGCCTTCCAACTCCATTGGATGAGCGCCGAGTTTCTCATGGAGTCGGAGATGTTCGCCTTCGCCGATAAGATGGATGTCAAGGTCGCCCAGCAGAGGCGGAAAGCGGTACGGATCCTCGATTGTCTCCTCGCCTCCTCCCCGCCTGAGGACGAGCCGATAGGTGAACGGTTCGCTGCGATCGCCGACCTGGCCGGCGAAGAAACCCTCGGGGTGGATTCGATCCAGCCTGGCGATCGGTCTGCCTTGCGCATCCACGACCCGGACCTCCTCGGCATCGGGACGGAAGACGCGCAAGCTCAGCGTGCGGCCGGTGCGATGCGGTCCAAGCGTTGCGAAAGGGTCGCCGTTGCGGGCTTCAACAATCGATCTGACAACGTCGTCGTCCGGTCGCCAGGCCTGTGCCGTTTCAGTCTCCGCTGGCGTCTTCGCCATCGGCAGGCTCCCATTCCAGCAGACGAACCAGCCCGGTGAGCGGGATATCGAGCCAGCGCGGCCGGTTGGCCGCTTCGTAGGCAATTTCGTAAAGCGTCTTCTCCAGCAGGAAGAAGTCGAGCAGCCGCCGGGCCTCTGTGTCTCCGGGCCAGGTCGGTGTCCCCGCCATCGCCTCGGCGTATGCGATCAGGAATGCTTCGCTTGTGAGCCGGTTCCAGTCTTCCGCCATTGCAGCAGCGGCCTCGCTCGGCACGGGCTGCTCGCTCGCCCACTTGACGCTGGTCTGCGCCGCGTAAGTGAACGACTGCAGCATGCCCGCCACATCCTTCAAGGGTGACGTCTTCTGGCGGCGATCTTCAACAGAACGGGCAGGTTCGCCCTCGAAGTCGATGATGTAGAAGTCATTGTGCGATATGAGGACCTGCCCGAGATGATAGTCGCCGTGGATGCGCGACTTGCGGGCGCTGGTTGGGATCGACGCCAGCCGGTCGATCCGCTCCGAGATCTCGTCCTCGCCATCGAGCACCATGCGGGCAAGACCGGCGATCCGTTCCGGCTGGCCGGTCAGGGAGGATGCAAGCGCGGCGCGGGCGCGGGCATGCTGCTCATGGGCAGCGGCTACCCACCGGACGCGATCTTCGTCGGAGACCGGCTCTACGGTGAAGGCGGGATCATCGGTTTCGGTCGCCAGCGCGCTGTGCAGTTCCGCCGTCCGTTGTCCCAGCGTGCGGGCGAGTGCCATGTAGTCGGCGAACAGTTGTTCGCCCTCGACATGACCTTCGGATCGCATCAGGGCTTCGTCCTCCAGCAGGCGCTCCAGCCATTCGACGGTGAATGTCCAGCCGTCGCCCTGGTTGCCGACGACGGTAAAGGCAGCCCCCAGCGCAGTCGGCGGGCCTTCCTGCGGCCGGTACTCCATTGCGCCGAGATATTGCGGTGCGTTTTCGAACCCGGCCACCTCGGTGAGGAATCGGCTTACCTCGATTTCCGGTTGAATGCCTGTCTGCAGGCGCCGGTAGATCTTCAGGATAACCTGCTCATCGACAATGATCGACGTGTTGCTCTGCTCCACTCCGAGGCGGCGACCGGATGGTTCGGGCGACAGTTCGATCGCACCGAGCTGTGGGGTGCCGGTGAAGACGATCTGCCCGTCCGGAGCCTCAACCGCTTCTCCTGCCCGCATCGCTGCGATGACGGCAGGGCCAAAACGGTCGCTCTGGGTCGCGTCGTACAGTGCGCCGACCCGCGCGCCACGGCGGATCTTCGCCAGTGCGTACGAGAGAAGGGGCGAGCCGAAGACGATGTGCTGTTCGCCCCAGGCGCGGGCCAGCGGCAGCAAATAGCGCTGACGAGCGTCGGAGCCGTCGACCGCCACCGATATCTCGGCGAGATGGAAGGTCTCGCTGTCGCCGAACAGTGCCGACCACACGATGCGCGGCTCGATGCGACGGGCGTTCTTGGCCGCGAACCAGCGCTGCTTGGGGAGGAACATCGGCAGGGCGTCAGTTTCGAGTGCGCGGCGGCTACCGGTCTGGAGAAGATCCTTCCAGTCGCCGCTCATCACCAGCGTGATGAACTCCGGCAGCGGCTCGGGAATCGGTTCATGCCAGCCCGGCAGCTCGGCCTCCTCGGCCAGAATGAACCAGAAGAACCCGTAGGCCGGCAGCGTCAGCATGTACGGCAGGTCGCCGACCGGCGGAAACGGTGATCGACCGAGAAGCTCGATGGGTACCCGACCCCGGAACTCCGACAGATCCAGTTCGACCGCCTGCGCCGAACGGGCGAGATTGACGACGCAGAGCACGATGTCGTTCTCGTAGCTGCGCAGGTAGGCCAGCACCTTGCGATTGCGCGGGTAGAGGAAGGTGAGGGTACCCCGCCCGAACGCCGGGTGCTGCTTGCGCACCGCGATCATCCGCTTCATCCAGTTGAGC
>CAZSNL010000029.1:0-27988 GCA_964608275.1 uncultured Hyphomicrobiales bacterium | reverse complement strand
CATGGATAGATTGTCACGCCGCGTGTCACAATTGCCACACAGCGGCGGGACGGCGACGGAACCGCGGCAATTCCGCGGCGGACGGCGGGTCGCCGGGGCCGATGCGCGGCCGGTACGGGCGGGCGCATTGCCGCGGCGCCGCCCGGCGAATCGCTCAGCCGGCGGGGCGGTGGTCGGCATCGTCGAGCAGCGCCTCGATCGCCTCCGGCACGCCGGGTTCGTCGAGGAACGGCGGGTGCCCGCGGCCGGCCACTGTCATCGCCCTGAGGCGGGGATGGCGCTTCCGCATGGCGTCGACCGTCGCCGCGGTGAGGATGTCGGAGTTTTCGCCGCGCAGCACCAGCACCGGGATCGCCCGCATCGCCTCGAACTGCGGCCAGAGATCCGGGGTCCGGCCGGAGACGATGTCGTCATAAGCGACGTAGCTCTGCCGCAGCTCGGGGTCGAAGTCGATGACGGGGCGGCCGTTCACGTCGCGGAAGGTCCGCCTGGCATAGGCCATCCAGTCGTCGGGGCCGAGGCCGTGGAAGGCGGCGCCGTGGGCCTTCTCGAGGATCTCGGCGGCATGGCGCCAGTCGGCCGGCGCCGGCGTGTGGTTGAGGAAGCCGTAGATGCGCAGCAGCCCCTCTGGCGCGATGGCGGGGCCGATGTCGTTGAGGACGGCGGCGCGGATGGCGGTCGGCCGGATGGCGGCCATCAGCATGGCGACGATGCCGCCGCGCGAGGTGCCGACGACCGCCGCCTCGCCGATGCCGGCCATCGTCATCAGCGACAGCGTGTCGGCGAGCTCGACCATCGGCGTGTAGGTCCGCCAGTCGGCGCGCCCGGAGCGGCCGCGGCCGCGCCAGTCGAGGGCGAGCACCCGACGCTTCGCCGAAAGCCGCTCGGCGAGGAGGTGGAAATCCTTCGAATTGCGGGTCAGCCCGGCGAGGCAGACCACCGGCAGCGCCCTGGCCGTGCGCGGGCCGTAGTCGCGGGCATAGAGGCGGGTGCCGTCGTGGACGGTGAAGTAGAGATGGCGCCAGATGGCGGTGGGAGACCCGGTTCCGACATCCACGCCGGTGCGACGGGAGACGGGCTCTAGCGGTTCAGATCCTCCGCGAGGTCGCGCCAACCGGGATTTACCGATTCGATCAGGCGGAGCTTCCATGCCCGCTGCCACTCCTTGATCTGTTTCTCGCGGACGATAGCCGCTTCCATGGTTTCGTGCGGCTCCACGTAGACAAGCCGGTGAACATTGTACCGGGCCGTGAAACCTCCTGTCGCCCGCGTCCGATGCTGCCATACCCGGCTGGGCAGATTGCTGGTGACGCCGGTATAAAGCGTTCCGTTTCGCCTGCTCGCCATGATGTAGACAAAAGGGCGACGGTCCATGGCTGGCCGTTCCGTTGCAGTCGCACGTCGCGACCGTTGCACCGCAGGACACAAGAGAGAGGCAGAGTATACCAACGCCGTCGGTGATGCACCCCGTCCAGGCCCCACGTCACCCCGGCGAAGGCCGGGGTCCAGAGCGGCATTGCGGCCAGTTGTTGACTCAGAACTGGATTCCGGCCTGCGCCGGAATGACGAAAGAGGGTGCCGAAGAGACGGAAGGGTGCGGGAAACCGCAAGTGCGGGGGGGCGGGGCCTGCGCATGCGATGCGCGGCCTTCCCCCGCACCGAGGCCTAATCGTTGCAGGCGATGAGGCCTTCGATGGTGCCGAGATCGCGCCAGTTGCAGCCGGTGGAGGCGGCGGCCTCGATGTCGACGTCGGTGACCGACGGGGCGCCGAAGCGGCCGCGCTCGAGGTCGGCACGCAGCGGGACCATGGTCGCCGGCGCCAGCCGCGAGCGGTAGACCTGCACGTTCTCCAGCACCCGCTTGACGTAGTGCCGGGTCTCGGAGAACGGGATCATCTCCACCCAGTCGACCGGATCCACCTCGCCCTTGCGCGGGTCGCCATAGCGCTCGATCCACTGCTTCACGCGGCCCGGCCCGGCGTTGTAGGCGACCAGGGTCATGATGTAGGAGCCGTTGAAGCTCTGAAGCAGGTCATGCAGGTGGGCGTGCCCCAGGGTGACGTTGTACGAGGGGTCGGTGGTCAGGAGATTGACGTCGTACTTCTGGCGGTGCTGGCGGGCGATCAGCTTGCCGGTCGCCGGCATGATCTGCATCATCCCGCGGGCCCCGGCCCAGCTTACCGCCTTGGGATTGAACTCGCTCTCCTGGCGGATCAGCCCGTACAGCAGAGCTTCCTCGACCTGCGGCGTGACCCGGCGGTACTTCGGCATGGCGTGGCGCGGGTAGGCATAGGCGCCCATGTCGATGCCGTGCGCCAGCGACAGCCTCGCCATGCGCAGGGCGAGGTTCGGCTGGCCGATGTCCCAGGCGATGCTGGCAAGGGCGGCGCGTTCCTCCACCGAGGAGAACCGGTCGAGCACCGAGGTGAAGAACTGCGGCAGGAGATCGTAGTTGTCGGTCGCCGCAAGCATCCTGATGGCGCGGACGACGTCGTCGCGTCCCACCGCGGCCTTGACCGTGTCGGCGACCGGTGGCGTGTCGGGGACGGCGATCGGCTTCGTGCCTTCGCCGATGGCGCCGCGCGACAGCTGGCCGTAGTAGGTGCGCGGATACTTCGCGCCCGCCCGCAGATGCCGGTCTGCCTCCTCATGGCGACCCATGGCAAGATAGCTGCGGGCCAGCCAGTAGTGGGCCTGCGACAGGTTCATGTCCTTGTCGTCGCGCTCGAGGATGGTCCTGAAGTGCTTGATGGCGGTATCCGGGCGCTTCAGGAACCGCAGGGCGATCCAGCCGGCAAGGAACTCGCCTTCGGCGAGCGGGGTCCCGGAGGCGAAGCCGTGGGCGGCGGCGAGGCGGTAGGCATCGGGCCATGCCTTCGAGGTGCTGCGGGCGAGGGCGCCGCGGGCGAGCAGCTTGCGCTCGGTCCACCAGACATCCGGGTTGGACAGTTCCTGGTGGCTGACCGGGACCGCCAGCACGATCTCGCGCGCCTTGGCCTCGTCGCCATTGCGGCGATGGTAGCGGGCCAGCGCATAGCGCATGACGAGCTGGCCGCGCAGCCGCTCCGGCACCTTGTTCAGTGCCCGCGGTCCGCCCTTGTCGCCGTTGATGAGAAGCCGGGCGGCCTCGGCCATGGCGACGTGCGCCGACGACATCCGCTTCGCCTGGCGCAGCGCGGCGGTGGTCTCGTGCCGGTAGATCAGGTTGACCAGCCGCAGGCCATGATCCTCGTCGCGCAGGAGCTCGCCGAACCCCTTGAGAATGCGTGACTCCATCGCCTCGCCGAGGGTCTCCTCGGTCCACAGCGCACGCACCAGCCCGGCGGCGGCGGCGCGATCGCCGGCTTCCAGGTGCACCCGCGCCAGCGCCAGTCTGCCGTAGATCGACCGCGGCGGCATCTTCGCGAGATGGCCGCGCACCACGTCGGTGCCGAACGGCCCGGTGAGCAGCTCCTGCTCGGCGCGCGACCGGATCGCGTCCATTTCCGGCCAGTGCGGGTGGTCGGCGATGAAGCGGGCGAGGGTGGCGAAGTCGACGCCCTTGCCGTACCGCATCACCATCCAGTCGATGAGCGTGCGCGCGGCGGGATCACCCAGGTTCGCCTCGCGGGCAAGCGCCGCCGACGTGTTGCCTGCACGGGCCTCCTTGATCGCCGCCTTGACCGTCGCGAGGTTGGCGCCGGCGAGCACGTCGCCGACGTCGCGGGAGGCCAGCCGGACATTGGCGGCTGACGTGTCGAGGCGCGACGACTTGGCCTGCCGGTTGATGTCCTGGCGGGCGTCGTCGGGAGCGATGGCGGCCACGGCACCGCCTGCGGGGGCGGCCATGGCGACGGCGGTCACGACGGAAACGGTCATGCACATGACGGCAAGGCGCTTCCGCCTGCCGGGCGCGGGAAACTCTGGAGTCATTCGGCTGCCTTCGTTCAAACCGGACCTCATTCCCGTCCAGCTTCAAACAATACTCGCAACGATGTGTTAACGCTGATCCCTGTCGGCCTCGCGAAAACGGCATTCACCGCCACATTCATTGCCCGCCGATGCGTTCCAAATAAGGCAAAACGCAGTGCGAGACAAAGGATTCGCGCGAGTGAGCCGCCGATTCGCGCCGCCCGCGGCGACCGTCTTGCCCCTGCCGGCAGCAGGTACTATTTTGGCCGCAACCTGCATGGGGCCGCCCCCGTTCCTCCAAGATCCCCAACCACCGGACACACCCGGTCGGGAGGCAAGACGTCGCAAGGACCACAATCATGTTCAAGGGATCGCTGACGGCCCTGATCACGCCGATGCGAAACGGCTCGATCGACGAGGAGAGCTTCGAGGCGTTCGTCGACTGGCAGATCGCCCAGGGCTCGCACGGACTGGTGCCGGTCGGCACCACCGGCGAATCACCGACGCTTACCCACGCCGAGCACAAGCGGGTGGTGGAACTGTGCATCGCCACCGCCGCCGGGCGGGTGCCGGTGATTGCCGGGACCGGATCCAACAGCACCGCCGAGGCGATCGACCTGACGCGGCACGCGCAGAAGGCCGGGGCGGATGCGGCGCTGGTCGTCACGCCCTACTACAACAAGCCGACGCAGGAGGGCCTGTACCAGCACTTCAAGGCGATCCACGACGCGGTCGACCTGCCGATCATCATCTACAACATCCCGCCGCGCAGCGTCATCGACATGTCGGTGGATACGATGGCGCGGCTGTTCGAGCTGGAACGCATCATCGGCGTCAAGGATGCGACCTGCGACCTCTCCCGCATCAGCAAGCAGCGGCTGGCGATGGGGCCGGAGTTCCTGCAGCTTTCCGGTGAGGACGCCACCGCCCTGGGGGTGATGGCGCACGGCGGCCACGGTTGCATCTCGGTCACCGCCAACGTCGCACCGGCGCTGTGCGCGGAGTTCCAGACGGCGTGCCTCAACGGCGACTTCAAGTCCGCGCTCGCGGTCCAGGACCGGCTGATGCCGCTGCACATCGCCCTGTTCGCCGAGACGAGCCCGGGCCCGGTCAAGTACGCCGTCCACGTCCTCGGACTGTGTCAGCCGGACGTCAGGCTGCCGCTGGTGCAGCCGTCGGAGAGCACGCGCCAGCAGGTGCGCGCGGCGATGGTGCACGCCGGTCTCACCAACGCCTAGAAGCGCGGTCCGCGATGTCGGCGAAGAGTGGCGGTGCCAAGAAGGCGCGCCAGGAACCCGGCCGGCGTGTCGTCGCCGAGAACCGCAGGGCCCGCTACAACTACGAGATCGAGGAGACGCTGGAGGCGGGTCTCGCGCTCCTCGGGACCGAGGTGAAAAGCCTGCGCGACGGCAAGGCGAGCCTCGCCGAAGCCTATGCAAGCGTCGAGAACGGCGAGCTGTGGCTTCTCAATGCGCACATCGCCGAATATTCGGCCGGCAACCGCTTCAACCACGACCCGCGGCGACCGCGAAAGCTGCTGGTGCACAAGCGCGAGGTTGCGAGACTGGCCGGGGCGGTGCAGCGCGAAGGCATGACGCTGGTGCCGCTGCGGATCTACTTCAACGAGCGCGGCATCGCCAAGCTGGAGCTGGCGCTCGCCCGCGGCAAGAAGCTGCACGACAAGCGCGAGACCGAGAAGACGCGCACGTGGCAGCGCGAGAAGGCGCGGCTGCTGCGCGAACGCGGCTGAGGGCAGCGGTACCTGGCCGGCGGTGCTGGCTGCACTGGATCCGGCCTTCCGGAATGACGACGGAGAGGTCCGGCACCCACGGGCAGCATGTCGTCGGACTGCCTCACCGCACCTTCAATGACGGGTGGGGGTTCAGGGTCCGAGATAATCCGCGATGCGCCGGAACACGGCCTCGAACATCTCCGGCGTCAGCCGACCGGTGTTCGTGTTGTAACGCGAGCAGTGATAGCTCGCGAACAGGCGGATCGCTCCGATCGGGGACTCTGCCGCATGACCGAACGGATGCGCTGCCGGGCGGGCGCCCAGGGCTCGGACCGTGGAGTCGTGGGCGATGCGGCCAAGCGTCAGTATGGCCCGGAGGCGGGGCAGGGCGGCGATGCGCCCGGCGAGGAACGCGCGGCAGTTGCCGATCTCGGAGCCGACCGGCTTGTTCTGCGGCGGCACGCAACGCACCGCGTTGGTGATCATCGCCCGTTTCAGGCGAAGCCCGTCTGCGGGATCGGCGGCATACCGGCCCTCGGCAAAGCCGAAGGCGATCAGCGTCGCGTAGAGCAGGTCGCCGGCGTAGTCACCGGTGAACGGGCGGCCGGTCCGGTTGGCCCCGGACAGCCCCGGCGCCAGGCCTACGACCAGAAGCTCGGCATCGTCGGGGCCGAACGAGGGCACCGCGCCGTTGTACCAGTCCGGCCGCCGCTCGGCATTCACGTGGCGAAAGGCAACGAGGCGCGGACACAGCGCGCAGTCCTTCGGCGGTTCGGCGACGACACCGCGAACGGCAGTGTGCTGCACTGTCGCCTCACACGTCCTCGAACTCGTCCTCGTCCTGCTGATAGCGGAACTGGTCGCGTCGCGATTCGCGCTCGGCCGGGTCGCGGCCGATCTCGGCCTCCAGATCGGCGAGGTCGATGAACTGGTCCGCCTGGCGGCGCAGTTCGTCAGCGACCATGGGCGGCTTGGTCTGCAGCGTAGACACCACGCTTGCGCGCCGGCCGCGGCGCTGTACCGCCTCGATCATCGGCCGGAAATCGCCGTCGCCGGAAAACAGGATCACGTGATCGAGGTGGTCGACCATCTCCATGACATCGATGACCAGTTCGATGTCCATGCTGCCCTTGATCTTGCGCCGGCCCATGGCATCGGTGAACTCCTTGGTCGGCTTGGTGACGATCGAATACCCGTTGTAGTCGAGCCAGTCGATCAGCGGACGGATCGGCGAATAGTCCTGGTCCTCGACGAGCGCGGTATAGTAGAGGGCCCGCACGAGATGGCCCTTGCCCTGGAACAGCGTCAGGAGGCGCTTGTAGTCGATGTCGAAGTTGAGGGCACGGGCCGCCGCGTAGAGGTTGGCGCCGTCGATGAAGAGCGCAAAGCGCTCGTTGGGATAGAAATGCATCGCGAAATCCTCACTTTGAAATGCCGCCGTGGACGGGAGACCTGTCCGGTTGCGGCAGTCTCAATATAGAAACCTTGAAGTGTGCCGCCGGAGCCATGATCCGACAGTCTCGCAATCCATGATCATATGCGGAAATTGTCGCCAGTGCCAATCGGCGGCGCCGGTGAGCCGATGATCCTGCTTGGCCTCGGGAGCAATGTCGGCGGCCCGTGGGGATCGCCCGGAGCCACGCTGCGGCGGGCATTGAGTGAACTCGAAAGCGCCGACATCGCGGTTGCAGCCGTGTCGCGCCTCTATCTCACCGCCCCGTTCGGGCGGACCAACCAGCCGGCATTCGTCAATGCGGTCGCCGCGGTGCGAAGCCATCTCCCGCCGCCGGCACTGCTCGAACGCTGCCACCGGATCGAGCGGGCAGCCGGGCGGATCCGGCGCCAGCGCTGGGGGCCGCGCACCCTCGACATCGACCTCCTCGACTACCGGGGCAGGATTGCCACCAACGCGGGCATGGTGCGTTCGGACCTTGCGCGACCGCTGCCGCTGTCGTTGCCCCATCCCGGCATTGCGGAGCGCGCGTTCGTCCTTGTGCCGCTCGACGAAATCGCGCCATTCTGGCACCACCCGGTGACCGGGGCCACGGCCCGACAGCTCCTGCTGCGCCTCGGACACCGGATCGCGGATCAGATCATTTCGTGTGAGGACGGAAAAGACGGTCGCGCGCGGAACTCCAGCGGTAATCGGCCGTTCATCTTCCGCTGCTAGTGTGACGATCGGACGCGGGGGATGACCGAGCCCTATCGTCCGGACACGGGGCAAGCCAGGTTCACCACTCAGGTGAGGGGAACGACATGCGTTGGGGCAGGGTTATCGCAGCGGGTTTCGGATTGTGCTTCGTCGTCGCCTCGTTCGGCGATGCGGCGGCAGATACCCGATACAACTTTTCGGGGTCGAGCATCGGACGATCGACGCAGACCAGCTTCCGCGCCCCGTTCCGGAACTACGGATCGAGCTATCGCGGCAAGCGGGTGGTCGCCTATGACGCCGGCCACGCGCCGGGTACCATCGTCGTCAACACGTCCAAGCGGAAGCTGTACTACGTGCTCGGCAACGGCAAGGCGATCGAGTACGGGGTCGGTGTCGGCCGCCAGGGCTTCCAGTGGAAAGGTCGCCATCGGATAACCCGCAAGGCCGAATGGCCGGGGTGGACACCGCCTGCCGCAATGCGCAAGCGCGAGCCGTGGCTGCCGGCGTACATGCCCGGCGGTCCCAACAATCCGCTGGGCGCGCGGGCGCTCTACATCGGCTCGACGCTGTACCGGATACACGGGACGAACCAGGCCCATACGATAGGCCACGCGGTATCCAGCGGCTGCATCCGCATGCTCAATGCCGAGGTCATCGACCTCTATAACCGGGTCAAGGTGGGCACCCCGGTAATCGTGCAGTAGATCGCCCGCCCGCCGATCGGCAACTGCCCGAACAGCATTCCGGTGCCGCCGGCTCCACCGCCGGCGGCACCTTCCATGTTGCCTCGGCACCGCTCCCGGCACATTGTGCATGGCCCGTCGTGTCGTCCGGTACTCATTCCAGATGCCAATCAGAGATCTTCTCCTTGCCCTTTGCGTCCCGCTGATCTGGGGGCTGGGATTCACGTTCGCCAAGGCGGGACTGGGCGAGATCCCGCCGCTGCTCCTGATGGGACTCAGATTCTCGATCGCAGCCCTCGTCCTGGTCTGGTTCGTGAAGCCGCCCACCGGCCATTACCTGGAGATTTTCTGGATCGCCCTCGTCAGCGCCACGATCCAGTACGGACTCACGTTCTCGGGGTTGGCGATGATGGATGCCTCGCTGGCCGTGATCGTCGTCCAGCTGGAAATCCCGTTCGGGGTTCTGCTCGGCGTGATCCTCCTGCGCGAACGGCCAGGCCTGCAGCGGATCATCGGCCTGGTGATCGCCTTCGCCGGCATCGTGCTGATTGCCGGCCAGCCGAGCCTCAAGGAACAGCTGTTCCCGATGCTGCTTACGGCAAGCGGCGCCTTCATGTGGGCCGTCGGCCAGATCATGGTGAAACGCCTCGACGGTGCCGTCGACGGTTTCGCGCTGATCGCCTGGGTCGGCGTGTTCGCCGGACCGCAGATGATTGCAAGCTCGTTCCTGATCGAGGACGGGCAGCTTGCCGCGCTCGCTAACGCCACGTGGGTCGGATGGAGCACGGTGCTCTACCTCGGCCTGGTGATGACAGCGCTCGGCTACGGGATCTGGTATCACGTCCTGTCCCGCAATCCTGTATCCCAGGTGATGCCGGTGCTGCTGCTTCTGCCGCTGTTTTCGATTGCCGGCAGCATGCTGTTCCTGGGCGAGCGACCGGGCGCCATCGTGTTCGCCGGCGGCGCGGTCGTCCTCACCGGTGTGGCCCTGATCACGGTCGTCAGACGTGAACGCGTCGCCGCAACGGCAGGATGAGCATGCACGGGATGCAGCCTGGCGCTTGCGTTTTGGAGGTGCAAGGCATACATAACCCGCGGATTTTCAGCCAACCACAGGCAGGAGACGAGCCAACATGGCGCGCGTCACGGTCGAAGATTGCGTCGACAAGGTACCGAACAGGTTCAATCTGGTTCTTCTGGCGGCCCACCGGGCACGCAGCATTTCGCAGGGCGCCCAGCTGACGGTCGACCGCGACAACGACAAGAACCCCGTCGTCGCGTTGCGCGAGATCGCCGACATGACCATCGATCCGGCCGACCTTGAGGAGGACCTCGTCCATTCCATGCAGAAGCATGTCGAGGTGGACGAGCCAGAGCCGGACGTGGTGCCGCTGCTGTCGGCGGATCGAAGCGCGGGCGTACCGGCCGGCCAGTCCGTTGCCGACGAGGACGTCCAGCTCGACCGCATGACGGAAGAGGACCTTCTGCGGGGGCTGGAAGGCCTGCCTCCCGCCGATGTGCCCGGTACCCGCTCGAACTACTGAGCGGTCGCCGGACGACAAATTCCCCCGGCCGGCGGTCGCCATGATCGCCGGCCGTTCATGTTCCGGTACAGGTTTTCGGGTTAAAGGGGGAGGTTTACTCGAATATTCTGCGCCGTGCGGGCAGCACCCATGATGCGTCAGTACGAGCTGGTCGAACGGGTCACAAGTTACGATCCGAATGCCGACGAAAGCCTGCTGAACCGTGCCTACGTCTACGCGATGAAGGCGCACGGGACGCAGACGCGGGCGTCCGGCGACCTGTACTTCTCGCATCCGCTCGAGGTCGCCGCCATTCTCACCAATCTGAAGCTTGATGACGCGACGATAGCCGCAGCCCTGCTGCACGACGTCATCGAGGACACCGAGTCGACGCGGGCGGAGATCGACGAGATCTTCGGCCCGGAAATCGGTTCGCTGGTCGATGGGCTCACGAAGATCCGGCGTCTCGACCTGGTGACCAAGGAGGCGGCGCAGGCCGAGAACCTGCGCAAGCTTCTGCTCGCCATCTCCGACGATATCCGCGTGCTGCTGGTGAAGCTTGCCGACCGGCTGCACAACATGCGGACGCTGCATCACGTCGCACCAGAGAAGCGCCAGCGTATCGCGCAGGAGACCATGGACATCTACGCGCCACTCGCAGGCCGGATGGGCATGCAGGAGATGCGCGAGGAACTGGAGGACCTGGCGTTCCAGGCACTCAATCCCGACGCGCGAAAGACCATCTCCGATCGGCTGACCGCGTTGCGGGAGGAGAGCGGCGATCTCATCCGCGAAATCGAACAGGCGTTGCGCGAGCGCCTTGCCGAACACGGCATCGAGGCAACCGTCCACGGCCGCGAGAAGCGTCCGTACTCGATCTGGCGCAAGATGCAGCGCAAGCAGATTTCGCTCGGCCAGCTGTCCGACATCTTCGGCTTCCGGGTGATCGTGTCGACGACCGATGAATGCTACCGCGCGCTCGGCGTGGTGCACCGCACGTGGCGCGTGGTGCCCGGCCGCTTCAAGGATTACATCTCGACGCCGCAGCAGAACGACTACCGCTCACTGCACACGACTGTGGTCGGTCCCCGCAACAAGCGCGTCGAGCTGCAGATCCGCACCCATGAGATGCACGAGGTGGCCGAACGCGGTGTCGCCGCGCACGCGTTCTACAAGGACTGGACGAACGGCTCCGGCGGCAACGGCAAGGACGATTCCAATGGGGCAGTCGGCGCGGTGCCGCTGGCAAAGGACTCGACCGCCTACCGTTGGCTTCACCACCTGATCGACATCCTGGCCGAGGGCGACAATCCCCAGGAATTCCTCGAGCACACCAAGCTGGAACTGTTCCAGGACCAGGTGTTCTGCTTCACGCCTGGAGGACGGCTGATCGCCCTGCCGCGCGGTGCGACGCCGATCGATTTCGCCTACGCGGTCCATACCGATGTCGGCAACACGTGCGTCGGTTGCCGGATCAACGGCAACCATGCGCCGCTGATTACCGAGCTTGAAAACGGCGACGAGGTGGAGATCATCCGCTCGAACGCGCAGACACCGCCGGCAGCCTGGGAGGCGTTCGCGGTAACCGGCAAGGCCCGCTCGGCGATCCGGAGGGCGACGCGGGAGGCGGTTCGCCGGCAGTATGCGGGGCTTGGACGCGAAATCCTACAGCGAAAGCTCAAGGAAGCAGGGCGAGAGTACGACGAGGAAGAAATCGTCAAGGCGGTTCCCCGTCTGGGACTGAAGCACCTCGACGATCTGCTTGCCGGGATCGGCCGCGGCCACCTGCCGATCGCCGACGTGCTCCGGGCCGTCGACCGGGAGATCGATCTGAAGCCGGCCAAGATCCGCCGTCGCGGCGTCGGCGAACGACTGCTGAGCTGGCGGCACGTGATCCGTCTGCCCGGCAGCCTCGGGCGGCGCGACACGCCGACCGCGTCGTCGCACCCCATCCCGGTGCGCGGATTCAACTCCGACCTGCCGATTCGGATGGCCAGCGGCGCGGGTGCGGTCCCCGGCGACCGGATCGTCGGCATATTCACTCCCGGGGAGGGGATCACGATCTATCCGATTCACGCAAAGGCGCTGAAGGAGTTCGACGACGAACCGGAGCGCTGGATCGACCTTGCCTGGGATATCTCCGAGGGCAGCAACGAGCGGTTCCCGACCGAAATCATCGTAACGGTGCTCAACGAACCGGGAGCGCTCGCACAGGTCGCCCTTGTCATCGGAGAGAACGACGGCAATATCGCCAACCTGTCGATCCTCAATCGGGCGCCCGACTTTTTCGAGATCCGCATCGAGGTCGAGGTCTGGGACGTCAAGCACCTGAACAAGATCATCGCCGAACTCAGGCGCAAGACGGTCGTCAGCCGCACGCAGCGGGTATCGGCATGAGGACAGGGCGGCGGTCGGGAAGCAGTGGCAAGGGGAAACTCGGCGTGATCGTGGAAGAGTGGCATGGGCGATCAGGTTCCCGTATCGAATGCGACGAATCCTTGATCGCCACGACAGGTCGGGCCGAGCGGCAGGGGCAAGGCCCTGACGGCTGCCAGGCATCGTTCCGGCGCGCCCGACGTTCTCCGGTCTGGTAAATCGAGATGTTGTTCAAGCGGCGAACGAAACCTCCGTTCCACGAGCGCCTGTTGGCGTGGCTTTGGCCGCGGCGGGGATGGCGCCGGGCCTGGGGGTATGCCTGGCACCGGGTGAGGCGGCTGAAGGCATCGCCGCATGCCATCGCCGCCGGTTTCGCTGCCGGGGTCTTCGCGTCGTTCACGCCGTTCATGGGTTTCCATTTCGTGATCGGCTTTGTGGCTGCGTTCCTGGTGGGAGGCAGCCTGATCGCCTCGGCCTTGGGCACCATTGTCGGCAATCCCCTGACGTTTCCGCTGATCTGGTTCGCCACCTACCAGGTCGGCTGCATGCTGCTGGGTCTGGAGCCGGGAGCAAACCTGAACGAACAGCTCAGCCGGTTCGACCTGATGGGCCTCATTCACGATCCGGCGTCGATCTGGGACGACATCCTGCACGTCTTGTGGCCCGTGGTCCGACCGATGACGGTCGGCAGCGTTCCGATCGGGCTTGCGGCGGCAGCCGTGAGTTATTTTTCGGTGAAATACGTGATCGAAGCGTTCCAGGCGCGGCGGAGGGAACGGTTCGCCGATCGCACCCGCGTCAGGGGCAGTACAAGCGAGGTAGAGCCGTCATGAATGCCAAGGCAGGTGTCCCGCCGCTCAGACTGGGCGTGAACATCGACCATGTCGCCACCATCCGTAATGCGCGTGGCGGGACGCATCCCGACCCGACGCGGGCGGGGCAGATCGCGGCGGCGGCCGGTGCCGACGGGATCACCGCCCATCTTCGCGAGGATCGACGACACATATCGGACGCCGATATCGCCCGGCTGAGAAACGAGATCGATCTGCCGCTGAACCTGGAAATGGCGGCAACCGAAGAGATGCTGGCCATTGCCCTGGAACATCGCCCGCATGCCTGCTGCCTGGTGCCCGAACGACGGCAGGAACTGACGACCGAAGGCGGCCTCGACGTTGTGCGGGGCAGGGACCACCTGCGTCCCTTCATCGCCGAACTGCGTGCGGCCGGAATCCGCGTCTCGCTGTTCATCGATCCCGACGAAGCGCAGCTCGAGGCTGCCCGTGCCCTCGAAGCGGATGTGGTGGAGTTGCACACCGGCACCTACTGCGAGCGCTTCAATGAAGGCGGGCCGGGTCGTGCTGCCGGCGAGCTTGCCCGCCTCACCCGCGCAGCGAAGCGCGGCAACGGACTCGGGCTCGAGATCCACGCCGGCCATGGCCTGACCTACGACAGCGTCGGCCCGGTTGCCGCCCTGCCTCAGGTCGTGGAGCTCAACATCGGTCATTTTCTCATCGGCGAGGCAATCTATGTCGGCCTCGAGCAGAGTATCCGCCGTATGCGCGAGCAGATGGACGCGGCACGAGCCGGCGCACAATGATCCTCGGCATCGGCAATGACATCGTCGACATCCGTCGCATCGAACGCACTCTGGAACGGTTCGGAGAGCGCTTCCTGTCGCGTGTGTTCACCGATGTCGAGCGGCGGAAATCCGACCGGCGTGCGGCGCGCGCCGCATCCTATGCCAAGCGGTTCGCTGCCAAGGAGGCGTGTTCCAAGGCCCTTGGCACCGGCTTTCGCAAGGGTGTGTACTGGCGCGATCTCGGAGTGGTCAACGAGTCTTCTGGCCGGCCAACGATGGTGCTGACCGGTCAGGCCCTAGCCCATCTGGAGGCAATGACGCCGCCGGGCCGACGCCCGGTCATCCACCTCACTCTCACCGACGAGTACCCGTACGCACAGGCGATCGTCATAATAAGCAGCGTCGAGGAGGGCTGAGGGAACGCATCGGCGACGATCCGGACCGGGACGGTCCCGTTGCCATGCCCCGGTCAAGCGGTTATACGAAGCCGCACCCGACTTCAGCAGGACGGCTGGCGCCCGAGTTCATCCGGACAGACATGTAGATGCAATTTATGGCACGTCGCGAAAAGAAGTCGAGTGAAGGCGGGGTAATGGAAGTTGTGCGCGTGGTTTTCCACGCGCTTATTCTTGCTCTGCTGGTCCGCACGTTCCTATTTCAGCCATTCAATATTCCATCTGGATCGATGAAATCGACCCTCCTGGTGGGTGACTACCTGTTCGTTTCCAAGTACAGTTATGGCTACAGCCGCTATTCAATTCCCTTCGGCCCGCCATTGTTTGATGGCCGGATCTGGGGCAGCGAACCCGAGCGCGGCGACGTCGCGGTATTCAAGCTGCCCGCCGACAACGAAACCGATTACATCAAGCGGGTGATCGGGCTGCCCGGCGATCGCATCCAGATGATCGACGGCAGGCTCTACATCAATGGCGAAGTGGTCCGCCGCGAGCCGATGGAAGACTTCGTCGATGTGGACTATTTCGGCAACCGGCAGCGTATCACCCGCTACCGCGAGATCCTGCCGAACGGCGTGAGCTATCAGGTGCTCGACATCCATCGTGCAAGCTTCGCGGACAACACCCGCGAGTACGAAGTTCCGCCGGGCCACTACTTCATGCTGGGCGACAATCGCGACAATTCGACCGACAGCAGGGTGCCGATGGAGCGGGGCGGCGTTGGCTTCGTTCCTTACGAGAATTTCATCGGCCGTGCGGAGATCATCTTCTTCTCCATGGATGACTCGGCGGAGTTCTGGCAGGTCTGGCGCTGGCCGATGGCGATCCGCTGGGGCCGACTGTTCAAACTGGTGGAATGATTGGCCAATTTGCGCGACACCGACCTCGACGAGCTCGCTGACCTAATTGGCTACCGGTTCACTTCGCACGCGCACCTTCGTGACGCGCTCACCCATAGCAGTGCGGCTGCAACCCGCATGTCCCGGGACGGCAGCTACGAACGCCTCGAGTTTCTCGGCGACCGGGTCCTGGGTCTTGCGGCGGCGGAGCTTCTGTTCGACAGGTTCCCGGACAGGCCGGAAGGGGAACTGGCGGTACGCTACAACGCGCTCGTACGCAAGGAAACCTGTGCCGCGATTGCCCGCGAGATCGGCCTTGGGCGGTTTCTCCGGCTGAGCCCGGGCGAGGAACTGGGGGGCGGCCGTGACAAGACGGCGATCCTCGGCGACGCGCTCGAAGCACTCATCGCGGCGATTTTCCTCGACGGCGGCTACGCGCCCGCCAGGGAATTCGTGAGACGATACTGGACCCGCCTCATCGACGAGGGCGCGGGCTTGCCCAGGGACGCCAAGACCACCTTGCAGGAATGGGCCCAGGCGCGGGGATTGCCACCGCCGCGGTACAGCGAAACCGGCCGCTCCGGGCCCGACCACGCGCCATCCTTCACCACGTCGGTCAACGTCGAAGGCTTCGCACCGGTGGAGGGGCAGGGCACGACCAAGCGCGCGGCCGAACAGGCGGCTGCCGAGGCGTTCCTGAAACGCGAGGGCGTATGGCCGTGAACGAGCCAGTCACAGAGGACCGGCAGACGCGCTGCGGGTTCGTCGCGATCATCGGCGCGCCCAACGCCGGCAAGTCGACCCTTCTCAACCACCTGGTCGGAAGCAAGGTGTCGATCGTCACCCACAAGGCGCAGACGACCCGCGCCCGGCTGCGCGCCATCGCGATCGAAGGTGACAGCCAGCTCATCTTCGTCGACACGCCAGGCATATTCCCGCCACGACGGATGCTGGATGAGGCGATGGTGGAGGCGGCATGGGCGAGCGCGGCGGAAGCGGATGTCGTGCTGATGCTGGTCGATGCCCGCCGCGGGCTGGACGAGGAGGCGGAGCGCATCATCGCCGGACTGGAGCGAGCCGGGATTTCCGCCCATCTCGTCCTCAACAAGATCGACCTGGTGGACCGACCGATGCTCCTCGAGACGACCAGGCGGCTGAACGACCGGTTCGGCTTCGTTCGTACGTTCATGGTGTCTGCCCTGACCGGCGATGGCGTCGATGATCTCAGGACGTTCCTCGCCGAGGAGGTTCCGCCCGGCCCGTGGCTGTTCCCGGAGGACCAGATCGCCGACGTTCCGCTGCGTCAGCTGGCGGCTGAAATCACCCGGGAAAAGCTTTACCTTCGACTGCACGAGGAACTTCCCTACACGTCGACCGTCGAGACCGAGGAGTGGACGGAACTGCCCGACGGGTCGGTCCGCATCAGTCAGGTTATCTACGTGGCGCGCGACGGCCAGAGGAAGATCGTGCTGGGCAAGGGAGGCCAGACAATCAAGGCGATCGGCCGATCTGCTCGCGAAGAACTTCAGGAACTGCTCGGCACAAGGGTGCACCTGTTCCTGTTCGTGAAGGTGAGCGAACACTGGGAGCGCGATCCCGAGCGGCTGCGCATGATGGGGCTGGACCTGCCGAAGCGATAGGGACCGGTCGGCAATGCACTGGGTCGAGGAAGGTGTCGTCGTCAACACCCGCGGGCATGGCGAAACCAGCGCGATCGTCGAGCTGTTTACCCGCGAGCACGGTCGACACCTGGGGATCGTCCGCGGCGGACGATCGCGGCGGTTGCGCCCGGTCCTGCAGCCGGGCAACATCGTCCACGCCAGCTGGCGGGCGAGACTGTCGGAACACCTCGGCAATTTCGCGGTCGAACCGGTGTCGCTCCGTGCTGCCGGACTGATCGATGATCCGTTGCGGCTGACCGGGCTCATGACCCTTACCCGCCTGGTCCAGCTATTACCGGAACGCGAACCGCACCAACGGCTGTACGACAGTTTTCTCGTGGTGCTCGACGCGTTCGAGGACGATGCTGTCTGGCCGGCGCTGCTGGTGAGATGGGAACTCGGGCTATTGGACGAGCTGGGCTTCGGTCTCGACCTGTCGAGATGCGCTGCCAGCGGAACAACCGACGACCTTGCCTACGTATCGCCGCGGTCGGGACGGGCCGTCAGCCGGCCAGCCGGTGAAGCGTATGCCGACCGCCTGCTCGCCCTGCCGGCGTTCCTGCTCGGCAAACCGGCAGCGACCGTAACGATCCAGGATATCCTCGCCGGGTTCAGGCTGACCGGCTTCTTTCTCGATCGTTACGTCTGGCAGCCTCGTGGACTGGCAGCACCGGAGTTACGCCAGCGGTTGATCGAGCGCCTGCAGCGGTCAGGCGCAACCGCCGACACGCCCGATGCAGTGCCGGACGGATCAATCAATCGGGGCGACCGGCGAGCAGGCTCGTGACCGCGGCCTCCAGGGCATCGGCCGCGGCGCGCGCCGCGGGATGGTCGGTGGTGCGCACCTTCTCGCGCGCAATGGCGCGGACGGCATGTACGTGATGGTCGACGATGTCGAGCGGAGGGGCGCCATCGCGAAACCCGTCAAGCAGCCGGCACAGCGAGGCGCAGACGACCGAGGCGAGGGGATACCCCAACGTTTCGGCCTGACCCTTGATGTCGTGAGCGGTGCGGAAGAGCTGCTCGTCGTAGGGGGCCACAAAGCCGTGCGTTGCAACTGCGTCCCGCGCAGCCGTGAGGCGCGCCACCTCGTCCCTGAACCAGATCTCGAAATTGTCTGCAAGCGCCTTGATCGCTTCCTCGGCGCGTCTGAGTGCCTCTTCCTCGAGCACTTTCATGTGGAACGGACTCACCGCTGTGTGCTCCCTGCAACCCTTCAGATCAGGATCGATTGCGTATCCATCGGGTGGCCACTGTGGAAGGAGGGGGACGTACTGCCGGAATCGCGCCGCTCCGCGCCTTCCCGGGAAATCCGGCCGCAGATCTCCGCTGACGGTGCGGCAAGCCTGCGAACACGCTCGAGAAGAGCCAGTGCCGATACCGGTTTTCGCAGGAACTCCGTGATTCCGATGTCACGCGCTTGCATGACATGGCGTCGTTCCGCGTGTCCCGTGACCATGATGATCGGCAGGTCGGGGCGGCAGGATCGCGCCCGACGCACGAACTCGAACCCGTCGATGCCCGGCATCACGAGATCGGTCACCACGATGTCCGGACTGTATTCGGCAATGATCTGGAGGCCGTATTCGGCGTTGCCCGCCTCGAACAGCCGGGTTGCCCCGAAGCTGTCGAGGATCGCCCTGATCAGCCGTCGCATATGCTCATTGTCATCGACAATGGCAAAGCTCAACCGCCGGATGAACGGATCTGCCATGGGTCGCTCAATGTCCATCGGCACCCGGTGCGGGTGCCTCATCTTCAAGGGCACGCGGAAGACCCGCGTGCTCGACGTCCCACGGTCGTGAAGATACTAGGTGGACCGGCTTAACAACGAATGAATCCGGCCGTTCGGATCAGTATAGAAACTGCTCGCTCAGGACCCGTTCCTCGAGGCTGTGACCCTCGTCGAACAGCATGTCGACGGAGATCGTGCGGTCCTGCGCGATGTGAACGTCGAGGACGTTGCGAAATTCCTGATGGTCGGCGACAGCGCTTACCGGGCGCTTGTCCGCCTCCAGGACCTCGATCTGCACGATGGCCTCCTGCGGCAGGATGGCACCGCGCCAGCGCCGCGGCCGGAAGGCGCTGATCGGGGTCAGCGCGAGCAGTGGCGAGCCGATCGGCAGGATCGGTCCGTGCGCCGACAGGTTGTAGGCGGTACTGCCAGCAGGCGTGGACAGCAGGATGCCATCGCAAATCAGTTCCTCGAGCCGCACCGTGCTGTCGATGGAAACACGCAGCTTTGCAGCCTGGTAGGTCTGGCGGAGCATCGAGACCTCGTTGAAGGCAAGCGCCTCGCGGGTCGCCCCGGTCATGTCGATCGCCTTCATCCGCAACGGGTGGACCTTGGTAACCACGGCACGATCGAGCCGCTCGACCAGATCGTCGGCGCTGTACTCGTTCATGAGAAAACCCACGGAACCGCGATTCATCCCGTAGATGGCGATGCCGCGCGAGGCAAAGCGGTGCAACGCCTGCAACATGAGACCGTCGCCGCCGAGCGCGACGACGACATCGGCTTCCTCGAACGGAGCGTCGCCGTAGCGCGCAGTCAGGATCTTCAGGGCTTCCTGGGCTTCGTCCGACTCGCTGGCGATAAACGCAATCCTGCGAGGCTGCTTCCCTTTTCCGACCAACGATACGATCCTAGAGTTGGGACAGCGGGTTTGCGGCGCGAGGGCCCGGAACCCAACCGACGCCAGTACAGGAGGCCAGCATGCCAGGGGCCGACGAAACAATCTTCGTATACACCACGTTCTCCGAACCGCAACAGGCGAAGGAGGTGGGCGGTGCGCTGGTGCAGGAGAGGCTCGCCGCCTGCGTCAACATTTTCCCGGGCATGATCTCGATCTATCGCTGGGAAGGCGCGCTGGAGGAGGGGGCGGAGACAGCGATGCTGGTGAAGACCCGCCGGTCGCTCGAAGCGGATGTCATTGCCCGGCTCAAGGCGCTGCACCCGTTCGACGAACCGGCGATCCTCGTCGTTCCGATTGACGGCGGCAGTGCAAGCTATCTCGGCTGGATTCGCGCCGAAACCGAACGCTCGTGACGCGCTCTGACGCGACCTTTCCGCGCGATCGGACACGACGTGACAGTGAGCGTACGGGAACCGGTATGGCGGACGGCCTGATCCTCGCCATCGACCAGGGAACGACGCGCACCCGCGCCTTCCTGTTCGACCGCGCGGGTGCCCCGCTTGCATCGACAGGTGCCGAACTCGACCAGATCTACCCGCGACCGGGTTGGGTGGAACACGATCCACTCGAGATCTGGCGGCTGACGCGAGATGTCACCATGGCAATGGTCGACGAAGCCGGGGGTGCCCGGCATATCGTCAGCGTGGGCATCACGAACCAGCGTGAAACGACGCTCCTGTGGGACCGCGCCACCGGCGAGCCCCTGTACAATGCGATCGTCTGGCAGGATCGACGAACGGCGGACCTGTGCCGGCGGCTGGCGGCAGAGGGGTTTGACACGCACGTGCGCGAACGCACGGGACTGGTGCTCGATCCCTATTTCTCGGCCACCAAGCTCGCCTGGCTCCTGGACAACGTCGACGGCGCGAGAGCACGCGCCGAACGGGGAGAACTCTGCTTCGGTACGGTCGAGAGCTGGCTGGTCTGGAACCTGTCCGGCGGGACGCGCCACGTGACGGATGCGAGCAACGCCTGCCGGACGCTCCTCTACGACATTCACCGTGGTGACTGGGATGACGAAATGCTGCGCCGGCTTTCGGTGCCGCGTGCCGTCCTGCCTGAGGTCGTGGCCTGCGACGGCGACATCGCCGAGACCGTGCCGGGCCTGTTCGGTGGCACGCTGCAGATCGCCGGCATGGCAGGTGATCAGCATGCCGCGCTGATCGGTCAGGCATGTTTCGCCCCGGGCACGACCAAGGCCACCTACGGCACCGGCTGCTTCGTTCTGACAACAACCGGCGCCGACGCCGTTCGCTCGAGCCACGGCCTGCTGACGACACTCGGCTGGCGCCGTGCAGACAGCGTGAGCTATGCCCTGGAAGGCAGCATCTTCATGGCCGGAGCCACCCTTCAGTGGTTGCGTGACGGCCTCGGGTTGTTCACGGACTACGCCGAGGCCGAGGCGATGATCGCATGTGCCGAGCCGCAAAGCGGCGTCTACCTGGTGCCGGCATTTGCCGGCCTCGGCGCGCCGTACTGGGACGCGGACGCCCGGGGAGCCATCGTCGGACTGACCCGTGGCGCAGGTGCTGCGGAGATCGTCCGGGCAGGGCTTGAAGCGGTAGCGTTCCAGACACGCGATCTGCTGGCGGCATTCGCGGCGGATCTCGCGACCGCCGGCATCGATGCACCCGACCGGCTGAGGGTCGATGGCGGGATGGCGCGAAACGACTGGTTGCTGCAGGCCATTGCGGACCAGACAGGGCTGGTCGTCGAGCGATCGCGGATGACCGATGCGACGGTCCTCGGCGCAGCGTGCCTGGCCGGCCTCGGTGCCGGCGTCTTCACCACGCTGGACGAGATCGCCGGCAACTGGAGCGCCGAACGCAGCTTTGAACCACGCATGTCGGCAGACGAACGAGAGGCGCGTCACGCAGGATGGCGGGGCGCTGTCGCGCGCGTCCTGAGCGACCGTGGGCCGGGACCGAGATGACCCGGGCTCCGGGGGACGTCCCTAGGGAGCGACGCCGGCAGCGAGTGCGCGCGGAGGATAGGGAGTGCGGGACGAAATCACGCAGGGGAGCGCAGATTGGAACTCTGCACGCGGACCAGGCTTTGTTGGTACGCTCATCGAGAGCGGTCCAGACACGCACGCAGGAGGGCATCATGTCGCTGGAGCGTTTTCGCAGAACCCGAATGGTCGTTCTCAATCCTCGGTCGACAGCCTACCAGGCCGCCCGCGCGATGGAAAGCAATCACGTCGGCGCTGTGCTCGTGAGCGACCGCGGTACCGTCACCGGCATCATCACCGATCGCGACCTCGCGCTGGCGGTGCTCGGTGCCGGGCTCGACGCCAGGGCGACGCGGCTTGCCGAAGTCATGTCAGAGGAGGTGGTTACCTGCGACATCAAGGCCGATATCGACACGGTGGTGAGTCTCATGCGGGAGCATGGTGTACGGCGGGTCCCGCTGGTCGAAGATGGCAAGCCGGTCGGGCTCATCACGTTCGACGATCTTGTCGTCGACAGCTCGGTGAGTCTCGAGGCACTGCGCAGCATCGTCACGGCTCAACTCGAGGTCGAGGCACCGCACAAGCCGGCCGGTGTGCTTCATCCCGATGCGGGAAGAACCGCGCAGTCCCGGACGCGGGCCCTGATGCGCGCCAAGGCGCGGGCAGAATCGACCTACAACCGTATGCTTCAGGCAGTGGCCGACGCGGCGGATCTGGAACGTGATCGTGCCGAGCGTGCCCTCCTGATCGCCGGCTGCATGCTTTGCCGGCGCCTGACGCCGGAGGAGGCGCAGAACCTGATCGCCCAGTTGCCATCGCTGCTGCAGCCAAAACTCGAACAGTGCAGCGATGGTCCTGATCGCGCCGTGACAACGGAGGCGATGGAAGCCGAGGTGGGCCGTTCCCTCGGTGTGGATGCCCAACGTGCGAACCAGATTCTACTGGCCGTTTTCAAGGTGATCGCCGACAACGTATCGCCGGGCCAGGTCAAGGAGGTTCGAGGGCAGCTGCCAGAGGAGATGAAGCCTCTGATCCCGATCGCAGCATGATTGCGACGGCGGTGACGGCATGTGCCGGTACCGGGGGCATCATCAGCAGGAGATCGACCATGGACGCACTTGAAGATGATTATCGAACGTTGCTGCTGGGCAATCACGAGCCACCATGTCTGTCGCTGTACCAGCCGACGCATCGTGTTTACCCGGACAAGCAGCAGGACCCGATCCGGTTCGATAATCTCGTCAAGAAACTGGAGCTTTCTCTGACCAAGAAATACGCCGGTCGCGACGTGGCGCCGTTGTTGCGCCCATTTCATGAACTGGCCCAGGACGCCGCGTTCTGGAGGGTAACCTTCGACGGAATCGCGGCGTTCGCGAAACCTGGCATGTTCAGGGTCTACCGCCTGCAGCGACCGGTTCCGGAGCTTGCGGTTGCCGCCGACAGCTTTCATACCAAACCGCTGATGCGCATCCTGCAGTCCGCCGACCGTTACCACGTGCTCGGCCTCACCCGCGAAGAGGCGATCCTGTTCGAAGGCAACCGCTACGCACTCGACCAGGTCGAACTGCCGGCCGGATTTCCGCGCACGGCGTCCGAGGTTGTCGGGGAAAGGGAAGGCGAACCTGAACGGTTGAGCAGGGCCCACGGCCCTGCGGGGCAGGGACGGCCGCGTCATGGTACCGACAGCCGACAGGATCTGATCGAGAGCGAAACGGAGCGGTTTTTCCGCGCGGTGGATGAGGCCGTGCTCGAGCGGTATTCCCAACCTTCGGGAATGCCGCTGCTGTTGGCAACGCTGCCGGAGCATCAATCGATGTTCCGGGAAATCAGTCGCAATCGGTACCTGATGGAGACTGCGATCGACGTCCACCCCAGTTCGCTGACAACGGATGAACTGCGGGAGCGCTCCTGGGAACTGGTGTTGCCGCTGTACCTTGAGCGCCTGGAGGGGCTGATCGATCGATTCAACGCGTCGCGGGCGAAGGAGCTTGCCGGAGCGGATCTCGCCGAAGTTGCCCGATCGGTGGCGGCTCACCGGGTCGACACCTTGCTCATCGATGCCGACCGGGTGATCCCCGGCCGATTCGATCCGCAAACCGGAGCGATAGAGTTCGCCCCGCTCGATACGCCTGATGTCGATGATCTTCTGGACGACATCGGCGAACACACGATCCGGACCGGTGGCGAGGTCGTGATCGTACCGGCGGAGCGCATGCCCGCGGATACCGGCGTCGCCGCGATCTACCGGTTCTGACGGAACCGGTACGAGCATCCCGCCGGGAGGCTTGCCGCGGGTCGGCGGCGGCAGGCTTCCCGACACGGCGACTGGGCGGATCCGTTCTGGACATGCCCGGAAGGTTCAGTCCGCGAGCCGGATGTTGGGGAATCCTGCCCGCAGGCAAACCTCGCTATTGCCAGTCAGCCTCTGTCATTCATGTAGCTGGCGATCGCGGCGGAGAGTTCGCGGTACTCTCGGCATTCCTCGCCGCACAATTGCCTGAGCTTTGCCAGTGTGGCGCGTGCCCTTTCGATATCATCCTGCTGCAGATAGGCTTCGCCGAGGTATTCGTGCACCCGGGTGTACTGTGGGTATCTCTCGAGCGCCTTCAGGTAGAAGGCGATCCCCTGGTCGACCATTCCGAGCTTGCGGTGAGCATAGCCAAGCAGGTTCAGGACTTCGGGATCGTCGGGTGCATTCAGGGCATTCAGGGCATCGATCGCGGAGCGGTATTCGCCCTGCTTCAGGAACAGGACCGCCTCGATGTAGCCATCCGTCGCGATGACGCTGCTCGGTGGGGCGCTGCCCCAGGACGCGTCTTCGTGATGCTTCTTCTTGTCGTCGTCCTTGGTGCCCGAACCGTCCGGCGGGCTGGTAGTGGTCGTGCCCGACGAGCTGTCGCCGCCGCCCATGGCTGCCACGCCAGGGCCATTTGCGGGAAGGATCAGGCCGGCGGCCATGATGCACAATCCGGCAAGGCGGATTGCTGATTTCCGCTGTGATCTCTTCATGGTGCGATCCTTTCGCCAGGGTCCACACAGCGGTGCCGGGGTCGGCGAATCCGGACCATCATCGCTGGTGGACCGATGATTTCTGCGATAGCACATCCGATACGGGCATTGCACCTGCCATGTTATAACGCGAATCATGACAGAACGACCGATTCCCCCCGACCCCGACGGCACTGAAGCCATCAACCTGCGCGAAGCGCTGGAAGAGCGTTATCTCGCTTACGCGCTGTCCACCATCATGCATCGCGCGTTGCCGGACGCGCGCGACGGCCTGAAGCCAGTACATCGGCGGCTCCTCTATGCAATGCGGCTTCTGAAGCTCGATCCCGAAGCGGGCTTCAAGAAATGCGCGCGTGTAGTCGGCGACGTGATCGGCAAGTTCCATCCGCACGGCGACCAGGCGGTTTATGACGCACTCGTGCGCCTGGCGCAGGATTTCGCCGTGCGCTATCCGCTGGTGGAGGGACAGGGCAACTTCGGCAATATCGACGGCGATAACGCGGCGGCGATGCGCTACACCGAGGCGCGGCTCACCGCCGTCGCACAGGCCCTGCTCGACGGCATCGACGAAGATACCGTCGATTTCCGCGAGACTTACGACGGCACCGACCAAGAACCGGTGGTGTTGCCGGGCGCGTTTCCAAATCTGCTGGCCAACGGCTCATCGGGTATCGCGGTCGGCATGGCGACATCGATCCCGCCGCACAACGCCGACGAGCTGTGCCAGGCTGCCCTGCATCTCATCAAGCACCCGAACGCGAGCATCGACAAGCTGACGGAATTCGTGCCCGGTCCGGACTTTCCTACCGGCGGCATCATCATCGACAACCGGTCGGCGATCAGGGAAGCCTACCTGACGGGGCGGGGTTCGTTCCGCGTCAGGGCACGCTGGCAGAAGGAAGACCTGCCGCGAGGGGCGTGGCAGGTTGTCGTTACCGAGATGCCATACCAGGTCCAGAAGGGCCGTCTCGTCGAGAAGATCGCCGAGCTGATGCAGGAACGCAAGCTGCCGCTTCTCGCCGACATCCGCGACGAATCCGCCGAGGATATTCGCCTCGTGCTCGAGCCGCGTTCACGCAGTGTCGACCCGGTGCTGCTGATGGAGCAGCTGTTCCGTCTGACCGATCTTGAAACGCGCGTCCAGCTGAACATGAACGTGTTGGCGCACGGTCGCGTACCGGGTGTCCTGTCGCTCGGTGAAGCCCTGAGGGAATGGCTGGATCACCGCAAGGAGGTCCTCGTCAGGCGCACGAGGTTCAGGGTCGACAAGATCACCAGGCGCCTCGAGGTGCTCGGAGGATACCTCGTAGCCTATCTCAACCTCGACGAGGTGATCCGCATCATCCGCGAGGAGGATGAGCCGAAAGCCGAATTGATGCGTGTGTTCGCCCTCACGGACGCCCAGGCCGAAGCGATCCTGAACATGCGCCTGCGCGCGTTGAGAAAGCTGGAGGAGATGGAGATCAGACGCGAGCACGATGCACTGACGGACGAGCTCGCGCAACTGGAGAACCTGCTCGCGTCGGACGGGGCGCAGTGGCAACGCGTTTCTGACGAGATCAGGGAAGTGCGCCGCAGGTTCGGCAAGGATACGCCGCTCGGCCGCCGCCGCACGGATTTCGCGGATGCGCCCGAGATCGATTTCGATATCAGCACGACGATGATCGAACGTGAGCCCATCACGGTCGTCTGCTCCGAGAAGGGGTGGATCAGGGCGCTCAAGGGCCATCTGGAAGACACGTCCGGACTGTCGTTCAAGGACGGCGATCGGGCGCGTTTCGTTTTCCATGCCGAAACGACCGACAAGTTGCTCGCGCTTGCCTCGAGTGGACGCATCTTCACGCTGACGCCGGATCGGCTGCCGGGCGGGCGCGGCCACGGCGAACCGATCAGGCTGATGGCGGATCTCGACAGCACCGATGACATCGTCGCGCTTTTTGTCCACCGGCCTGGTCGCCGGCTCCTCATCGCGGCCTCCGATGGCCGCGGCTTCGTGGTTCCGGAGGACGAGGTCGTGGCCAATACGCGCAAGGGCAAGCAGGTCCTGAACGTCAAGCCGCCAGTCGAGGCGCAGGCCTGCGCGCCAGTCAGCCCCGACGACGATCATGTCGCCGTCATCGGCCTCAACAGAAAGCTGCTCATCTTCCCGCTTCCGGAAGTACCGGAGATGACCCGCGGGCGCGGGGTCATCCTGCAGCGCTATCGCGACAGCGGACTGTCCGACCTTCGGGCGTTCAGGCTAGCCGACGGGCTGTCGTGGACCGACTCATCGGGACGCAACTGGACGGTCGGCGATCTCCGCGACTGGATCGGCAGTCGCGCCCAGGCCGGTCGTCTGCCGCCCAAGGGATTCCCCAGGAACAACCGTTTCAGTCCGTCGTCAGTGGACTGACGGGCAACCGCTTCTTGTCCGGTTGCCAGCGCAGCGGTGGCGACGTACCATCGACCCGAAGCAAGACGCCGGCAGGGAACGGCCATGGCGGCAGGCGGACGCGGCAACTGGGGTCTGTGGATCGGACCGTTCGTCGCCGTCGTCGTGATGATGCTGTGGGGCACCGCGTTCTGGGGTTGGCTCCACGAACCGCTGGCACTGTTCCGCGACCACCCGCCGGGGTTCGATGCCATCGAGACGGCGCTGGCTGAAGCCGACATCCCGACGGGGACATATTCTTCACCATGGTCGCGCGATACCTCCGAGGCCTACCAGGATTGGCGCGAGGCGCATCGCACAGGCCCCCGCTTCATGCTCGCCTACGTGCGGTCCGGCGTTGATCCGGTCGCGGCGGAGGCGATCGCTCTGAGAGCCGGGCTGTTCTTCGTCATTGCGGCGCTTGCTACTTTCGTGCTGGCTCAGGTGCGGTTGATCCTGCCGGGTTACGTTTCCGAAGTCATGCTGGTGTTCCTCGCCGGCGCAATCGGCTCGCTTTACGCGAACCTGTCGGATGTGGTGTGGCTGCACCTGCCTGCAGGCTTCGCCCTCGGCTCGCTCCTGTACGAACTCGTTCTATGGCTGTTGTTGGGCATTACCCTGGCAACATGTGCACGGCTCCCGCGCAACCGGTACGACTAGACGGCCGGAAAGGTGATGCGACGGGGGTTTACGCGACCTTGCTGCGAACCCATCCGCTCGCGGTCAGATGCTCCTGGGGCTGGAAGCGGGACTTGTAGGCCATCTTTTCGGAGCCCGCGATCCAGTATCCCAGATAGAGTTAGGTTAGGCCCCGCCGCCTGCAATCTTCCACGAGCCAAAAAATGCAGAAGAAACAGAGGCTGCGCTTCGACAGAACGCTGCGCAAGAAGCTGTAGACGGCCTCCCACAGGGTGCGGCCGCGGTCGGTCTCGCTCTCGGTGAGGCGCTGGATCTTCTTCTGGTAGGAGCGCAGCGCCAGGCCGAACATGTCGGCCACCACCTTCTGGCGCAGCCCGCGCTGCTCGAGGTCG
>CAZSNL010000028.1:0-29586 GCA_964608275.1 uncultured Hyphomicrobiales bacterium | reverse complement strand
GGGGGCCTGCTGATCGAGGAAGACTACGACAGCGAGTACCGGTTTCGCGGCCGCCCGCTGGCGGCGCTGATGAGCCTCGACCGGACCGGCCACGTCATCTACCTGGGCAGCTTCTCGAAGGTGATGTTCCGCTCGCTGAGGCTTGCCTACATGGTCCTGCCGCCGCGACTGATCGAACCGGTGCGGGCGACGCTAGCCGCTGAGGGGCCGGCCGCGTCGTGGGTGCCGCAGCCCGCACTGGCCGAATTCATGGCGTCCGGCGAGTTCGCCATGCATATCCGACGCATGCGCCGGCTCTATGCGGGGCGGCAGCGCGCCCTGCTCGCCGCCCTTGACGGGCCGCTTCGGGACTTCCTGCACGCGCCGGAGCAGGACGCGGGGATGCACGTCACGGCGCTGTTCCGCGACGGCCTCGCGGCGCGGACGACCGACCGGGAAGCCTCTGCCCGCGCCGCGGAAGCAGGCATTGTCGCCGCGCCCCTGTCGGCCTGCTACCGGCAGGAACCGAAGGCGCACGGCTTCGTGCTCGGCTTCGCAGGGTTTGACGAACAGGAAATTGCAACCGGTGCGGCGGCACTGTCGGAAGTGCTGGCGGGGTGCCTCGGCAAAGGGCGTCCGGCGGCGACCCGGCGCCGCTGACACACAGGCACGCGGTTGCCCGACACAGCGGCCATGGCTGACCCGGTCGCGCATGTGAACAACGTCCGGTCAACATCACGCAGCCTCTAGTCATTTCCTGCCGATTATAATATTTTCCTGTAGTGCAAAGTCGCATCATCGTGCCCGCCAGTTGCGGATGCTGGCGCGAGGGTGCGATGGTTGCAGGTCTTCACGCCCGGCCCAGGAGGAGGAAAACCATGTGCGGAATAGCCGGAATCCTGTTCAAGCAGAACGGCAGACGCAACACCCCGACAGGCCAGGTGCTGATCGACATGCTCGACGGCTGCCAGCATCGCGGGCCGGATTCCACCGGGTTCGCCCTCTACGGCGACGCGCTCGACGGACAGCTGCGCGTCCGGTTCTTCATCGGCACCGGCGATGAGGCCGACACCGCCGTCAACCACATCCGCAGCATCATCCGCGAGCACGGCGCGAGCATCGTCGAGGACGAGATCATCGGCAACAACTACCGCGTGGTGCTCGATTTCTCAGGCGACCTGCAGGCGTTCTCCTACGCCCTCGAACATGCCGCCAAGGTGATTTCGATCGGCACCAGCCTCGAGATCGTCAAGGACGTGGGCGGCGCGCACGACGTCGACGAGATCTACCACGTGCGCAACTTCTCCGGCACGCACGGCCTCGGCCATGTCCGCCTGGCCACCGAGTCCGACGTCAAGCCCGAGGCTGCGCATCCCTTCTGGGCGACCGGCTTTGCCGATGTCGCAATCGTCCACAACGGTCAGATCACCAACTACTGGAAGATGCGCAGGCGCCTCGAGCAGCGCGGGTTCGCGTTCGTCACTGACAACGACTCGGAACTGATCGCCGTCTACCTCGCCGACAAGACGAAGCAGGGCATACCGCTCGAGGAGGCGCTCAAGATGTCGATCGACGATCTCGACGGCACGTTCTCGTTCCTGGTGTCGACCAAGGACGAGATCGGCTTCGCCAAGGACCGGCTGGCCGCAAAGCCGATGGTCATGTACGAGAACGACGACCTGATCGCCATCGCCTCGGAAGAGGTGTCACTCAACAAGCTGTTTCCCGGCCAGGCGCTGAACACCTCCGAGCCCGCGCCGGGCACGTTTGCAACCTGGCACCGCTGACGGCGGGCGCGTCATGGCAGTGATCGACCTTTCGACGGTCCCGGTACGCGAGGCCAACGAGCTGATCCGCCAGTATGGCGAGGCCGGCGAGGACGTGGAGATCATCAACCCCGACGCGCGCCACCATATCGGCGTCGGGCTGACCTCGCCGATCACCGTCAGGGTGCGCGGCTCGGCCGGCTACTTCTGCGCCGGGCTGACCGACGGCGCCCGGTTCGAGATCGACAACAACGTCGGCTGGGGCGTCGGCGACAACATCTACAACGGCACCGTCATCGTCGGCGGCAACGCCGGCGCCATCGCCGGCGTCGCCATCCGCGGGGCCGAGATCATCATCAAGGGGAACATGGGCTCGCGGGCGGGCCAGGTGATGAAGGCAGGCACGCTGCTGTGCTGCGGCAACGCCAACTTCATGGCCGGCTACATGATGTACGGCGGGCGCATCATCATCCTTGGCGCCTCGGGCGAACGGGTCGGCGAGGACATGGCCGGCGGCGAGATCTACGTCGCGGGCGAGGTCAATTCGTTAGGCTCCGACGCGAAACTTACCGACATCGCGGCCGAGGAGATGGACGACATCCGCGCCTTCCTCGACCGGCACGAGATCCCGTTCAGGGGAACGCTGCAGAAGATCGTCTGCGCCGGCGAGCGGCTGCGCTACGGCACCGCCGAGCCGCAGATGCGCTCGATCCCGTTCTTCGGCTTCTCCGGCAATTCCGAGTACTGGAACGCCAAGGTGCAGGAGGACATCTACATCAAGGCGCAGATCGGCCGCTACCGGGTGCGGGGCTACGGCGGTGCGCGCGAACTGCCGCATCTTTCCGATCTCGCGTTCCGCAAGCCGGTGCGCGTCGAGGAGATCGAGCCCGAGGTGGTGAAGACGGTCGAGATGTACACCGAGATCGGCGGCCTGAACGGCGCTGAACCGCTCAAGCTCAGCATGCCGGTGATGGTGGCGCCGATGAGCTACGGTGCGCTCTCGGCGTCGACCAAGCGTGCCATCGGTCTCGCGTCGTCGCTTGCCGGCATCGCCGAGAACACCGGCGAAGGCGGCATGTCGAATGCGCAAAGGGACGCCGCCAAGCAGCTCATCTTCCAGTGCCTCGGCGGCCGGCTGGGCTGGAACATCCACGACATGAAGCGGGCCAACGGGCTCGAGATCTATATCAGCCAGGGCGCAAAGCCCGGTTTCGGCGGCCAGCTGATGGCCAAGAAGGTGACGCCGGCCCTCGCCGCCATCCGCGGCATACCGGCGGGCATCGACCTGCGCTCGCCGTCACGCCATCCCGACATCCTGGGCGCGGACGATCTCGTCATCAAGGTGCAGGAATTCCGCGAGGCAACGGGCTACCGGCTTCCGGTGTCGGTCAAGCTCGGCGCCGGCCGGGTGCGGGACGACATCAAGATCGCCACCAAGGACGGCTTCGACTTCATCGAACTGGACGGCATGCAGGGCTCGACCGGCGCCGGCTCGGCGGAAGTGCTCGAGTATGTCGGCATTCCGACCCTCGCCGCCATCGTCGAAGCGATCGAAGCACTGGAGGAGATCAACTCACGCGACAAGATCCAGCTGGTCCTGATGGGCGGACTGCGCGACGGCGTGGACGCGGTGAAGGCGCTCTGCCTCGGCGCCGATGCCGTCGCCTTCGGCACCTCCACCATCATCGCCGGCGGCTGCATCGCGTGCATGCAGTGCCACGTCGGGCAGTGCGTCACCGGCATCGCCACGCAGGATCCCGAACACGAGAGGCGCTACAAGCCGGAGCAGGAAGCGCAGAACATCCACCGCTTCTTCGAGTCCGTCCGCTGGCAGATCGCCGCGCTGACGCGGGCCCTCGGCCATGGCAGCGTGCGCGAGCTCAGCCGCGACGACCTGGTGGCGCTGACCCCCGAGGCCGCCGCAATCACCGGATTGCCGTACGAACCGGAGTACCGCGACGCAACCGACCAGATCCGGATCGTCGCCGGGTAACGGCCTGCGCCGGGCCGGACGGCCCGAATGCGCCGCCGCGACCTGCCGGCACCGGACCCGGAGATGCCGGCGGTGCGCCGTCGCCGAGACGACAGGGAGAGTGTAGCGAATGAGCGAAGTGTACAGCCTGGATCGCATCGCGCCGCCGGACGCTCCGCCAGACTACGAGGACCACGTACGCGACGCGCACTACGTGCCGGCCCCGTGCCAGGTCGCCTGCCCGGTCGGCACCGACGCGCCCTCCTACATCGCCTACATCTGGGAGGAGCAGTGGGAGAAGGCGTTCGAGGCGATCACCGCTACCAATCCCTTCAGTTCGATCTGCGGCCGGGTGTGCGACGCCCCGTGCGAGCCGGCTTGCCGGCGCGCGCAGTCCGACGGCCCGCTCGCGATCCGCAACCTCAAGCGGACGGTGATGGACCGGCTGGGCAAGTCGTGGACCCCGACGCCGATGCCGGTGACGCAGAAGGAGACGGTCGGCATCGTCGGTGCCGGGCCGGCCGGCCTGACCGCCGCCCACGATCTCGCCGTCGCCGGCTACAAGGTCGATGTCTACGAGATGTCAGACCGGCCCGGAGGCATGATGATCTGGGGCATTCCGGCGTTTCGCTGCCCCGGCCATGTCATCGAGGAGGACATGAAGCGCCTGTTTGCGAAGTGTCCCGGCATCACCCTGCACCTCAACACCGCGCTCGGCCGCGACATCACCATCGACGAGCTGAAGGAACGCCACGACGCCGTGCTGCTGACCATCGGCTCGTGGTGGGGGAAGCGCATGAACATTCCCGGCGAGGACGATCCGCGGGTCGTCGACGGCGTCTCCTTCCTGCGCCGCGTCAACGCCGGCGAACGGCCGGAGCTTCCAGAGACGGTCGTCGTCATCGGTGGCGGGGACGTGGCCATGGATGCCTGCCGCTCGGCGCTCAGGATGCCCGGGTGCAAGCACGTCAAGGTCGTCTACCGGCGCGGACCGGACGAAATCCCGGCACGGCGCGACGAGCTCGAAGGCGCGCTCAAGGAAGGTATCGAGTTCATCTACAACACCCAGCAGGTCGCAGTGACGCCGAAGGGCAACGGGCTGGCGCTCAGGTGCGTCCGGACCACCGCCGGCGAGCCCGATGCCGACGGCCGCCGCCGACCAGTGGTGGTCGATGGCTCCGAGCATGACATCGACTGCGGCATGGTGATCGCGGCCGTCGGCCAGCAGGCGGTCTCCGAGCACCTCGCCGAGCGCGGCCTGATGGCGTCGGATCGGGTCAGGACGATCTGGGAAGGCATGCGGACCGAGGACGAGAAGGTGTTCGCTGCCGGAGACGGGGCGTTCGGCGGCTCGACCATCGTCATGGCCATGCATCACGGCCAGCGCGCCGCCTACTACGTCAGACAGTTCCTGAAGGGCAACGAGCAACCCCTGCCCTATCGGACGCCCTATCGCACCCGCCGGGTGCCGGTGGCCCAGGACATCATGTGGGAGCGCTTCCCCCGCCAGGAACAGGAGTTTCACGGCCTGGGCGAGAACCCTGTCGCGTTTCCGGAAATCGAGTCCGGCTACGACCTTGCGACCGCGAAGGCCGAAGCCGCGCGCTGCTACCGGTGCGACGCCGAGACGGGATCGGCCGACTATTCGGTCAGGCACCGCGAGGACATCTTTTCGATGGCCCGCACCAACCCGCTCGATTTCCGCAAGCACCGCGTGATGATGGCCAAGCGGCTGAAGCCGCGCAAGAACCCGTTTCCCGAGAGTCGATCGGCGAGCCTCGACGACCTGGTTTTCCTCCCTGCCAACCTGTCGAGGCTCGTCATCGATCCTTACCGGGAAGCCTGCCGGGTCGACGTGGAACTCGGCCAGACGGCAACATTCGCGCTCGAGAAGCCGTTCATCGTGACCGGGTTCGACAGTGCGCCCGAACAGGTCTGGGCCGGCGTCCGTGCAGGCCTTGCAGACTCGCATACTCCCTATTTCGGCCGCCGCGATCCCGGTGGCGGCTGTACCTGGCTGCAGCTCATCACCGGAGCCTCGGACACGCCGAGCGCGCAGGCTGCGGGCGTCATCCATGTGTACGGCGAAGGTTCAGAAAGCTCGGCCATAACCCGTGCGGCCGATGGCCAGCTTCTCGGACTTGCCGTTTCCGAGCGGTCGCAGATCGAGCCAGCCCTCGAACTGGCCCTTGCCGGCGGCTACGACATGGTCGTCCTCGACGGCCAGGGCGGGTTGTCACACGAATGGACGGAGCTTGCGCGCAACGCCGACCTTGCGATGCTGCGCGACGCGATCCGGTTCCTGCGCCGGTCGAACCGCGAGGAACACGTCGATCTCGTGTGGTTCGGCGGTGCCCGGTCGGGTACCGATGCGGCCAAGCTGATCGCCCTCGGCGCCAAGGCGGTGATCTACGGCGTCGCCGCGGGCCTCGCGGCGGGCGGCGAAATCACGATGCGCCGGCAGATGACGTTCAGCGCCGACCGCAGCGAGGAGGACCGGACGCGGGCGGTGCAGAACCTGATAAAGGCGCACGCCGCCGAAGCCTCGATGATGGCCAGGTGCACCGGCAAGACCAACCTGCAGAACCTCGAGCCCGAGGATCTTCGCGCCATTACGCTTGCCACGTCGGAGGCAACCGGCATCCCGCTGGTGGGCAAGCACTGAGGTTGCCGGCGGCGACTCCGAGGATGATCGTATCGCTCAGCTACGAAGTGGCGCCGAGCTCGACCAGGGCGCGGCGAACGGCGCGCACCAGTGCTTCGGGCTGATACGGCTTGGCCAGCCAGCCCAAGGGAGCGGCGGCCTCCGCCCGCTTCCGGGTGACGAGGTCGTGGTACGCGGTCGCGAAGATGCAGCGGACATTGATCTCGCGGCAGAGCTGAATGGCAGCATCGACGCCGTCGCGATCGCCGAAGAGCCCGATGTCCATGATGGCGATGTCGGGCCGTTCCGCCAGTCCGATGGCGAACGCCTCTTCGGCGGAGCCGGCAATCGCCACGACCTGGAATCCCGCTTCGTTGAGGGTGGCCTCGACGTCCATCGCCACGAGATGATCGTCTTCCACCACCATGATCCTTGCCGCGCGGCCACGGTTGTCCGCGGCACCGGCGTCGGACGACGAGTACACCGGTGCCGACAGGTGCCGCCACCGTCCCAAAGGACCTGCGAGATGCGGTTTCTGGATGGTGACCACCGTTCAGCGCGCGCCAGCTCGGCGTTCCGGGAAGCGCACGATGCAATGCGCACCGTCGGACCGCTCCACTGCAAGGCTGCCGCCGAGCTGGCGGGCCAGACCGCTGACGAGACCGAGGCCTGACGCGCGATTGCGAACGAGGCCGAGCTCGAAGCCCGGCCCATCGTCCTCGACGCGCAACTCGTAGCCCTGGTCGCAACGTCCGAGCGTCACCCTGACTGCCGCGCCGTTGCCGTTCGCACCATGTTTCACGGCGTTGGTCAGCAACTCGCTGAGTATCAGCGCAAGCGGTATCGCGGTGTCGTTGGGCAGGCAATCCGCCGTCGCATCGACCACGATGTCGGGCTCGATGGGGAATGAATCGCGTGTGGTCTGGCACACCGACGCCAGAAAGTCGCTGATCGTGAAGGTGGTCGGTGCGCCTTCCTCGTAGAGCACGGCCTGCGCCGCGGCCATGGCGGCAACCCGGCGGCAGGCGTCATGCAGCACCGTGCGGGCTTCCATGCTGCCGGCGCTGCGCTGTGCCGCGCCCAGAAGCGACTGCAGTGTCTGCATGTTGTTCTTGACCCGGTGATTGAGCTCCTTCTGGAGGACGAGCTGGCGGGTCTCGGCCTGTTTGCGTTCGCTGATGTCGATGAGCATGTTGACCGCGCCGACCAGGTTGCCGGCACGGTCCCGCAACGGGGTCGGAAACGGCAGGAAGGGGACCATGGTGCCGTCAGGGCGTTCGGCAACCGCCTCGACGTTCCGGATCGGCCGGTTCTCCCGCAAGGTAATGGCCATCGGGCAGGCGTCATGCGCCATCGGCGTGCCGTCGGGCGAGAACAGCCGCCAGCTCACGCACCAGTGATCCTTGCCGAGCTCGGGCTCGCGGCCGCTGAGTTCCGCGGCGGCGCGGTTGAAGTAGGTGATGCGGCCCTCGGCATCGGTCGTGTAGACGGCGGCAGGAAGGCCCTCAAGGATCTGCCGGTACCACTCTTCGGTCTCGACGACCAGTGACCGGACCCGATGCAGCTCGGTCGTGTCGTGAAAGCAGGTTATGGCGCCGACGACGCGGCCGTCATCCGCCTTCACCGGCTCGACGTGCAGCATCGCCCACACACGCGTTCCGTCGGGCCGTTCGATGATGACTTCCGCGTTCTGCACCGGGGTCCCGGTCTGCAGCGCCCGCGCCATCGGGGATTCGCCGCGTTCGTCAAGGCGTCCGACTTCGACCGGCGGCCGAGAGCAACCACAGAACCCGTCCGCATCATCGCCGATCCGCGGCTCGTTACCCCACAGGGTAATCGCCCGCCGATTGAACCAGAGAAGGTGCCCCGCCGCGTCGCAGCCGCACGCGGCAACCGGGAGCATCTCGATGAAATCAGGAATGGACAGCAACAGATGCCAAGGCTCGGTTCCCTGCTCTCCCCAACGCAGGGAGCTTTCAATTTGCTTCATCCCTCGGGGCTCCCGTGGGCCAGGCCCTAGCTTCAGATGCGTCCCGCTGTCGCCGCCCCGCTTTGCGGCATAGCGCGCTTGATGGGCGAAACGCACGCCATTGCAATTGGTTCCGGGTTTTCGTCAATTGCCAGGGGCCTGCCGGGCGACCTACTTCTCCATCGGGGCGGCGATGGCGTCATCAGCCAGGTGCTGGCGCAGCATGTCACGATACTCACCCGTCATCGTCTCGACGAACTCCTCGTGGTTGTCGATCTGCAGGATGGATTTTGCCACGAACGCGTTGTAGCGCGCGGCCGCGAACAGGAAGGCCATATGGACCTGCGTAGCCTGGACCTTCCGGTTCTCGCGGTTGGCGAGATCGATGAAGCGATCGGCGAGCCTGAGGAAGCCGGTGGTGTCGAGCCTGCCCTCGGCCCGGGCGGCGCGGCGGTCCTTCCTGTTCATGGGACGTTGCTCTCCTGAATATTGCTCGCGGGGTTCAGCCGGAGCAGTCTAGCCGGTCCGGCGACCTCGTCGCCATCGGCCGCTGCATTGCGCCGGCAACATGGCAGAGTTGCACACAGGTGCTTGGAAACGTGCGTGCGATTCGGCTAATGATGGTGTGACTTCCCGCCCCTCCGGCGGGGAGCATTTTTGTTTGCGCGGGCCTCTCGATCAACCCGCGTCGGGGTTGGCAATGACCCTCGCCACGACCGCCACCACCGAGTCCGCCAACCTGCGCGGCATCCTGGCGCTGCTCGCCGGCATGGCGATCCTCACGCTCAATGACGTGACGGTGAAGCTTGCGAGCACCAACCTGCCGACCGGACAGCTCATCTTCCTGCGCGGCGGGCTGGCCACGGTCCTGATCCTCATCATCTGCCTCGCCATGCGCCGGGGCGCGGCCATCCGCGGCGCGTTCACGGCGCCCGTGCTCAGTCGCGCCGCTGCCAACCTCGGCGCGACGATCTGCTACCTCACGGCGCTGTTCAACATGCCGATCGCCAACGTCAGCGCCATTGCCCAGGCCGTGCCGCTGCTGCTGACGGCGCTGGCGGCGATCTTTCTCAAGGAGGCCGTGGGCTGGCGGCGCTGGCTTGCGATCGGTATCGGCTTCGTCGGCATGCTGATCATTGTGCGGCCTACCGGCGACGGCTTCAACGTGTTTGCGGTGTTCGCCCTCATCGCCATCGTGTTCACGTCGGTCCGCGATCTGCTCACCCGGGCGGTGAAGCCGCACGTGCCGTCGATCGTGGTCACGCTGGCGACATCGTCGGTGGTGACGATCGGCGGGGCGACCATGGGCCTGTTCGAGACATGGTCGATGCCGGAGCCGCGGGAGGCGGCACTGATTGCCGCCTCGGGCGCGTGCCTGGTCGGCGGCTACCACTTCACCATCGTCGCCATGCGGGCGGGCGAGGTTGCCGTCATAGCCCCGTTCCGGTTCTCGATCATCGTCTGGGCGATGCTGGCCGGCTACCTGGTGTGGGGCGAAATCCCGGACGCCTACACGTTTGCGGGAATTGCCCTGATCGTGGCGACCGGCGTCTACACCTTCCACCGCGAGGCGATCCGGGCACGCCTCCACCGCACACCACCGATCGCTGCGGAAGCCCGGCGCGAGATATGAGCGGAATCCTGTAGACAGCGGGCCGGATTCGGCGCTTAGCTGAATCGTCGACGGGACCTTGCAGGGGAGAGGTGGGGTGCGCACGACCTTCTTGGCGGCAGTCGGCCTGCTCGCGATGTCCGCGGTATCCAGCGCGACCGAGGAAACCCTGCTCGAGCGCGGACGCTACCTTACCCAGACCATAGCCGCATGCGGCAACTGTCACACGCCGCAGACCCCGGAGGGGCCGAGGCAGGGACTTCAGTTCGCTGGCAAGCTGGTGGTGGAGATGGACGGCATCCGCGCCTATGCGCCCAACATCACGCCCGACCCGGAGACGGGAATCGGCAAATGGTCGGACGAGGACCTGATCCGCGCCATCCGCGAGGGCAAGCGGCCGGACGGCTCGACGATCGGTCCGCCGATGCCGATCGAGCAGTACCGGCACATCTCGGACCGGGACGTGAAGGCGATCGTGGCCTACCTGCGCACCGTGCCGCCGATCCGCCAGGAGAGCCAGCAATCCACGTATGCGTTTCCCTTGCCCGAGAGCTACGGGCCGCCGGTCGAGACCGTCGCCGACGTCCCGCGCGAGGACAAGGTCGCCTACGGCGCCTATCTCGCCGGCCCGGTCGGCCACTGTATCGAATGCCACACGCCCATGGTGAACGGCGAGCGCGACTACGAGCACAACCTAGGCGCCGGGGGCTTCGCCATTCCCGGCCCGTGGGGCGTATCGGTGGCCGCCAACATCACCCCGCACGAGGAAGGGATCGGCGGCTACACGGACGACGACATAAAGAACGCGATCACCCGCGGCCTGAGGCCGGACGGCTCACGACTTGCGCCACCGATGGCCTATGCATACTACCGCCAGATCAAGGACGAGGATCTCGACGCGCTCGTCGCCTACCTGCGGACACTGCCGCCCCGTCCGTCACCGTGAAACGGCGAAACAGCAGGCGCGCGAACGCGCCTGCCCTCCGTGGCGACGCCGGGCTACTTGCCGCGTGCGGCGGAGCCGGCGAGGCTGGAAAGGGCATCGAGGCCGACGGGTCCGGCGGCGAACTCGTCCATGGCATCGAGCAGGCAGCCCCAGAGATACCCTGCCGAGGCGGAATCGCCGAGCACGTGATAGGCGAGCGTCTCGCCGACATCGGCTCGTATGACGATGCAGTTGGTGCGGGCGACCGACGTCTGCGCGATCCGATGCACCGCAAACGAACGCGGACGCAGGTCGACGCCACAGACCTTGGCAAACATCTTCGGCGCCTGCTCGCCGGTCACCATGAACCAGAACGAGGACTCGCGCCGCGGCACCGGCCAGCACGTGGCGCCGTCGCGTGTCCACGCGCTGTCGAGGCGTTCCCATAGCCGGTCGCTGCCGTCGATCGAGCCGAGTATCAGGACCTCGCCCGGTGCAAGCCGGGCGGCCAGCGATCCCTTGCCGCACGGCCAGGCACAGTTCGACTCGTCGCCGATCTTGAGCTTGCGGCCGCGCAGCCAGTCGGCCGCGCCGGGCCCCTTGAACCCGGTCCGCGGCAGCGGCGAGAGGTCGACGATGGCCAGCTTGCGTGCCGCCGCCACCTCCTGTGCCGGCGTCTGCCTGAAGCCCGCCGCCACCGCGCCATCGCCGATGGCGACAAAGCGGGCACCGGCACGTTCGAGTTCGCGATAGATGAAGCTGCGCCGCGGGAGCGAGGTCGGCGCAACGGTTGTCTCGGTCGAGGCGGCCACGATCATATCTCCTGACGCTTGCCTTCGGGATCATAGAACGGGAGTTTCACCACGCGTGCCTTGACGATCCGGCCGCCGTGAACCTTGATGTCGAACTCCGTACCCGGCTCGGCCTGGTCCGCGGCGACGAATGCGAGACCGATGATCCTGTTCAGGGTCGGCGAACGCACCGCCGACGTCACCCGGCCGACGATCTCGCTGCCCCTCACGGTGAGGTGGCACTCCTCCGGCACCGGCGCGGCATCGTCCGGTATCTCGAAACCGACGAGCTTCCTCTGGACGCCATCGCGGGTCTGAATCTGGATCGAGCGGCCGCCGACGAAGTAAGGCTTCTTGCGCGAGATCGCCCACGCCATGTCGGCCTCGATCGGATTGGTCAGTCCATCCGTGTCCTGGCCGATGATGATGTGCCCCTTCTCCAGGCGCAGGATCCGCTGTGCCTCGACACCGAACGGGCGGATGCCTTCGGGCCTGCCCGCTTCCATCAACGCATCCCACAGCGCCTCGCCCATGCTCGCCGGGACGTGAATCTCGTAGCCGAGTTCACCGACGAAGCCGACGCGCATGAGCCTTGCCGGGAGACCGGCCACCTTGCCTTCGCGAACACCCATGTAGGGGAACGCCTCCGGCGACAGGTCGACGTCGGCTGCCACCCGCGCCAGCACATCGCGGGACTTCGGCCCGGCGATGTTCACCGCCGCATACGCCGCTGTCACATTGGCAATGTCGATGTCGAGCCGCCACTGCGCGTTTCGCCACAACATGTCGCGGTAGACGTTGTCCGCTCCGCTGGTGGTGGCGGTGACATAGAACAGGTCCTCATGGAACCGGCAGGCAACCCCGTCATCGACAATGACACCGGTCTCGTCGGTCATCAGGACATAGCGGGACCGCCCGACCGGCTGCTTCTTGTACGCGAACGTATACATTCGCTCGAGGAACTCGGCCGCATCCGGTCCGCGGATGTCGAGGCCGCCGAGCGTGGACACGTCGATGAGGCCGACATTCTCGCGGACGTTGCGTGCTTCTTCGGTCATGCAGCGTACGCGGTCGTCCTTCGGCCCGTAGAAGGCGGGTCGCAGCCACAGGCCGGCCGGCATCATCTGCGCACCGGCCTCGAGGTGGCGGTGATGCATCGCCGTATGGCGCACCGGCTCGAAGGACCGGCCCGCCAGCAAGCCGATCTTCTCCGCCGTGAACGGCGGGCGCGACGTCGTGCGGCCGACCTGCTCCAGGTCCTGCCCGGTCGCCTCGGCGGTGAGTCGCGCCGACGCGAGCGCGGAGTGACGGCCCTGCGACGGCCCCATGCCGACGGTCGAATAGCGCTTGACGAGTTCGATGTGGTCGTATCCTTCGCGCACGGCATTGCGGATGTCGACGACCTGGAGATCCTCGTCGAAATCCACGAAATCCTTGCCCTTGGGATGAGGAAAGATCGGCCACGGATGACTCTGGTGGAGAGTGCCGCGGTCGTTCGGCACGGCCGGCGCCGGGCCGGCATCAAGGCCGACTGCCTTGGCTGCCGACCAGCCGGCATGCCGACCTTCGGCAATCACTGCCTCCAGGGCATAGGTACCGTTGAGCGAGCCGGCAGCGGTGATGCCTTCGGGCACTTCGCGCACCGCGAACATCGCCGACTGCGCGTCGTAGCCGATGACCCCGCCGGCGTGGCTCAGGAGCTGATGGGTCGGCGTGAAGCCGGTGGCCATCAGAAGGAGGTCGCAGTCGAAGAGCCTGGTGCCGTCCTTGCACTCGCCCTGCCCCGTGATCGCGGCGGCGACCACGCCGCGTACGTGGCGATTGCCGCGCGTCGGCACGCCTTCATATGCGGTATGTCCCGTCAGCACGTCGATCCGGTGATCGCGTACCGCGGCAGCCATCGGGCAGGCCGGCGGTTCGTGGCGCAGGTCGAGCACGGCGGCGACGTCGATGCCGGCGTCCCTGAGATCCAGCGCCGCCGCATAGCCATCGGCGTTTGCGGTTGCGATTACCGCACGGTTGCCAGGCCTGATGCCATACTGCCGGATCAGGCGCTGGGCGGCAGACGCCTGCATGATCCCGGGCAGATCGTTGTTGCGGAAGATGAGCGGCTGCTCGATCGAGCCCGTGGCGAGCACCACCTGCTTGGCGCGAACCTTGTAGAGCCTGTTGCCGCGAATGATCGGCAGCCAGTTGTCGGTGAACCAGCCGTTGCAGACGGCGTCGGTCATGATCTCCAGCGTCGGCAGCGATTCGGCCTCGGCCACGAGTTGCTTGAGGCGCTGCGCCGCCACCTTGCCGTCGGCATCGAAACGGGCATACGAGAGGGACCCGCCGATGCGCGGGTTTTCATCGACCAGCAGGACCTCGGCACCTGCCGTCGCAGCGGCTATTGCCGCGGCGATTCCGGCCGGTCCGCCGCCGATGACGACAACATCGTACCAGGCGTAGCACTTGTCGTAGTAGCCGTGCGGGGCCTGCTGGTTGACCCGGCCGAGGCCTGCCCTAGCGCGAATGATCGGCTCCCAGCGCTTCCACGCCCCGGCTGGACGGAAGAAGGTCTTGTAATAGAAGCCAACCGGCAGGAACTTCGAGAACAGCCCCATCACCGCGCCGCGGTCGTTGTCGAGACTGCCATCATAGTTCTGGCCCATGACCGTCAGACCGTCCGTCACCGGAAGCCGGTCGGCCAGCACGTTCGGTTCATTCGGCAACTGGACGAGGGTGTTGGCGTCCTGCCCGGCCATCGTCAGGACACCACGCGGGCGACGGTACTTGAACGAGCGCGACAATATCCATCGGCCATTGGCGGCCAACGCGCTGGCGACAGTATCTCCGGCGTAGCCGGTGTAGGGCTCGCCCTCGAAGGTGAACCTGATCTCGCGCTTGCGGTCGATCCATGCGCCGGCACCATCGGCGAGACGGTTGATCGCTGTACTCACGGCCGTGTCCCTTCCGCGGCTTCGGGCGCCGCATAATCCTTTCGTGAAGGAAAGAGTTCGGATGGCGGATACGTCCGGAGGATCTGGTCGGTCCGCGTGTCACGTTCGGCAATGAACCAGTAGGCGGTAGGCATGTGGTACCACCACTCGCGCACGATCCCCTCCTCATTGTCGCGCAGAAACACGTACTCCGCCCATTCGGTATCCGAACAGCGGGCCGGGTCGGGCTCCTCGGAGACCTCGCCGGCACAGTAGAATTCCGAGATGTTGCGCGGCCCGTTCAGCGGGCAGGGCATGATCTTCATGTCAGTCCCCTAATGGCCGACAGACGCCGCACCCTTCTCGCCGACCTGGCGGAACTCGGTGAAGCGTGACAGTCGGAACGGTTTCAGGATATCCGGCACCTTTCCGGTGGCGAGCATCTCGGCATTGCGCTTGCCGCACACCGGTGTCGCCTTGAAGCCCCAGGTCCCCCAGCCGGCATCGATGTAGTAGTTGTCGACCGGGGTCTCGCCCATGACCGGCGAGAAGTCGGGAGTCATGTCCGCCATGCCGGCCCACTGGCGCAGGAGACGCACCTCGGCGAGGAACGGAAACAGCTCCAGCATGTGCGCCATGAGCCCTTCCTTGAACTCGAGTGTGGACCGGTTCATGTAGACGCCGTACGGATCGGTCGAGCCGCCCATCACCAGCTCGCCGCGCGAGCTCTGGGAGATGTAGACGTGCAGGCTCCCCGACACGACGATGGAGTCGAGAAACGGCTTCAGCGGCTGCGACACGCAGGCCTGGAGCGGCACGGTTCGGATCGGCAGCCTGAAGCCGGCCATCTTCGCCACCACCGAGCTCCTGCCGGCGACGCACTGAATGATCTTGCCGGCCTTGATGCGCCCGCGGGTCGTCTCCACCCCGGTGGCCTTGCCGTTTGCGCGGATGATCCCCGTCACCTCGGTCTTCTGGTGCAGTTCGACGCCCCGCATGGTGGCTCCGCGCGCGTACCCCCAGGCAACCGCGTCGTGGCGGGCGATGGCACCCGGCGGATGGTAGAGCGCGCCAAGGATCGGATACCGCACCTTGTCGGACAGGTTCAGCTGCGGACAGATGCGGGCAATGTCTTCAGGGAACACGAGTTCCGAATTCACGCCCAGGTGCTTGTTCACCTCGGCACGCCAGCGCGACGTCCGAACCGCAGCATCCGTATGGGCAAGCGTGAAGTGGCCGCGCTCGGAATACATGATGTTCATGTCGAAATCGTCCGACAGGTCCTTATAGAGCGCCAGCGACTCGTCATAGAACTTCACGCCTTCCGGCGTCAGGTAGTTGGACCGGATGATCGCCGTGTTGCGGGCCGTGTTGCCGCCGCCGAGATACCCTTTTTCGAGGATGGCGACATTGGTGATCCCGTAGTCGCGGGCGAGATAGTACGCGGTGGCGACACCGTGCCCGCCGCCACCGATGATGACGACGTCGTAGCTGTCCTTGAGATCCTTCGGCGCCGGGAACTGGCGTTCGAAGCGGCCGAATCCCAGGCCGTACTTGAGAAGGGCGAAGGCCATTTAACTACCTGCGGATGATTGGTGGACTACCTGTGGATGACATTTCATGCGCGTCGATGCGCAGTGACGACCGGTGTTGGGTTGATCTGCTGTCGGCCTGTTCCTGGAGGGGTTAACGACAGGAGGCGCCGACGAGTCCTGCCGGCGCCTCCGTCATGCATGTCTGTCAGTAGCTGTGAGGATCCTCGTCCAAGGCTGTCATGATCGTGTTCTTGTCGCCGTACCTGGCAAGGTCATCGGCATAGTCCTCGTTCTCCTGCCGGAACTGGACTATGTGCCAGCCGATCCACAGGACAAGCCCAAGAACGACCATTATGACCTCGGTGCCCTGCCACGGGTATACGGCAGTCACGTTCGCCAGATCAACGGCCCAGCTGTTACCCATCTGCAATCTCCCTTTCCATATCCGTTGTCACACCAGCGCCTTCTCGGCCGACCTGATGCTCTGGCGCGCACCATGCGCCTCACGGAGTGTCTTGAAGTCGAGTCCCATCAGTTCGACCTCGCGCGGGATGCGCAGAAGGCCGCCTGCATTCAGGATCGACGCGCCGATGTATGCGGGCAGGAAGCCCAGCACGAAGAACATGATGAAGGCTCCCACGGCCATCCCCACCGGATTGACGGTGGCATAACCTTCAAACGGCGAAGACGGATAGCCCCACAGGACGAACCCGCAGATGAGGAGGCCAATGACGCCGGCATAGCCGTGCACTGCCACCGCGCCCACGGCGTCGTCGATCTTGAACCGACGTTCGACCCAGAAGTGGAGCTTGTAGATCAGGAAAGCGCCGATAGCGCCGATGATAAGAGCCTGGATCGGATGGTAGAGGTCGTTTCCGGCGGAGGCGGTGATGATGCCGGCGAGACCACCCGAGTAGGTCCAGAACGGATCTCCCCTGGACACCATGAAGGCGGCGAGCAGACCACCCGACAGTGACATCAGGAAGTTGAACGTGATGGCGCTGAGAGTGGTCGGCGCGAGATAGATGTTGGTCGCCGTCCAGGTTTCGCCGGTAATCTGCCCGCCGATCGCGGCAGACGAGATGATCGGCACGTTGCAAGCCGCGTAGAAGCCCCAGAAGCCGGTATAGATCAGGAACAATCCGATGGTCACCAGCCACGGGTTGTGCGGGACGATGTCGCGCGGGTTCCCCTCGGCATCAAACCTCCCGAGGCGAGGTCCAAGGACGACGAGAATTCCCAGAGCGAAGCCGCCGGCAATGGCATGTATCACGCCGGACGCATAGGCATCATGGTAGCCGAGCAGCTTGACCATCCATCCGCCATAGTGCCAGCCCCAGGCGGCATCAATGATCCAGGTCACCGAACCGATCAGCACTGCCAGGATCCAGAATGCTCCCATGCGGATACGCTCGATGACCGCGCCCGAGACGATCGAGGCCGCGGTCCATGAAAACAGGAGGAAGGCCGCCCAGAACACACCGGTAATGTGGTCGCCGAGGTTGGTGCCCATCGTCGTCGCCCACGCGGCGTTGGCACTGGCCGCCTCCCACTCGATACCACCGGTGATGAACGGTCCGTTCGGAAATGCCCAGTAGATCCACCAGCCGAAGAAGAAGAAGGTGATGGTGACCAGCGGAATCAGCATCGTGTTCTTCATCAGCGTATGCAGATGATTCCGCCATCGGCTGGCCCCGACCTCATACACGCAGAATCCCACGTGAATGAGGAACATGAAGACCACGGTGACCCAGTAGTAGAATTCACTGAACAGCGTGGTCAGTGCGTCTAAGTTGTTTCCCATGGAGTTTCCCCCCCTTCAGGATTGGGTGAGGTTTGATGGCGCCGGTCGTGGCGGGCCCGTCCCGACCCGCAACGCCTTTGCCTTGATTGAACCTCGTGGCACTCCGCCACTCGGTCCTTCCCCGGATTCCACCGCAGGTGGACCAGCAAACGCCGCCCGTTCCCACAGATCCTCCCGGAAATCCCGCCTTTCCGGACAGCATCGTCACCGATGCAGACTCCCGATCGGCACGTGCAGTTTGCTCCCAGATTTCACCGAAAACAATTCTTTTTCCCCACAGGCAAATCCTTGCCTGTCGATATCCGTTACGTCGTGGCGGCCTCCAAAATCGCTGGCCCTCCATGGCGCCTGGTGGTAGGGCGAACGGCGATGAACGAGTTGGACGACGCGACGCTTCGCGACCATTTTCTCGGCTGGCAGTGCCGGATCCGCCAGATCGCCATGCGGCGCGACGGAGGCCGGCCGTCGGCGGGGATGCGCCCGCGCGTGCTGCTGGCGGGAGGCCGCGAAGTCGCACCTGCCGTAACCGTCCTGCTGGTTCCGGTCCAGCCGGAGGAGAGCACGTCCTTCTTCCGCCACCAGCTGCGCAAGAGCAACGATCCGAGGCTCGTCTACGAGCGCGTGCTCGAGTACCTGCAGGGGACCCATTTCCAGCAACCGCGCGGCTTCAGCGACGAGATGACGGCGGTGTTCGCCCCAGACTCGGACGTGGCGCGGGTGCTGCTCGATGCGGGCGAATGCATCCTGGAATTCTCGCAGTACAGCCAGTCCTACCGGATGTTCTGCGCGGTTCGCGCAGTTCCTTGCGGCGCACCCGTCCACGAGGCGACGCTGTGGCACAACAGGGCGTTCAATCCGAACCTGCCGAACGAGGTACATGTGCTCGCCTTCCGCCCCGACTGGCAGTCCGCCCAGGCCGATCCCATGCCGTGACGACTGCCGCCTCGGGCACGTCAGAACTTCCGGTATGCCCTGTTCAACTCGACCAGCGGATGGTTGGGCGACATCTGGAACTTGATCAGAAGTTCGCGCGCCAGCATGTCCCGGTCCTGCTGGTTGTCCGGCAGTTCCATGCCGGCGGGTATGGTCACCCAGCCGTTGATGTTGCGGTCGAACACTGCCGGGCGGCCTTCCTCGTAGCCCATGTGAACGTCCTCCAGCCAGTTGAGGTCGTCCCATCCCATGAACTCGATGTAGTCCTTGAGGAACGGTGTGAGCCGCGAATAGTCCGGCAGCAGATTGACGTCGTAGCGGTAACCGATGTGCTGGCCGATCTCCTTCTCGCGCTCCGAACCGAGGCCGCTCTTGTCCTTGAGGAACTGATCGACGTCGTCGATCTGCGAGCCCTTGTATCCGCCCTTCCCTGCCATCTCGCTCTCCCTCGATCCTGCGTTTCCCGTCGACGTCAGATGTGGTGGTAGTCGGCAACGCCGACGGTGTAGTCGGTGCCCGCCAGCGGCACCTGCGCCATGGCGGATGCCTCCATGGTCAGTGCCGCCAGATCCTCCGGTTCGAGACTGTGCACGTTGGTCTTGCCGCAGGCCCGCGCCATCATCTGCGCCTCTATGGTCAGCGTATGCAGGAAGTTGTACACGCGCTCGGCCGCCTCATCCGGGTCCAGCCGCTTTCTGAGTGCGGGGTCCTGCGTGGCGACGCCAACGGGGCACCGTCCGGTATGGCAATGGTAGCAATACCCGGCCTCGACACCGATCTCGTTGGGATAGTCGGTCACACCCTCGATGTGCTTGTTGCAGTTCAGCGCCATCATCGCCGAGTGACCGATCGCGATGGCGTCGGCGCCGAGTGCCAGCGCCTTGGCGACATCGCCGCCATTGCGAATGCCACCGGCATAGACCAGCGAGATCTCGCCACGCTTGCCAAGGTCGTCGATGGCACGGCGCGCCTGACGGATGGCGGCAATGCCCGGGATGCCGGTATCCTCGGTGGCGATGTGCGGGCCGGCCCCGGTCGATCCCTCCATGCCGTCGATGTAGATCGAGTCGGGATCGCACTTCACCGCCATCCGGATGTCGTCATAGACGCGAGCCGCGCCCAGCTTGAGCTGGATCGGTATCTCGTGATTGGTCGCTTCGCGGATCTCCTCGATCTTCAGCGCGAGGTCGTCCGGTCCCAGCCAGTCGGGATGACGTGCCGGCGATCGCTGGTCGATGCCGGCCGGCAACGATCGCATTTCGGCAACCTGGTCGGTTACCTTCTGACCCATCAGATGCCCGCCGAGGCCGACCTTGCAGCCCTGACCGATGAAGAACTCGCAGGCGTCGGCGAGCCTGAGATGGTGCGGATTGAAGCCGTAGCGCGACTGGATGCACTGGTACAGCCACTTGATGGAGTAGCGCCGCTCGTCCGGTATCATGCCGCCCTCGCCGGAACAGGTCGCCGTCCCCGCCATCGTGGCGCCGCGCGCGAGAGAAATCTTGGCTTCGTAGGAGAGCGCGCCGAAACTCATGCCCGTGATGTAAACGGGTATGTCGAGCACCATCGGCCGCTTGGCGCGGGGGCCGATGACGGTCTGGGTGTCGCATTTCTCCCGATAGCCCTCGATGACGAAGCGCGTGAGCGTGCCGGGCAGGAACGTCAGGTCGTCCCAGTGCGGAATTTTCTTAAACAGGGAAAACCCGCGCATCCGGTAGCGCCCGAGCTCCGCCTTCACGTGGATGTCATTGATCACCTCCGGCGTGAAGATGCGGCTCTGGCCGAGTATGTACTTGCGTTCCTCCGCCATCCGGGCGGCGCCGTTCGACCCGTTGTCCCTGCGCGGTGTCTTTCCCATGATGCATCCTCGGTAATCGATCCCCTCGCCCCGGCGGAGGCCGCGGTCGGTCACGTGGCTCAACCGTTCCTCGCTGCAACCGGGCCGACGCGCGACGGCGCGGCCCGGTGCGCGGTCAGAGGATCAGCTTCTTCTCCGTGGGTTCCAGGTTGTCGTAGTTCCACAGCTGCTTGCCGGCGACGATCTTGGTGAAATGGTCGACGCCCTGTGGCGGCAGCAGCTCGTACATCTTCAGCTTGCGGGTGAGCCACTGACGATCGAGATCGGTCAGTTCGGCCGGTACCGCGTCGACGCCGAGACTCCGGATCTCGCCACCGACGAAGATGATGCCGTCGTACATGGAATCGCCGAGGTTCTTGCCCGCATTGCCGCAGATCACCATGCGGCCGCGCTGCATCATGAACCCCGAGAAGGCTCCGGTATCACCGCCGACGATGATGGTGCCGCCCTTCATGTCGATGCCGGTCCGCGAGCCGACGGATCCCTTGCAGACAAGATCGCCGCCGCGCAATGCGGCGCCGAAGGTGGAACCGGCGTTCTTCTCGACAATCACCGTGCCGGCCAGCATGTTCTCGGCGCAGGACCAGCCGACCCGCCCGGCAATCCGCACGTTCGGCCCGTCGATGAGCCCGACGCCGAAGTACCCGAGCGAACCATCGATGATGAGGTTCAGGCGGTTCAGGATGCCGACGCCGATGGAATGCTTGGCACCGGGATTGCGAATGACGATGGTGCCGTAGCCATCCCGCATGAGCTCGCGGATCCGCAGGTTGATCTCTCGCTGCGGCATGTTCGATGCGTCGATCTCGGCGCGCTTGTTGAAATCGACGTCGAACGAATCCGCGTAGCGGAAACTGTCGGCTTCCGCGGGATCGAAGAACATCTGCTGCGAGCGGCCGCGAAGCTGCTCGGTGTGCATCCCCATCTCGTGGGAGACGTGCTCGTGCGTAGTCACCTCTGCCATACCTTCACTTCCTCGTCGTACGGATCCCAGGTGTCGATCTCGTGCGGCAGCACCGAACGGATCGCCACCTCCTCGGAGGCGAGGGCGACGAGATCGTCGGCCTCGTAGAGAACCATCGGCTTGGCCGCCATGGTGTCCTTGGCCATGCCGAGGGAGTTTCCAGTCGCCACGAGATAGGTGAACACGCCGTCGATCTCCTCGATGGACTGCCGCAGCGAGTCCTCAAGGGTTGCGCCCTGTTCCAGGTTATGCGCCGTGTACACAGCGAGCAGCTCCGAGTCGCAGTTGGACATGAAGCGGTGGCCCTTGCGCTCCATTTCCCGGCGCATGATCCAGTAGTTGGTGATCTGGCCGTTATGGACGACGGAGAGGTCGCTGTAGGGGTAGGCCCAGTAGGGGTGGGCGGAGCGAATGTCGACGTCGGACTCCGTCGCCATCCGGGTGTGGCCAATGCCGTGGGTGCCCTTGAACTCGCCGAGACCGTACTGACCGGCAACAGTCGCGGCATCGCCGAGATCCTTGACCAGTTCCAGCGACCGGCCGAGCGACAGGATTTCCGCACCGTCGACATCCTCGACGTAGTCGGCGAGCTTCTTGAGGTCTCCGTCGTAGCGGATCTCGTAGCGGAACGCGTACTCGGTCGCCTGTTCCTCCAGCAGGATTTCGGCGCCGAGCGCCTTCAGCCGTTCGTCCACGGTGGCGCGCCGTTGTTTCACCTCCTCATGGATGCGAAACCCCTTCGCCATGTCCTCCTGCTCGGCGACCTTGAAGCGCAGCACATACTCGTCAGCCTCGGGCAGGCCGTAGATGGCGAAGCCCGTGGAATCCGGTCCGCGGTGCCTCAGGGCCTGAAGCATCGACGTCATTTCCCGGCCGATGGCACCGGCGCCATCGCGGTGAATGAGGCCTGCTATTCCGCACATCGTCCTTGTTCTTCCTCTTCGAAAATGACCGGCCTGTCGCCGTGATCAGGGCAGGCAGTCGATGTAGGTCTTCAGGTCCCAGTCGGTGACCGTGTGGTTGAAGCGCTCCCATTCGTCGCGCTTGTACTCGTCGTAGAGGCGGTACATCTCGCCGGGCAGCGCCGAACGGATGACCTCGTCTTCGGCCAGTGCCTTGAGGGCATCGCCCAGCGTCATGGGCAAACGGCGCACCTGCTTGCCCTCTTCCATCGCCTGATAGATGTTGCGTTCCTCGGGAGGCCCGGGATCGAGATCGCGCCTGATGCCGTCATCGGCCGCCTTGAGAATGGCGCCAGCCATCAGGTACGGATTCACCATTGAATCGACGGCCCGGTACTCGAACCGTCCCGGCGCGGATAGCCGCAGGCCGGTCGTGCGGTTCTGGTATCCCCAGTCGGCGAACACCGGTGCCCAGAAGCCGGTATCCCACAGCCGGCGATATGAGTTCACCGTCGAACAGCCGATCGCAGTGAGCGCGCCGAGGTGCTCGACGATGCCGCCGATCACCTGCAGCCCGACCTTGCCGGGCCGCTGCGGGTCCTTGGTGTCGGGCATGAAGGTGTTCACGCCGCCCTTGCGGTACATCCAGTTGGCTTCCATGCCCGGCAGCGTCTTGCGGTCGCTGCCCAACGGCACGAACTCGTCCTGCCCGCCGCGCCACAGCGAGATGTTGTGGTGACAGCCCGATGCCGACACGCCCATGAACGGCTTCGACATGAAGCACGCGATCAGGTTGAACTCGCGCGCCACCTGGGCACAGATCTGCCGGTAGGTGGTGAGCCGGTCGGCGGTCCGCAGGGCATCGTCAAAGGTGAAGTTGAGTTCCAGCTGCCCCGGCGCGTCCTCGTGATCGCCCTGGATCATGTCGAGTCCCATTGCCCGGCAGTATTCGATCACCTTCAGGTAGACCGGACGCAGCGATTCGAACTGGTCGATGTGGTAGCAGTAGGGGTTGGAAAAACCGCCCGCGGGCTTGCCGTTCTCGTCGCGCTTCAGCCACATCATCTCCGGCTCGGTGCCATGGCGGAGATGCAGGCCGTCATGATCCTTCTGGAACTGATCGTGAATGCGCCGCAGATTGCCCCGACAATCGGCGGTCAGGAAGCCGCCCGGATCGATCCGCTCCTCGCGATTGCGGAACAGCGTGCAGAACATCCGTGCGACCCGCTTATCCCACGGCAACTGACAAAAGGTCTCGGGTTCGGGAATGCCGACGAGTTCGGCCGCCTCGGGCCCGTAGCCCAGATATTCGCCGCGGCGGTTGAGAAACAGGTTGACCGTTGCGCCATAGACCAGCTGGAAGCCGTTCTCGGCGACGCTCTCCCAGTGATCGGCCGGTATGCCCTTGCCGACGATGCGCCCGGTCACCGATACGAACTGGAGATAGAGATACTGGATGCCCAGCTCGTTGATGCGCTCCCTGACCTGGTCGACCAGTTCCTTGCGTCCCTGCTGATGCACGAACATTTCTATGTCGGTCGCGACGCGCATGTTTCCTCCCTTGACTTGGTTCTAACTTGTGGTCCCAAATCCTACCAATCGCGTACCAATGTCGCCAACATGGACATCATCAGCTCCATGGAAACGGACTGTGCGAAACCGGATGCAGCCTTCCCTCGGCGTAGCGGGAGAAGCGGAACGGCTCGAGCAATGCGCTGCTGGATCCCGTTATCTCGCCGGCAACCAGCTTGCCGACGCCCAGCATCTTGTAACCGTGGTTGGAATCCGCGATGACGTAGACGTTGTCGCGGAACACGTCGAAAACCGGAAAATTGTCCGGCGTGAAGCAGCCAAGGCCGCCTGAGCGCTCGTTCTTCTTGTAATAGCGGATCTTCCCCTCGAAGCGCTTCTGACAATGCGCCAGAGCCGAACACCACATGTGCACGAAGTTGTCGCCGACGATGAAATCGGGCGAGTCCGGCCCGTAGGGATCGACGGCCACCTCGTCGGCCGGCTGCTCTACCTCATAAGGGGAAGCGCCGCCCTGAATGCCGCCGAAGTTGAAGTCCGGCTTGTAGTAGATGCCCCACAGCCGGTCGGTGATGAGCGAGCCGTCTACGTCGGAATGGAGCGGCGCGTCGGTATCGACATGGATGACGGGCGGCATGCGGCCGTCGTTGGTGCGATGCATGCTGGGATCGACACCGAGCGTGCCTTCCTCGAGGCACCAGTATTTCCACATCGGAACGCCGGCATGCAGCTTGCCATCGCGGCCCCTGACCTCGATCTGCCGGGGAAGCTCCAGCATGTTCCAGAGGCGGTTGATCCATGGCCCCACGGCAACGACAACGTAATCGCAGCCGATCCGCCCGCGGCTGGTATGCAACGCCGTGACCGCGCGGGAGTTGGAGCCGAACTCGAAACCGGTGACCTCGACTCCCGTCAGTATGCGGACGCCTTCGGCCTCGGCCTTGGATGCCAGCCCGTAGATGCTCGCCGTGTTGTTGGCATAACCGCCCTTCTTCTCGTGCAGGACCGAGGTGATGCCCTGCGCCTGCCAATCGTCGAACAGCCCCTTCATGTAGGCCATGCAATCGGCTGCCCCCTCGATGAACTCGGATTCGTAGCCGATCGCCTTCTGCTGTTCGTAGATGCTGGCGACGTCGGCGTGCATGCACTCGGGGCTGATCTGCATGTAGCCGACAGGGTGATAGCTGTAGGCCTTGGGGTCGCTCTCCCAGACTTCCACGCTGTGCGCCATCAGTTCGCGCATCGCCGGCTGGAAATAGTTGTTGCGCACCACCCCACAGGCGATGCCGGACGCTCCGGCGGCGATTGCCGTCTTGTCGATGACCAGGATGTCGGCACCCGAACCGGTACCGCGAGCCTTCAATTGGCCGGCGAGATGGTATGCGGTGCTCAACCCGTGAATGCCGGCGCCGATGACGGCGTATTTGACGCCCTCCGGAAAGGCCATGGCCGCAGTTTCCCCCAATTCGTCGGTCTCATCGACGCCCGCCATTCGCCTCGGGGAGGTTTCGCTTGACGCCGGCCCTTGTTATTCAGGCATAATGAGAGTGCACAAATCTAGGACCCATTGCAAACCAATTTTTTTCCAATACGAACCAATGACTGAGCCAATGTTTGATCGCAAACCCCAGGTCGATACCACCACCACCCCCAACGTCCGCACCGACGACCTCGGATTCGGCGTCGGCCGTGGCGCCGCAGCAATTACCGCCCGGCTGCGGCGCGCCATCGAGACAGGTGTCTACTCGGATGGCGATCAGCTGCCTCCGGAACGCCAGCTTGCCACTGCGTTCGGCACCGCCCGGTCAACCATCCGCAAGGCGCTCAATCAACTGGAGAGTGAAGGTCTGGTGTCACGCCGTGTCGGCAGCGGCACCTTCGTCAGTTACGCCGGCCCGCTCGAGCATCCGAGCGGCGACATCACCGACCTGATCAGCCCGCTGCAGCTCATCGAGGCTCGCATGGCCGTGGAGCCATACATGACGCGGCTCGCCGCCATCCATGCCACTCGGCGCGACCTCGACATGATGGAGACCATCCTCGCGCGGCTGGAAGACTGCGGTACCGACAAGGACGCATTCAGCCACTGGGATGCCGAGTTCCACCAGCTCCTCGCCCGCTGCTCGCGCAATCCGCTCATCGTCCACTTCTCACACCAGATCAACGCCGCCCGCAGCCACGCCCAATGGGACGCGATGAAGGAACTGGTCCTGACACCCGATCAGATCGTCGCCTACAATGCGCAGCACCGTGCAATTCACGAGGCACTCTGCCAGCGGGACGTCCAGACCGCCGTCGATTTGATCGTCGAGCATCTCGAGAAGGCTCGTTCGGACCTCGTCGGCGCCCACAGCATATGAGGCGTTCCGTGCGCCTGACAGGCCACCCCCGCCCGAGAACGACATGAGCCCGGCGCTACTCGGAGCGGCCGCTGCGCTGAGTTGGGGTACCCACGACTTCCTCGCACGCTATGCGAGCCGCGGGATCGGTTATCTCAACACCGTTCTCGCAGTGACCGCGGTCGGGCTCGTCGTCCTGACCGGCATCGTGTTCGGATGGGGGCTGCCGATCCGGCTGGAGTGGGAAGGGGCCTGGATTCTGGCCACCCTCGGTATCGGCGTGGCGCTGGCAACGATGTGGCTGTTCGCCGCCCTCGAAATCGGCCCCATCTCGATCGTTGCGGCAATCACCGCATCCTATCCCGCACTGGCTGTCACTTTTGCATTCCTGCTCGGCTCCCGGCCGACCCCGCTGCAATGGGCGGCAATGGCCGGGATCGTGGTGGGATTGGTCGTCGTTGCGAGGGCTGCGCGCAGGTTCGAACATTCCGGCGAAATTGCCCCGGGCATGCGACCCTGGATATTCCTCTACTCGGCCCTTGCCAGCGTTTCTTTCGCGGTGGCGCTTACCGCCGGCCAGTATGCGGCGCCCATCTACGGGGAAGTACAGTCGGCCTGGCTCGGCCGCTTCTTCGGCCTTGCGCTAATAGTTGGGGTCAGGCTCGTTTCGGTGCGCGAATTCCGCCTGCCCCGGAGATGGCTCCCGCTCATCGGAGCCATGGGCGTGCTGGATGCCCTGGCTCTGGTTGCCGTCGTCGCCGCGGGATTTGCGCCCAATCCCGAGATCGCCACGGTCGTATCGTCCACGTTCGGCACGGTGGCCATCCTGCTCGCCCGATTCATCCTGCGCGAACCGATCTCGCTCATCCAGTGGCTCGGCATCGGGCTCATCTTTTCCGGAGTCGTCATTCTCACCGCAACCGCCTGACGCGAGGGGGCCATGATCGACATCACCGAAGGTGACATCGCTTGTTTCCACGAACAGGGCTTCGTGGTCATCGAGAACGTACTGGATGCCCAGACGCTCGAGCTCGCCCGGTCGCGGTTTGCACCGTTGTTCCGCGGTGAGTTCGAAACGGGATTGATACCCGACGAGTGGAACTGGCGCGAAGGGCGCGATTCACCGCTACTCACGCGCCAGATCTGCAACGGCTGGAAATCCGACCTGACCGTCGCCGCGATCGTGCTGCGGGCCGATATCGGCCGCGCCGCCGCCCGATTGCGGGGCTGGCCCGGCGCGCGCATCAATCAGGACAACGTGATCTGGAAACCGCCCGGTGCCGCAGCACTGGGCTTCCATCAGGACGAAAGTTACGAGGACTGGGTCGTACCGTCGGAAATGGTGACCTGCTGGATCACCCTGGATGATACACGCGCCAACCAGGGAACGATCGAGTACGTGGTCGGATCGCACCGGTGGCGGAAGGCACCGCCGATCGCCCAGTTCCACGCACCAGCGGACCCCCTCGCCGACCTCCGGCGAGCCGCCGAGGCCGAGGGTGTCGGGCCTGAAATCATGCCGATCGAGGTGAGCGCCGGGAGCGCCGTTTTCCATCACGGTCGCACCTGGCACGGCTCGCGCTCCAATTCCGGAGCGGCTCCACGACGGTCGATCGTTGCCCACTGCATGTCCAGCGAGGCGATGTTCCATCCCGACATTGTCGGTCCCGTATACGGCCGCTATCGACGCCACGGGACGCTTGAGATGGACGAGAGCTTCTTTCCGATCCTGTGGCGCGAGGACGGTTACAGGACGACGTGGCTCGAGCGTTACCTCGCAGGGTAACGGCTTTCACTGCACCGAGGCAGCGCTGGTCACCGGGCGCAGAACCGTCCGGCCGCCAGCCTCTTCCGGCTCGGCCCGGAACACGGCCTCGTCTGGGCCCAGCGGTCCGGGGATGTCCTTGAAGCCGATCTCTTCGCCACTCAGGTCGATGTAGTCGACCCTTTCCCCGCTAAGGGTGAAGCCGAGGATGGTAAGGGCTCCCGCCGCGGCAAGCCTCGCCCTCGCGTCTCCGGTCCAGTCCCACCCGAACGGACAGTCCAGTGGATCGGTCTGCGGCCGATAACCCTCGATGATGGTTACCTCGTCCCAGGCAAACGGCGTCGCCTCTGCCAGACGGACCATGTCGGCGCCGCGGACGGACCGTTCGACAGCGGCCATCACGCCGGCGCGGAGGGCGGCGCGGCCAGCACATTCATCGTAGATACCGTAGTAGTAGACGCCGAGGGTCGCCGCCGCCAGCAAAGGCGCCAGGAACAGCGCCGGCCTGGCGGGCAGCGATTCCAGTGCGGCGCGGATTCGCGGCGGAGAAGGCCTCGCCATCGCCCCGCTACCCGACGGCCCCGCGCTCAGCAGTCGAGCGTCGTGTCACGCTCCCACTGGGTCAGATGGCGCGAGAAGGAATTCCACTCGTTGGTCTTCAGCTTGACGTAGCTCTGCACCGTTTCGCGGCCGAAGGCATCGTTAAGCACCTTGCAGCGATCAAGATTGCGAATGGCATCGATCAGGTAGAGCGGCAGCTTCTTGGTACCTTTTACCTTGTGGCCGTTGGCATACATGTCGATGTCGAGCCGCTTTCCGGGATTGCGCTTGTTGGCAATGCCGTCGAGGCCGGCGGCGAGCAGGGCCGCCTGCATCAGGTAGGGATTTGCCGCGCCGTCCATCAGCCGGAACTCGAAACGCCCCTTGTCGGGAATGCGGACCATGTGGGTGCGGTTGTTGCCGCCGTAGGTCACGGTATTCGGTGCCCAGGTCGCGCCGGAAGAGGTCCGCGGCGCATTGATGCGCTTGTAGCTGTTGACGGTCGGGTTGAAGAATGCACACAGCGCTTCGGCGGAATGAAACACCCCGCCGAGGAAATGGTACGCAAGCTGCGACAAGCCCATCTCGTCGTTGCCCTCGAACAGGTTCTGGGTTCCGTCGAGCGTCCATAGCGAAGCATGGACATGGCAACCCGACCCCGTCAGGTGGAGGAAGGGCTTCGGCATGAACGTTGCACGCACGCCGTGCTTCTCGGCGATGGTCTTGACCATGAACTTGAAGAAGGTGTGGCGGTCGGCAGTGACCAGCGCGTCGTCATAGTCCCAGTTCATCTCGAACTGGCCGTTGGCGTCCTCGTGGTCGTTCTGGTAGGGGCCC
>CAZSNL010000027.1:6210-30229 GCA_964608275.1 uncultured Hyphomicrobiales bacterium | reverse complement strand
AAGAGCCGCCGCCGCACGTGAAGTTCGTGTTCGCCACGACCGAGGTGCGCAAGGTGCCGGTGACGGTGCTGTCGCGATGCCAGCGGTTCGACCTCAGGCGCATCGACACCGATGTGCTGGCGAAGCACCTGGCCGGCGTCGCCGGCAGGGAAGCCATCACGGTCGAGCCTGGCGCGCTCGTCACCATCGCCCGCGCGGCCGAAGGATCGGTGCGCGATGCCCTGTCGCTGCTCGACCAGGCGGCCGCGCTCGGCGAGGGGCAGGTGACCGCCCAGGGCGTGCGCGACATGCTCGGGCTTGCCGACCGCGAACGCATCATCGACCTGTTCGAGGCGGTGATGGCCGGGGACCTGCCGGCGGCGCTCGCGATCTTTGCCGACCTCTACGCAGTCGGCGCACAACCGGCCGTGGTCCTCTCCGACCTGGCCGACCTCGTGCACTGGATCACGCGGCTCAAGCTGGTCGAAGGCGCCCGGAACGACCCGTCCATGTCGCAGGCGGAGCGCGAACGCGGCCTCGCGCTTGCGGAGCGGCTCGGCATGCGGGTGCTGACGCGGGCCTGGCAGATGCTGCTGAAGGGCCTGACCGAAATGCGCGACGCCGCGAACGATCGCGCCGCGGGCGAGATGGTCATCATCCGCCTCGCCCACGCCGCCGATCTGCCGCCACCCGACGAAGTCATCCGGTCGCTCGCGGAAAGCTCGGGCAACGGTCCCGCGGCGAGGACGGCGACGGGTGGCGACGGCGGCCCGGCGGCTACCGCCCAGGCGCGTGGCGAGCCGGCGCGGCAGCACCACGTGCGACCTGTCCCGTCGTCGGGGCCGCGCGCCTCCGCTGCCGCCTCGATCGACGTGCAGCGGTCGGCCGACGCCGACCAGCCGGCACTGCCGCAGCCGGCGACGTTCGAGGAGATCGTCGCCCTTGCCGGTGCGAGGCGCGACATCCAGCTCAAGACGGAACTCGAGCACTTCGTGCATCTGGTCTCGATGCAGCCGGGACGGCTCGAGATCCGTGTCGAACCCGGTGCGCGGCAGAACTTCGTCCAAACCCTGTCCGCGAGGCTGCAGGAGTGGACCGGCCGTCGCTGGATGGTGACGGTATCGAACGCTCCGGGCGCCAAGACGTTGAAGGAACAGGAGACCGAGCGGCGCGAGGCGCTGATGCGCGAGGCCCGCTCCGACCCGGTGGTCCAGGCGGTCCTCGAGCAGTTTCCCGGTGCCGAGATCGTCGAAGTCCGCGAGCCGTTTCAGGCAACCGCGGAGGCGGACCATCTGGACCCGGCGGACGACGCCACGGACGACTGACGGAACGACCAACGCAAGGTGGACTAGATGATTAAGGATCTGGCGGGCCTGATGAAACAGGCCCAGGAGCTGCAGACCCGGATGGCCGACATGCAGGCGAAGGTCGAGCAGTTGTCGATCGAAGGCAGCGCCGGCGGCGGGCTGGTCAAGGTGACGCTTAACGGCAAGGGGGCGATGACCGCGATCGAGATCGATCCGGGACTGTTGCGCGACGAGGACAAGGAGATCGTCGAGGACCTGATCGTGGCCGCGCACGCCGAGGCGCGCGCCAAGGTCGAGCGTGCCGTTGCCGAGAAGATGAAGGAAGTCACGGGCGGGTTGCCGCTGCCGCCGGGCCTGAACTTCGGCTTCTAGCCGGATGAACAACTCTACCGGCGCGCCGGACGGCGGTTTCGCAACATGAGCCGCGGTATCGTCGGTCCCGAGATCGAGCGTCTGATCCAGTTGCTGGCAAGACTGCCCGGACTCGGTCCGCGGTCGGCCCGGCGGGCGACGCTTCAACTCATAAAGAAGAAGGATCTGCTGCTGGCGCCACTCGCCGCCGCAATGGCCGAGGCGCTGGAGAAGGTCGTGGTGTGCCGGGTGTGCGGCAATGTCGATACGGTCGACCCCTGCACCATATGCCGCGACCCGGAACGCGACCGCTCGGTGATCTGCGTCGTCGAGGAGGTCGGCGACCTGTGGGCACTGGAGCGGGCGACACCCATCCGCTGCAGCTATCACGTCCTCGGCGGCACGCTGTCGGCACTCGACGGCGTCGGCCCCTCGGATCTCAACATCGCAAGCCTGGTCGAACGGGCGATGGCGCCGGAAGTCCGCGAAGTGGTGCTCGCGCTCAACGCCACGGTCGACGGCCAGACCACCGCGCACTACGTCTCCGAGCGGCTGGAAGGCGCGTCGGTGGAGATCACCAGGCTTGCGCACGGGGTCCCCGTCGGCGGCGAACTCGACTATCTCGACGAAGGCACCCTTGCCGCCGCGTTCAAGGCGCGGCGTCAGCTGTAGCCGGCCGCTCCAGGCCGGCAAAGTGCCCGCGCGCCTGCAGCCACGCCAGCAGCATCAGCGCCGGAATGGCGACGAGGGCGGTGACCGCGAAGAACACCATCCATCCGGTGGTCTCGGCGACGAAACCCGACATCGACGACAGCACCGTGCGGCCGACCGCGGCGAGCGCCGTGAGCAGGGCAAACTGGGTCGCCGTGTGCAGGGCGTTGCCGCATAGGGCGGAGAGGTAGGCAACGAAGACCACCGTGCCGAGGCCGCCGGTGAAGTTCTCCACCGTTATGGTGAGCGTGAGCGCGGCGTGGTCGACCCCGATCCATGCCTGCCAGACGAACACCAGGTTCGACAGCATCTGCAGGATTGCGGCGATCCACAGCGAGCGGACCAGCGGCTGGGTCCGGGCCAGCGCGCCGCCGGCAAAGCCGCCGGCGAGCACCGCCGCGAAGCCTGCCCCCTTCACGATGCCGGCGTAGGCGGCCTTGTCGAACCCGATGTCGAGAACGAACGGGCCTGTCATCACCCCGGCGAAGGCATCGCAGAACTTGTAGAGCACCACGAACAGCAGCACGACGACAGCGGCCGGCCGGGAGAGGAATTCGGCAAAGGCGGAGAACGCGGTCGAGGCGAGCCGCGTCACTGCCCCCTCGGTCGCTACCGGGGCAGCCTCGGCCGCCTGCGACGCCTCCGGTTCGCGCGCCATCAGGACCGCCGCTAGGCCGACCAGCACGAACGCCGACATGGCGACATAGCCGTAGAACCAGACGTCCTCGCGGGCGACACCGCGGGCCTCGAGCAGCGCCACGAAGGCGATCGCTCCGGCCGTCGAGATGAGGAGCGCGACCCGGTATGCGGCGACGAAGCAGGCCATGCCGGCCGCCTGCTGGTCCTGGTCGAGGCTTTCGACGCGAAACGCATCGATGACGATGTCCTGGGTCGCCGAGGCGGTGGCGACGATGACGGCGCCTGCTGCCACCCACAGCGGCGCCGAGACGGGGTCGAGCGAGCCGAGGAAGGCGATCGCCGCCATCAGCAGGAGCTGCGACAGGACGAGCCAGCCGCGCCGGCGGCCGAACAGGCGGGACAGCAGCGGCACCCGCCAGGCATCGACCACCGGCGCCCAGATGAACTTGATCGTGTAGGGCAGGCCGGCCAGCGAGAACAGGCCGATGGCGTGAAGGTCGACCCCGCGGTCGGCCATCCAGATGGCGAGCGTCGAACCGGAAAGTGCCAGCGGCAGGCCTGACGAGAACCCGAGCAGCAGGATGATCAGGACCCGCCGCTCGAGGTAGACGCCGATTGCCGCCTTCAGCCGGGCGGTCCGCGATGGCAAGACGGCGGTGTCGCTCATCCGCTCAGGATCGCTTCCGTGTCGCCGGCACTTTCCCTGCCGGGAAGCACCGCATGCAGCGCGATGCCGATGATTGCCGCCAGCGCCATGCTGGATATCTCGGCATGTTCGCCGATCTTGAGCACGGCACCGCCGACTCCAATGACGAGGATGATCGAGACGATCAGCAGGTTGCGCTTTTCCCCCAGGTCCACGTTGCCCTCGATCAGGGTCCGGATGCCGGAGGCCGCTATGGCGCCGAACAGGGCGATCGCCGCCCCGCCGATCACCGGCGTGGGAATCGAGGCGATGAACGCAGCAACGTTGCCGAGAAACGCGAGAACCACCGCCAGCAGGGCGGCACCGCCGATCACCCACACGCTGAACACGCGGGTGATGGCGAGCACGCCGATGTTCTCGCCGTAGGTGGTGTTGGGCGGGCCGCCGACGAGTGCCGCGAGCATGGTGGCAAGGCCGTCGCCGAGCAGCGACCGATCGAGCCCCGGCCTGGCGAGGAAATTGCGTCCGACCACCCGCGACAGCACGATCTGGTCGCCGATGTGCTCGGAAATGGTGACAAGGGCGACCGGTACGAGCAGCGGCAGCACACCCCACGGGATACCGTCCTGCAACTCGGCAATGAAGACGGTGAAGTCGGGCAGCCGCAGCAATGGCGCCGCGCCGACGGGGGCGAAGTCGACAATGCCGACGACCAGCGCCAGGAGGTAGCCGCAGACGATACCGAGCAACACCGGCACCACCGTGAAGAAACCCTTGAGGACGATGGCGAAGGCGACGATGCAGCCAAGCGTGAACAGGGCAACCACGAACGACAGCGCGCTGTACGCCTGGCCGCCGCCTTCGGCGGGCGCCTGGGTGGCCATGTCGATCGCAATTCCGGCAAGCCCCAGGCCGATGACGACGATGACGGGGCCGACGACGGCGGGCGGCAGCAGTGCCAGCAGCCAGCGAACGCCGAACAGCCTGATGAACGCGGCGACGACGAGATAGACGGCGCCGGCGCAGAATGCCCCGAACATGGCACCGGCAACGCCCGCCATCTGCGTGCCGGCGATTATCGGGGCAATGAAGGCGAACGAAGATCCGAGATAGGCGGGAATCCGGCACCCGGTGATGGCGAGGTAGCACAATGTGCCCAGGCCACTCGTGAACAGCGCCACTGCCGGATCGAGACCGGTGAGAAGCGGCACCAGCACGGTTGCGCCGAACATGGCGAACAGGTGCTGCAGGCTGAGCGGCAGCCACAATGCCAGCGGCGGCCTATCCGCCACGTCGTAAGCGGCCGCGTCGCGTTCGGCGGCGAGGTCGAGTTGGCTCATCCGTTCCACTCTCGTAATGGTTTCCCGTGTGTCCGCGTTTGCGCACCTACCGGCGGGCTGCAACTCCCGGACGCCCGTATACGGCGGATATCGTTCCCGAGTGCAAGTGCCGAATCCGTTTGCCCATTGCCGGGGCGTCCCTCATCCCGAGCCGCCGTCCTGGCCATCTACTGCCACAGTGCCCGCATGCGAGCCGGCCAACCCTGCCGCCGCCCTGGCCCGACGGGACCTATGACAGCAGTTTCCGTTCCTCTGCCTCCGCGGTTGCAGCAAACCGCGGCGGGTCTTCCTGGTCGAGCTCGAGCTGTTCGATCCGCAGTCCGCGCTTGGCCACCTTGTCGGCGGAAATCAGGATCCTGTCGATATCCTGGCTCGCCTGGCCGAAATGCCGTTGCAGGTCGAGGACGCGATCGCGCAAGCGATGAACATCATCCATCATGCGTTCGACCTCCACCTTGATCAAGCCGGCCTGCTCGCGCATCGCGGCGTCCCGGAACACGGTCTGCATGCACTGGACCGTCAGCATGAGCATGTTCGGCGAAACGATGACCACCCGCGATCGGTACGCCTTCTGGATGATATCCGGGTAGAGTTCGTAAAGATCGGCATAGATCGATTCGGACGGGACGAACAGGATCGCCGGCTCGTGCGTCTCGCCGGCGATCAGGTACTTCTGCGACACGTCCGCAATGTGTCTCGAAATGTCGGTCCTGAGCTGGTGCGCGGCCTGCTTGCGCTCGGCCGGGTCGGCCGCTTCGCGATGGGCGGTGAACGCCTCGAGGGGAAACTTGGCATCGATGACGATGCCGGTGCGCGAGTCCGGCAGACGGATGAGGCAATCCGGTCGGGTGCCGTTCGACAGCGTGTGCTGGAAGGAATAGGCGGTTGCCGGCAATCCGTCGGCAACGATGGCCTCCATGCGGGCCTGGCCGAAGGCGCCGCGGGCCTGCTTGTTGGCGAGAATCTGCTGCAGGCTGACCATCCGGTTCGACAATGCCGCGATGTTGCTCTGGGCGCTGTCGATGACGGCGAGCCGTTCGTGCAACTGGCGCAGGCTGTCGCCGGTGCGGCGTGCGGTGTCGTGCAGGCTCTGGCCGAGCCGCACGCTCACCTGGTCGAGCCGCTGGTCCAGCGTCCGCACGAGGTGGGCGTCGCGGCTTGCGGTATTCTCCGCCACCGCATGGAGCCGGCCGACCATTTCGGCAAGCCTGTTCTCGATCTCGGTTGCCCTCCTGGCCGCCTCCCTCGCCTGTTCGCGATGACGGCGGTTAACGGCAACGAGGTAGACGGCAACGACGACGAGGAGCACGCTCGCGAGGCCGGCGGCGACCAGCATGGCCTCGCCCATGCCGATGGCGATTCCACCGATGGTGGCAATGGGTGCGCTGGTGCCGGGCATCGTTGAAACCTACACGATTCGGGCCCACCCTTGGAACAGGACATGAACATCTCCGCGGGGGCGGCGATTTGTTGACCTTGTCCCGGCGTTCCCCTATGTGAGCGAAAGAGGTTCGTTCGCATGGCCACGCGCCCCATAATCAAGATTCCCGATCCGCGCCTGAAGATGGTCAGCCAGCCGGTGGAGACCATCGACGATGAGGTGCGCGCGCTGATCGACGACATGCTGGAAACCATGTACGCAGCGCCCGGCGTCGGGCTCGCCGCGATACAGGTCGGGGTGCCGAAGCGCGTGGTGGTGACCGACGTGTCGAAGGAAGATCAGCCCGACGAGCCGCGGGTGTTCATCAATCCCGAGATCGTATGGCGGTCCGAGGAGACGTCGATCTACGAGGAGGGCTGCCTGTCGATACCCGAGGTGTACGAAGAGGTGGAACGGCCAGCGGAGTGCCGGGTGCGGTTCCTCGATCGCGATGGAAAGCAGCAGGAGCTTCACTGCACCGGGCTGCTTGCCACCTGCATCCAGCACGAGGTCGATCACCTGAACGGCGTCCTCTTCATCGACCATATCTCGAAGCTCAAGCGCGACCGCATCGTCAAGAAGTTCGCCAAGGCGCGTAAGCTCGAAGCCGCGGTGGAATAGCGGGTCGGCGCCGATGCGCGCTATCTTCATGGGAACGCCGGATTTCGCGGTCCCGACACTGGCCGAGATTCTGGGCGCGGGCCACGAGATCCCTGCCGTCTACACCCAGCCGCCGCGCCGCGCCGGTCGCGGAATGGCCGAACGCCCGTCGCCGGTGGAACGTTTTGCGCGGGCGAGCGGGCTGCCCGTCCGCCACCCCCAAACGCTCAGGGATCCGGAGGTTCAGCATGCGTTTGCGGCGCTCGAGGCCGACGTTGCCGTCGTGGTCGCATACGGGTTGATCCTGCCTCCGGCGATGCTGCAGGCGCCCCGGCTCGGCTGCTTCAACCTGCATGCCTCGCTGCTGCCGCGCTGGCGCGGTGCGGCACCCATCCAGCGGGCAATCATGGCGGGCGACCGCGAAACCGGCGTCACCGTGATGAGAATGGACGAGGGGCTCGACACCGGCGACATCGGCCTCGTCGAACGGGTACCGATCGGCCCCGACACCACGGCGGGGGAACTGCACGACACGCTTGCGGCGGTGGGAGCATCGCTGATGGTTCGGGCGCTGGCGGCGGCCGAACGCGACGCGCTCGAGTTCCGGCCGCAACCCGAGGACGGCGTGACATACGCGGCAAAGATCGACAAGGCGGAGACCCGCATCGACTGGCGCGAGCCCGCCAGCCGGGTGCACGACCGGATCCGCGGCCTCAGTCCGCAGCCCGGGGCATGGTTCGAGGCCAGGGGGCAGCGAATAAAGGTGCTTCGCTCGCGGCGGGAACAGGCCGGCGGCGAACCCGGCGAGGTGCTCGACGACCGCCTTACAGTCGCCTGCGGCGAAGATGCCGTTCGCTTGCTCGTCCTGCAGCGCCAGGGCCGCTCGGCGACGACGGCGGAGGAGTTCCTGCGCGGCTTTCCCATCGCACCGGGCACCCGGCTCGGCTGACGGTCGTCCCCATGCCGCGTTACCGCATCACGGTCGAGTATGACGGAACGCCGTTCGTCGGCTGGCAGATGCAGGAAAACGGCCGGTCGGTGCAGCAGGCGCTGACGGAGGCACTCGAGCGGCTGACCCAGGAGCGGGTAGCCGTCCACGGCGCCGGGCGCACCGACGCCGGCGTCCACGCACTTGGCCAGGTGGCGCACTTCGACCTCGCCCGCGACCGCGACGAGCGCACGATCCGCGACGGGCTCAACTTCCACCTGAAGCCCGAGCCGGTCTCGGTGTTGCGTGCGGAACGGGCGGCAGACGACTTCCATGCCCGGTTCGATGCCACGCGCCGGCGATACGTCTACCGGATCCTCAACCGGCGCGCCCCGCCGGCGCTCGACCGCGACCGCGTATGGTGGGTTCCGGCGCCGCTCGATGCCGCGGCGATGGATGCCGCCGCCCGGGTGCTCGTCGGCCGTCACGACTTCACGACGTTCCGGTCCGCCCAGTGCCAGGCCCGCTCGCCGGTGAAGACGCTCGACGGCATCGCCGTCACGCGCCGCGGCGACCTGGTCGAGGTGAGCGCGTGGGCACGGTCGTTCCTGCACCACCAGGTGCGGTCCATGGTGGGCACCCTGAAGATGGTGGGTGCGGGAGACTGGGAGCCGGCACGGGTGGCCGAGGCCCTCGAGGCGCGATCGCGTGCCGCCTGCGGTCCGGTGGCGCCGGCGTGCGGCCTCTATCTCGTCGCCGTCGGGTATGGCGATGACAGCGTTTCGCCGCAGGCCGTCACCTGAACATGGCGTTGACGACGAAGCTCAGGGTGACGTCTAGGGCCACCACGGACGACGCCAGCGCGCCGTTGATGGCCAGTGCGGTACGGGCGATGAACCATCGGTAGTAGAGCGCCGGCAGCACGAGAAGCACGTTGGCAAACCCCGCCGTCGCGGCGTCGAGGATGCCGATCCGGTAGCAGTACACCGGCACCGACATCACGATGACCACGAGCACCGCCGACCAGTTGTAGGCAACGACGTAGAGGATGTAGCGGCTGGCGAAGCCGAGCGGCCGGGCGAGCATGAAGAGCACGAACGGATACGCGAACCAGTGAACGACGAGCGCGGTGTAGCCGGCAACATGGAACCGCGTCATGTCGACCTCGCCGCCGCCGTCTGGCGGGCTGATGAGGCCGGCCTCCATCTCGATGAACATGAAGTAGAACGGCGCGATCAGCAGGATCGCCGCAAACGAGCGCCAGAAGCCGGCGGCGGTGTCGTTGAACAGGGCGTAGCCGGATGTGTCGCGCTTCGCCAGCAGCCACGAGCCGGCAAGAGCCTCGGAAGCCTCGTCGACGAAGGCCATCGCGACCGGCTCAGGCGGCCATGCGCTCGAAGTAGAGCGCAAGCACCGAGCGATAGATGTCGGTGAGTTTTTCGAGATCGGCGACCGCCACGTTCTCGTCGACCTGGTGCATGGTGCGGCCGACGAGACCGAACTCGACGACCGGGCAGTAGTCCTTGATGAACCGGGCATCCGACGTCCCGCCACTGGTGGAAAGCGCCGGTTCGCGGCCGGTACGGCGGCGGACGGCATCTCTCACGATGTCCACCAGCGGTCCGGGTTCGGTCAGGAAGCAGTCGCCGGTCGACGCGAAGTCGAGCTCGTAGGTGCCGCCCATCGACGCTGTCACCGCGGCACAGCAGTCCTCGATGCGCCGCCGCAGCGAGTCCGCGGTATGGAGATCGTTGAACCGGATGTTGAACCGCGCCGTGGCCCGCGCCGGGATGACGTTGGTGGCCGGATTGCCGACATCCACCGAGGTGATCTCGAGGCTGGACGGCTGGAAGTGCTTGCTGCCCCGGTCGAGCGGCTCGGATGCCAGGCGGTCGAGAATGCGCACCAGCCGCGGTATCGGATTGAGGGCGCGCTCGGGATAGGCGGAATGGCCCTGGATGCCGATGATCGTCAGCACGCCGTTCAGGCTGCCGCGCCGGCCGATCTTGATCGCGTCGCCGAGCGCGTCCGGGTTCGTCGGTTCGCCCACCAGGCAGTGGTCGGGGACGTGGCCGTTGTCGGCCATCCACCGCAGCACCTTGGCGGTGCCGTTGATCGACGGGCCTTCCTCGTCGCCGGTGATCAGCAGGCTGATCGAACCGCCGGTGAGACCGCCCTTCTCCTCGAGGTACTGGGCTGCGGCGGCGGCGAAACAGGCCACCGCACCCTTCATGTCGACGGCGCCGCGTCCCCACAGGCGTCCGTCGCGTTCGGCAGCGGAGAACGGGGGATGCGTCCAGGCCGCCTCGTCGCCGGGCGGAACCACGTCGACGTGTCCGGCGAAGCAGAAGTGCGGGCGGCCGTCGCCGATGCGGGCGAACAGGTTGTCTACGTCGGCCGTCCCCTCCTCGCTGAACTGCATCCGGGTACAGCGGAAACCGGACCGCTCGAGCACCTCCTGCAGGACATCGAGCGCGCCCGATGCGGCCGGCGTGACGCTCCGGCAGCGGATCAGTGCCTTGGTGATCGATATCGGGTCGTTGACGGACACGGGCATCCTCTGGGCGAAACGGCCGCGATCAGGTGCACGGCTGAACGGCGGCAGGCAGGCTCAACCCGCATCTCCCGCCGCGACACATGGCACGTCAGGTCGCTGCGAGCGGATCGGGGCCGTACCGGTTGGGCCCGACGGTGCCGCGCAGGAAGCCGAGTTCGACCAGCGCCCAGACCGATATTGCAAGGCTCACGGCGCCCAGCACTATCGTGCCGCCGAGCATGTCGTCGAGCATGCCGAGCACCCCCGGCAGGAAATAGAACAGCAACAGCCACCACCCGCTCTTGTCGCGGTCGTGCAGCCGCTTGACGCCGACGGCAACGGCCGGCCAGATCAACGCGATCGAAAATACCGCGACCAGCAGCAGGCCGAGCCCGGGGGCGACGGCCATGACCAGCGCCGCAAACAGCATGATGGCGAAGCTCAACGCGGCGACAAGCCAGTACTTGGCGCGGATCGCGCGGCCCTCGAAACTCAACAGAAGGTGCTTCCAGTCCATTCGCGCTTCCCCCCTCGGCCCGGCTGCGAATGGCGATCACCGTCCAGCCGGTCGGCCGGGCTGCCGGCCGGTATCTCACGCCCTGAGCAGTTCGTTGATCGACGTCTTGGAACGGGTCTGCGCATCGACGGTCTTGACGATGACCGCGCAGTAGAGCGACGGCCCAGGCGACCCGTCCGGCAGCGGCCTGCCCGGCAGGCTGCCGGGGACGACGACAGAGTACGGCGGGACTTCGCCGCGATGGACGGCGCCGGTCTCGCGATCGATGATCCTGGTCGATGCACCGATGTAGACGCCCATCGACAGCACCGCCCCCTCGCCCACGATCACCCCTTCGGCGACTTCCGAGCGGGCGCCGATGAAGCAGTTGTCCTCGATGATCACGGGGCCGGCCTGCAGCGGCTCCAGCACGCCGCCGATTCCGGCGCCGCCGGATATGTGCACGTTCTTGCCGATCTGGGCGCACGAGCCGACGGTGGCCCAGGTGTCGACCATCGTGCCGCTGTCGACATAGGCGCCGAGATTGACGAAGCACGGCATCAGCACGACGTCGGGCGCGATGTAGGCGGACCGGCGGACGACGCAGTCGGGCACGGCGCGGAAGCCCGCCTTGCGGAACTCCTCCGCCCCCCAGCCGTCGAACTTCGACGGCACCTTGTCCCACCACACCGAGCCCCCTGGCCCGCCGGAGATGGTCGTCATGTCGTTGAGCCGGAACGACAGCAGCACCGCCTTCTTGAGCCACTGGTTGACCGTCCACTTGCCGGCGACCTTCTCGGCCACCCGCGCCTTGCCGCTGTCGAGGAGTTCAAGCGCGCTGTCGACCGCATCGCGGATCTCGCCGCCGGTCGCGCTCGAGATCTCGTCACGCTTCTCGAACGCCGAATCGATGACCCTCTGAAGCTCTTCGTGGCTCATGAAACCCCTCGTCCTGCGGCAGTTGCTGCGCACCGGGCCCTTGATAGCGGGAATCAGGCCGTCCCGCCACAACCCCGGCTGGCGGGGGCGATCTCGCAGAGAAACCCCCGGAGATCGTCGGTCCGGTGATGGATGTAGTCCTCGTCGCCGCTGATCCCGGCCCAGCTGTGGATCATGGCGCCGTCCTCGTTGGCGGGGGAATGGACGAGCACCGTCGTCATGCCGAGCTGGTGCGGCTCGATCAGGTTGCGGGCAATGTCCTCGAACATCGCCGCCGTCGTTGCGCTGCACGCCACCTTGGCGAGGAACCGCTCGTAGCAGGCGGGATCGGGCTTCGGCACGAAGTCGGCATCGGCGATGTCGAACACGTCGTCGAACAGGCTCGACAGGCCGATCCGGTCGAGCACGTTGGCGGCGTGCTGGCGCGAGCCGTTGGTGAAGACGAACCTGCGGCCGGGCAGTGCCGCGATGGCCCGGCTGAGCTCCGCGTCCTCGGTGAGCACCGAAAGGTCGATGTCGTGCACGTAGTCGAGGAACGCGTGGGGATCGATGCCGTGGCACGCCATCAGGCCGGCCAGCGTCGTTCCGTACTCGCGAAAATAGGTCTTCTGCAGCGCCCGTGCCTCGGCCGGCTCGAGGCCCAGCAATTCGGATATGAAGGATCCCATCCGCCGGTCGACCTGGTCGAACAGCTTGCAGTGCGCCGGGTAGAGCGTGTTGTCGAGGTCGAAGACCCAGGTGTCGACGTGATCGAAGCCGCGCGCCGGCACCGTCTGCGCCTCAACTCTCCGATGCATGCCCGTCATGCCTCCGTTTCCCGTTAGCGTCCGCGCCGTCGCCGGCCGGCCCACCTCAGCTCACCCGCGTGCCGACGCCGTGCTCGGTGAACAGCTCCAGCAGCACGATGTGCGGCACCCGCCCGTCGAGGATCACGACGCCCTCGACGCCGCCCTCGACGGCCTGGATCGCGGTCTCGATCTTGGGGATCATGGCGCCGGAGATCGTGCCGTTCGCGATCAGGCGGCCGGCCTCGGCGACCGTGAGCTCGCGGATCAGCTCGCCGTCCTTGTCGAGGACGCCGGTGACGTCGGTCAGCAGCAGCAGCCGCTTCGCCTTCATGGCGACGGCGATGGCGCCGGCAACGGTATCGGCATTGATATTGTAGGTCTCGCCGGTTTTCGAAACCCCTATCGGGGCGATGACCGGGATGATGGCGCTGCCGAGGATGGTCGTCAGGATCTCCGGATTGATCCGTTCCGGCTCGCCGACGAAGCCGAGATCGAGGATCTTCTCGATCTGCGATTCCGGATCGCGCCGGGTGCGGGTGATCTTGCGCGCCTCGATCAGGTTGCCGTCCTTGCCCGACAGGCCGACCGCCCGGCCGCCGGCCTGGTGGATGGCGCTCACCACCTGCTTGTTGATCGACCCGGCGAGGACCATCTCGACCACCTCGACCGTCTCGCGGTCGGTGACCCGGAGGCCGTCGGCGAACGAGGTCTTGATCTGCAGGCGCTCGAGCATCGAGCCGATCTGGGGGCCGCCGCCGTGGACGACGATCGGATTGACCCCGGTCTGTTTCAGCTGCACCACGTCACGGGCGAACTTCGCCGCCAGGTCGGGCGATCCCATCGCGTGGCCGCCGTACTTGATGACCACCGTGCGGCCGTCGTAGCGCTGCATGAACGGCAGCGCCTCCGACAGGATCTGCGCCTTCTGCTCGTAGGTGATGCCGGCGCCGCACGCGCCGCCTGCCCCGCTCTCGGTCATGCGATTGTCCGTCCGTCGATGTGCCGCCGGCCCGACTTATAGCCCGCGCTCATTGCGCGACCAAGGCGGCGATTTCCGCGCGCAGGTCTTCGATGCCGGTGTTCTTCAGGCTCGAGGTGACGTGGACGTGAGGATGCGCGGCGCCGTGCCGCACGAGCGCGCCCGTCACCCTCGCCACGACCTCCGCCACCGCCGCAGCCGGCAGCTTGTCGGCCTTGGTCAGCACGATCTGGTAGCTGACCGCCGCCTCGTCGAGCAGCGCCATGATCTCCTCGTCGGACGGCTTGAGCCCGTGGCGGGCGTCCACCAGCAGGAATACCCGGCGCAGCTGCGGCCGGCCGCGGAGGTACTGCCGGATCAGCGTCTGCCAGCCCGCGGACTTGCGCTTGCCGGCCCGGGCATAGCCGTATCCCGGCATGTCGACGATGTAGAGGCCATCCCCGGCCTCGAAGAAGTTGAGCTCCTGGGTGCGGCCCGGCATCGACGAGGTGCGCGCAAGCCCGTTCCGGCCGGCAAGCGCGTTGAGCAGACTCGACTTGCCGACGTTGGAGCGGCCGGCGAAGGCCACCTCGACGCGGCCGTCGTCGGGCAGGTCATCGATGCTGACTGCGCCCTTGAGGAAGGTAACCGGTCGCGCGAACAGGTGGCGCCCGGCCTCCACGGTCGCGGGCTCGAACCGGGCGGTTTCCATTTTCCGGTCGTGTGCTACTCGCCGGCCTGCGGTGGCGGGTCGGCCGGCTTCCGGGCCGGCCGGACCAGGCTCTTGAGGTTGTCCCAGAGTTCCACCTTGACGCCCTGCCGGTGCATGATGAGCGCCTGCTGGGCGACCGACAGGAGGTTGTTCCACGCCCAGTAGATGATTAGCCCGGCCGGGAAGGTCGCCAGCAGGAAGGTGAAGACCACCGGCATCCAGTTGAAGATCTGCGCCTGGATCGGGTCCGGCGGCGGCGGGTTCAGCCGCATCTGGATGAACATGGTCACGCCCATGATCAGCGGCCAGGCGCCGACCATCAGGAACGATGGCGGATCCCACGGAATGAGCCCGAACAGGTTGAAGATCGTCGTCGGGTCGGGCGCCGCGAGGTCCTTGATCCAGCCGAAGAACGGCGCATGGCGCATCTCGATGGTGACGAACAGCACCTTGTAGAGGGCAAAGAACACCGGGATCTGCAGCGCGATCGGCAGGCAGCCCGACATCGGGTTAACCTGCTCCTTCTTGTACAGCGCCATCATGGCTTCCTGCTGCTTCATCCGGTCGTCGGGATAGCGCTCCCTGATCTTCAGCATCTCCGGCTGCATCTTGCTCATCGACACGTACGACTTGTTGGCGAGCGGGAAGAAGAGGAGCTTCACGATCACCGTGACGATGAGAATGGCGACGCCGAAGTTGCCGACCAGCTGATGGAAGAACTCGAGCACCCGGAACAGCGGCTTGGTGATGAAGTAGAACCAGCCCCAGTCGATCAGCAGGTCGAACCGCTCGATGCCGTACTGTTCCTTGTAGCCGTCGACGATCGACACGACCTTGGCGCCGGCGAACACGCGGGTGGTGGTCGCGACGCTGCCGCCGGCGGGCACGCTCATGCCCTCGGCGCGGATGTAGTCGGTCTGGAAGATGCTGAGGCCGGTGCGCGGAATTTCCCGGAACTTGGCCTCGATGTCGGCGGTCTGCTCGGGCACCAGCGTCACCGCCCAGTACTTGTCGGTGATGCCGATCCAGCCGCCGGTCGAGGTATGGCTGCGCGTGCCGCCCTCGAGGTCGTCGTAGTCGATCTCGATCAGGCCGTCGTCGCCAAGGACGCCGATCAGCCCCTCGTGAAGGACGAAGTAGCCGAGGGTTTCCGGCTCGCCGTGGCGGGAGACGAGACCGTACGGAAAGATCGTGCGCGGCTCCGACCCCGTGTTTCGCACCTCGTCGCGGACGGTGAACATGTAGTTCTCGTCGACGCTTATGGTGCGCTGGAAGACGAGCCCGGAGCCCGCCTCGTAGGTGAGGACGAGCGGGCTGTCCTCGGTAAGCCTCGCACCCTCGGGTGCCGTCCACACCGCGTTGGAGTCGGGCAGCGCCAGTTGCTCGCCGGCCGCCGTCCAGCCGTGCTCGACGTAGTAGGGATGCGGGCTGCCGGACGGCGACAGCAGGGTGATGATCGGGCTGTCTGGCTCGACTGTCTCGTGGTACCGCTTGAGCCGCAGGTCATCCAGCCGCGCGCCGCGCAGGTTGACGGAGCCGGTGAGGCTCGCGGTCTCGATCGGCACCCGTCGGGCCTGGGTGAGCGCCGCCGACCGCGCGCCCTCCACCGTTCCCGCGCTGCCGGGGGCGCTCGGGATAGCGGCGTCGGGAGCGGCCGGTCGCGTCGCGGCGTCGTCGGGCGCCGCCTGCTGCTGGGTCTGCTCGACCGCCTGCTGGCGCGCGCGCTCCTGCTCCAGCTGCGGGATGCCGAAGAACACCTGCCACGTGATCAGCACCATCGCCGACAGCACGATGGCGAGGATGAATTCGCGATTATTGCTTCCCATCGCGATCGCTTTCGTGATTGCCGCCGGCGCTGCCGGCAGTCCGTCCGTTCCTGGCACCGCGACGGTCCATGCGGTGCAGCTTGTCCAATGCCAAGGCGAGGTCCTTCTTGAGTCCGTCGTAGGGCCTGGTCAGGCATTCGCGGCGCGCGACGATCACATAGTCATGCCCGCGCCGCGCCCGCTGCGGCAGAATCTCGCGGGCCGCTTCCCTGAGCCGGCGCCGGGCGCGGTTGCGTTCGACCGCGCCGCCGATGCGCTTGGATGCGGTAAAGCCGATCCGCGGCTCTCCGTCCTCCCCCCGTGCCACCATCTGCAGCATCAGGCTCGGCGTCGTCCATTTGCGGCCCTTCGCCGCCCTGAGGAAATCCGCACGTCTCCGGAGCCGCTCCATCAAGGGGATCGGCGGGCCTGCCGCGCGGCGGCCCGTCAGGCGCTCAGGCGCTTGCGCCCCTTCGCGCGTCGTGCCGCCAGCACCCGGCGTCCCCCGACGGTCGCCATCCGGGCGCGGAAGCCATGGCGGCGCTTGCGTTTGATCTTGCTCGGCTGATAGGTTCGTTTCACGCTTGCCTCCATCGACGACACACTTGGGCGCAAACCGCGGAAAATGCAAATTGCGCCCACCCGTCATCGGCGGCGCCGAAGTGTCAGTCGGTCTCGTTCTGATCGTGCGGGCTTATACGGACTCGGTTGCGCGAAGTCAACGCGGCTGCCGCATTGCCGTCGCTCCGGCACGCCACGCTCTGCCGCCTCCTTTCCCGGCCGATCACAACCGGTTGACCGGCCGCCGCCGCGGCTTCCCCCGATGGCCGATCCGTGCTGCAGGTTTTGCCGTGGCACCGGCGCGGCGGTAGGCTGCGTCTGCGGAGGCAATGCGATGGCGGAGCACGAGGAAACGGGCACGGCCGGCTGCCGGCAGACGCTCCGCCGCTACCTGCCGCTCGGGCTGCTGCTGGCGGCCATGGCGGCGGTCTATGCGGCCGGCGGGCACCGGCACATCTCGTTCGCTGCGCTGGCCGAACACCGCGAGGCCCTGCTCGCCTTCGTCGCCGCACACCGCGTGGCCGCGCTCGGCCTCTACATGCTTGTCTATGTTGCGGCGATTGCCCTGTCGCTCCCCGGCGGCGCGCTGCTCACCATTGCCGGCGGCTTCCTGTTCGGCTGGCTCGTTGCCGGCGCGGCCGTCGTCGTCGCCGCAACGGTCGGCGCGACGATCGTGTTTCTCGTCGCCAGGACCTCGCTCGGCGAAACGCTGTCGCGGCGGGCCGGCCCGGCACTGAACAGGCTCGCCGTCGGCTTCCGCCAGGACGCCCTCGCCTATCTCCTGTTCCTGCGCCTGGTACCGGTATTCCCGTTCTGGCTGGTCAACCTCGCGCCGGCGCTGCTCGGGATGAAGCTGTGGCCGTTCGTCGTCGGCACGCTGGTCGGCATCGTCCCCGGGACGTTCGCGTTCGCCTTCCTGGGGTCCGGTCTCGGCAGCGTCATCGACGAACAGGAGCGGATCTACCGGGATTGCCTGGCCAGCCGCGCGAGCGGCGCCGAGGAAGCCTGTGTCCTTTCGGTCGATCCGTCCGCGCTGCTCACCCCGCAGCTCGTGATCGCGTTTGCCGCGCTCGGGGTGATCGCGCTAATACCCCCGGTCGTCAGGAGACTCCGCGCGCGGCGGGGGGCGGGCGGCCCGTGACCATCGGCGCCCGCCGCATCCGGAGCAGGGGAGAAACCATGCTGCAGCCCGACCTGTGTGTCATAGGAGCCGGTTCCGGCGGCCTGTCGGTCGCCGCCGCCGCCGCCCGGCTCGGCGCCGACGTGGTGCTGATCGAGGCGCACCGGATGGGCGGCGACTGCCTCAACTACGGCTGCGTGCCGTCGAAGGCCCTCATCGCCGCCGCGCGGCAGGCGCATACGCTACGCAGCGGCGCCCGGTTCGGGGTTTCCAACCGCCGGCCGCAGGTCAGCATGCGCGACGTCCGCGACCACATCCGCGACGTCATCGCCGAAATCGCGCCCAACGATTCGGTCGAGCGGTTCACCGGGCTCGGCGTCAGGGTCATCCAGGCGCAGGCCCGGTTCACGGATCGCGCCACCGTCGTCGCCGGCGAGCAGGAGATCCGCGCGCGCCGGTTCGTCGTCGCGACCGGCTCCTCGCCGGCGGTGCCGCCGGTCGACGGTCTTGACGCGGTCCCCTACCTGACCAACGAGACGGTGTTCGAGCTGAGCGAGCTTCCGTCGCGGCTCGTCGTGCTGGGCGGCGGCGCCATCGGGATGGAACTGGCGCAGGCCTACCGCCGGCTCGGATCGCAGGTCGTGGTGCTCGAAGCGGCAACGCCGCTCGGCCGCGACGACCCGGAGCTTGCCCGTTTCGTGCTCGACCAGGTCGAAGCCGAAGGGGTGCAGGTCCATTGCGGGGTGCGCGTGCTCGCGGTGGCGCAGGAGGATGACCGCATTGCCGTCACCTTCGCCGGCGGCGACGGCGAACAGCGCGTTCAGGCAAGCCACATCCTGGTGGCGGCCGGCCGCAAGCCGAATGTCGATGGTCTTGGCCTTGAGGCAGCTGGCATCCGGTATTCGCCGACCGGCATCGAGGTGAACCGGTCGCTTCGCACGTCGAACCGGCGCGTCTACGCCATCGGCGATGTCATCGGCCAGCATCAGTTCACCCACGTTGCCGGCTATCACGCCGGCCTCGTGGTCCGGAACACCCTGTTCAGGCTTCCCGCGCGGGTCAATCCTGACATCATCCCGTGGGTGACGTTCACCGACCCCGAGCTCGCCCATGTCGGGCTGACCGAAGCCGAGGCGAGGCGGCGCCATGGCGGCGTCCGCGTCATGCGATGGCCATACGCCGAGAACGACCGCGCCCGTACCGAACGGCGGACCGGCGGCATGGTCAAGGTGGTGACCGGCCGGCGTGGCACGGTCCTCGGTGCCTCGGTGGTCGGTCAGCACGCCGGCGAGGTGATCCAGCCCTGGTGCCTTGCGATTTCCGCGGGACTGAACATCAGCGCCATGGCCCGGGTGGTGCTGCCGTATCCCACGTGGGGCGAGATCAACCGGCGCGCGGCGCTGGAGTACTACACCACGCTGGCCCAGCGGTCGTGGGTGCGGCGAACCATCGGCGTCCTTGCAAGGTTTGGCTGACCGGCAATCGGATAGTATACTTGCCGCGCCCCGCAGAGCGGGTGGCCAAGCGGAACAGATGCCCGAAACGGTCGATACGCAGGCGGCTGAACAGCGCGAAACTGCGGACACGACGTCGTCGCCGAAGGTGATGTACGGCCTGTCCGGGAAACTGATCGTGCTCACGATCGTCTTCGTCATGGTGGGCGAAGTGGCGATCTACGTTCCCTCGATCGCCAATTTCCGCGAGACCTGGCTGCACGAGCGCCTGGCGGCGGCACAGATTGCCTCGCTGGTCCTCGAGGCCACGCCGGACAACATGGTCTCCGAGGAACTGAAGCGCGAATTGCTGGCCAACGCCGGCGCCCATGCGGTGGCGCTGCGGCGCGGCGAAGCGCGCCACCTGATGTTGATGTCGCAGACGCCGTTCACGATCGACGAGCACTTCGACCTGCGCACCGGCACCTTCTACGGTCTGATATACGACGCGCTGGAAACCATCGCGGTCGGCGACGGGCGGGTCATCCGGATCGTCGACCATGCTCAACACAAGGCCGGCGACTTCATCGAGATCGTCATCGACGAGGCGCCGCTGCGCGCGGCGATGCTGGCCTACTCGCGCAACATCCTGGCGCTTTCCGTCATCCTGTCGCTGATGGTGGCGGTAGCCATCTACATCGCGCTCGACCGGATCTTCGTGAAGCCGATGCGCCGCCTGACCCGGAACATGGTCCGCTTCGGCGAGAACCCCGAGGATGCCGACCGCATCATCGTTCCTTCCGGCCGCCGCGACGAGATCGGCCGCGCCGAGGAGGAACTCGCGCACATGCAGCGCCAGCTGTCCACGCTCCTGAAGCAGAAGAATCACCTGGCGTCGCTCGGGCTCGCGGTGAGCAAGATCAGCCACGACCTGCGCAACATGCTCGGCAGCGCGCAGCTGATATCGGACCGGCTGGGCAGCATCGACGATCCGACGGTGCAGCGGCTGGCGCCGAAGCTCATCGCCTCGATCGACCGGGCAATCGAGTTCTGCGCCCACACGCTGAAGTACGGCCGCGCCCAGGAAGCGCCGCCGCGGCGCGAGCGGTTCGCGTTGGCAGCGCTGCTCGAGGAGGTCGTCGATACCGCGAGCGCGCGAGCGCCTGACTCGATCACCTGGCATGTCCGCGTCGCCGACGACCTGCAGATCGACGCCGACCGCGAGCACATGCTGCGCATACTGCTCAACCTCAGCCACAACGCCGTCCAGGCGCTCGAAACGGGCGCAGGCCCCGGATCGCCGGAGGTGCGGCTGAGTGCATGGCGCGAAGGCTCTGTGGTCACGGTCGAGGTTCGCGACAACGGCCCCGGCGTGCCGCAGCGGGCCCGTGCCCACCTGTTCCAGGCATTCCAGGGATCGGTGCGGCCGGGCGGCACCGGCCTCGGGCTCGCCATCGCCGCCGAGCTCGCCCGCGCGCACGGCGGCGAGATCCGGCTCATCGATTCCGATCGCGGGGCAACGTTCTGGGTCGTCATTCCCGATCGGGTGGCCCAGCTTCCCCGCCACCAGCGGCAGGCCTGAGCGCCGCCCCCGCAGCGGTCACTCGGCGAACGTCATCACCACGCCCTCGCGGCGCCGGTCGGCGCCGCCATCCATGCCGCCGGCGGTCAGCCGGATTCCATGCAGACCGCTCGTCAGCGGCCTGATCTCGACCTCGTGGCCGAGCGCCCGCAGCGCGTCCGCGTGCCCCGCGAGCGTGGTGCCGGCCTCCAGTTCCGTCACGCCGTTGCGGTTGACGTGCCGAGGCAGGTCGATCGCCTCCTGCATCGGCAGTCCCCAGTCGATCAGGCCGACGAGAGTCTGCGCCACGTAGGCGATGATGCGGCTGCCGCCCGGCGATCCGAGCGCCGCGAACAGACCGCCGTCAGGTGCAAAGACCAGTGTCGGCGCCATCGACGAGCGCGGCCGCTTGCCGCCGGCGACCGCGTTAGCGACTGCCATGCCGTTCCGTTCCGGCACGAACGAGAAGTCCGTAAGCTGGTTGTTGAGCAGGAATCCTGCGGCCATGACGTGGGCCCCGAACGGGCCCTCGATCGAACTGGTCAGCGACACCGCGTTGCCCCTGCCATCGACGATGGCAAGGTGGGTGGTCGAGGCCCGCGACATCTCCTTCGCCGGCGCCGTCTGCCAGTCGAGCCGGCCGGCCTCCGCCACGCCCATGCTGCGTCCGGGATGGATCAGCCGCGCCCGGTCCGCGATGTACCGGGGATCGGTGAGCACCTCCACCGGGACGGTGACGAAGTCGCTGTCGGCCATGTAGCGGGCGCGGTCGGCATAGGCGAGGCGGCTGGCTTCGCTGATGAGGTGGACCGTTGTCGGCGAACCGGGCCGCATCGCCGGCAGCGCGAACGGCTCGAGCAGGCCGAGGATCATTGCCGTGGTCAGCCCGCCGGATGAAGGCGGCGGCATCCCGCAGACCCTGTAGCCGCGATAGGGCCGGCAGACCGGCTCCCGCTTCTTCGCCTCGTAGCCTGCCAGGTCCTCCAGCGTCATCGCGCCGGGATTGGCGTGTCCGGTGACGGCGGCGACGATCGCTTCGGCGATTTCCCCGTGGTAGAAGCCCTCCGGTCCCTGTTCGGCGATGATGCGCAGCGTGCGCGCGTACGCCGGGTTCCTGAGGCGGTGGCCGACGGGAAGCGGCGACACCCCTGGTCCGGTGTCGGCGTAAAAGTAGGCGCGCGCGGCCGGGTCCTCGGCGAGCCGGTCCATGGCCGAAATCATCGCGTGGAGGCGCGGGCTCACCGTGAAACCCGTTTCGGCAAGCTCGATCGCCGGCTCGAACAGGGAAGCCCAGTCGAGGACGCCGTGGTCCCGGTGTGCCATGGCCAGCATGGCGACGAGGCCGGGCACGCCGACCGCCCTGCCGCCGACGACCGCTTCCATGAACGGCATCGGCGTGCCATCCGGCTTCAGGAACAGGTCCGGCCGGGCGGCGGCCGGTGCCGTCTCCCGCCCGTCGTAGGCTTCGACCGTCTCGCTGCCGGCATCCCAGTGCAGCAGGAATGCGCCGCCGCCGAGTCCGGATGATTGCGGCTCGACGAGGCCGAGTACCAGCTGGGCGGCGATTGCGGCGTCGATCGCGCTGCCGCCGCGGCGGAGGATCTCGATCGCAGCGGTCGAGGCATGCGGATTGGCGGTCGAGACCATTGCCGGGCCGCGCCCGTCGCCGCAGGCGGAAACGGCCAGCAGGAGGGCGGCAACCACCACCGCCAGGACAGCGCGGCACGCGGTCCCGAGCATCGATTGACCGGCGTCGCCGGCCCGTCTAGCGTCGCCTCTCATGGCGCGACGAGCAAATCGCAAGGCGGAGCCGTGATCAAGCCCGGACCTCGCAACCTTATTACCGACGTCGGCGGCCTCCTCGTCGGCAACGCCGAGGACGAGCGCGTGCTCACCGGGGTGACAGTGGTGCTGCCGGATACCGACGCGGTCGCGGCGGTGGAACTGCGCGGCGGGGCGCCGTGCACCCGCGAAACCGATGCGCTTGATCCGAGCCGGCTTGTCGAGACGGTGCATGGCGTGGTGCTGTCGGGCGGCTCCGTATACGGTCTCGATGCGGCGTCGGGGGTGGTGCAGTGGCTCGGCGCGCGTGGCCGCGGCGTCTCATTCCGTCCAGGCCCGCCGGTGGCGCCGGTGGTGCCGGCCGGCGGCCTGTACGATCTCGCCAACGGCGGCGACAAGGCCTGGGGCGACACCCCGCCCTACCGGTCACTCGGTATCGCCGCCTGCGAGGTGGCGGCAACCGACTTCCGGCTCGGCAACGCCGGTGCCGGCATCGGGGCCGTTGCCGGCGCCTGGAAGGGTGGCCTCGGCAGCGCCTCCGTCGTCTGCGAGGGAGTGACCGTCGGCGCCCTCGCCGCCGTCAACTCCTACGGATCGCCCGTCGTTCCGGGCACCGGCGCGCTGTGGGCGGCGCCATTTGCCATCGGCGACGAACTCGGCAGCAGCGGGTTCCAGCCTGCGGACGTCGCGACCCGCTCGTTCGAGCGCGGAACCAAGGCGGAGCTGATAGCTGGAAACGACGGTCCAGGCCGCAATACCACCGTCGCCGTGGTGGCCACCGATGCCCGGCTCACGCGGTCGGAAGCGCGTCGCATTGCCGTGATGGCGGCCGACGGCATGGCCCGTGCACTGAGGCCCGTCCACTCACCCTATGACGGCGACGTCGTGTTCGTGCTGGCGACCGCAGGGACCGAGTTGTCCGGGCCGCGGGCCCGCGCAATCACGATGATCGGGTCGCTCGCCGCCGACACGCTCGCGCGCGCCATCGCCCGGGGCGTCTACGAGGCGGCATCGATCGCCGGCTGGCGCAGCTATCGTGACGCCATGGATCGGGGGTGAGCGGAATAGTAGGGAGAGACGCGCGGGCGGGCGCCCCCCTTGCGGGCACCCGCCACATGCGTCCGGGGATGGCCGGCGACCGCCGGCAATCCGGAGTGGTTGCCGGCTCAGCCGTCGGACGGCGACGGTTGCGGCTGCGTCTGCGCCGTCTCGGCGGTTCCGCCCGCTGCCGGAGTGTCGGTCTGGGCGGTGCTGTCAGGAGAAGCGGTATCGGTGGAACCCGTCTGCGCCATATCCTGGTCTGCAGCACTGTCCGTCTCCGCCGGGTCGACGCTTGCCGTACCCTGTGGGGCAGTGTCGGTGTCCTGCTCGATCGTTGTCTCGGCCGTGGTCGGACCGGTCTCGTCC
>CAZSNL010000027.1:0-6110 GCA_964608275.1 uncultured Hyphomicrobiales bacterium | reverse complement strand
TGGGACCTTCCGGGTTCGACATATGAAATATCCTCCTGTCGGCTGTCACGGTCGTTGCCTTTCAACACGGCGTCGGCGCGATGGTTCCATCCCTGTTCCCCTCCGGCGGCTGGAGGTACGGGTGAAAAACGGCTCGCAGCCGCCATTGGACGCCCGTTCCGCCACCCGGAATTGGACTGCCGGCAGCGGCTGTAGTATCGCCACGGCCATGTTCCGGGAGGCTCCGATGACCACTGCCACCACACCCCCTGCAGCAGGCGTCAGCGCCCACGCGGACGGCGCCGCCTACGTCGATGGCGAGTTCTGCGCGATTGCCGACGCCCGCATCCCGCTTGTCGACCTCGGCTTCATCCGGTCCGATGCGACCTACGACGTCGTTCATGTGTGGAAGGGGCGCTTCTTCCGGCTGGACGCCCATCTCGACCGGTTCTTCGCCAGCGCCGAACGGCTCAGGTTCACGATCCCCGTTTCGCGGGAGGAACTGGCCTCGATCCTCGACCGCCTCGTCGGCCTCACCGGCCTCGCCGACGCCTACGTCAACATGACCGTTTCGCGCGGCGTCCTGCCGCCGGGCACCCGCGATCCGCTGGCCTGCCGCAACCGCCTCTACGCCTTCGCCATTCCGTTCATGTGGATCGCGCCGCCCGACGTCCAGCCGGCCGGCATCTCCATGATCGTCGCCTCGCCGCAACGCATTCCGTCGGCGTCGGTCGACCAGTCGGTGAAGAACTATCAGTGGGGAGACCTTACCCGGGCGATGTTCGAGGCGCGCGATCGCGGTGCCGCGGTGGCGGTGCTGCTCGACGGCGAGGGAAACGTCACCGAAGGCGCCGGCTTCAACGTGTTCGCGCTGTGTGGCGGCCGGTTGCGGACGCCCGCCGCCGGCGTCCTGCCGGGGGTCACGCGCCGCACCGCAATCGAACTCGCCGCAGCGATGGGCATCGTCACCGAGGCGGGGTCGCTTCCGGTGGACGAACTTCGCGGCGCCGACGAGATCTTCATCACCTCCACCGCCGGCGGCATCATCCCGATCGCGCCCCTCGACGGCGCCCCGGTCGGGTCCGGCACCGAGGGGCCGGTCACGGCGAAACTGCGCGAACGGTACTGGCAGGCGCACGCCGATCCCGCCTATACCACCCCCGTCACTTACGGAATCAAGGCATGACGTCCAATCCTGTACTCGTCGAAGTCACGCGCGGCGGCATCGTGGAAAGCTGTCACCGCGGCGCGTTCGCGGTGGTTACCGCCGAGGGCGAACTGGTCGCCTCGGCAGGCGACGTGTCGCGGCCGGTGTTCCCGCGGTCGGCCATCAAGGCGATCCAGGCGCTGGCCATGGTCGAGGCCGGCGCCGCCGACCGGTTCGGGTTTTCCGACTCCGAACTGGCGCTGGCCTGCGCCTCGCACGGCGGCGAGCCGGAGCACGTCGCCACCTGTCGCACCATGCTGACCAAAATCGGCCTCACCGAGGACGACCTCGAATGCGGCGTCCACCGGCCGAGTTCATCGCAGGCCGCGCGGGACCTGATCGTGGACGGACGGTCGCCGACGCCGCTGCACAACAACTGTTCCGGCAAGCACGCCGGGATGCTCGCGCTGGCAAGGCATCTGGGCGCGCCCACCCGCGGCTACACCGAGCCCGGCCATCCGGTGCAACAGGCGATCGCCGGCGTCCTCTCCGATCTGTGCGACTACCCGATTGCGACTGCCACCAGAGGCGTCGACGGCAGTACGGTTCCGACGTGGGCGGTTCCGCTCGAGAACCTCGCACTTGGCTTCGCACGGCTGGCCGTCCAGGGCGGCTTCGACGAGGCGCGGGCGGCCGCTGCGCGCCGGCTGATCGCGGCCGCCGCCGCCCATCCGTTCCATATCGCCGGCACCGGCCGCTTCTGCACCGAGGTGATGCAGAGCGTGCCGCGCGCGTTCGTGAAGACAGGGGCAGAAGGCGTGTTCTGCGGCGCCGTCCCGCATGCCGGCCTCGGCATCGCGCTCAAGTGCGACGACGGCCACACGCGGGCATCCGAGTCGATGATGGCGGCGGTACTGGCGCGGTTCGGCGGCTTCAGCGACGAGGAGCGGACGCGGCTCGAGGCGTTTGCCGGACGGGCGCTCACCAACCACCGCGGCCGCCATGTCGGCGATGTCCGGATCGTCGAGGACGCCTTCGCCGCCGGCTGACCGGCGGCACCGTCAGACGACGCGGTTGCCGGTGACCGTGACGTGCGCCGGTGCCTCCTCGGGGGCGAGCCCGATGTCGCCGGTGGCCACCTCCGACCAGCGCATGCCGACGATTGCCGCCTCGCCCGGCCGCGAGATCAGGTTGTTGGCGATCAACGCCTGCCCCGCCCCCTCGACGGTCGAGAAGGTGATTCCGCGGCGGCAGTTGCGCACGATGTTGTTGGTCGCGGCGAGGTCGCGCAGGTGTTCGCCCCAGCCCAGCGCAATCCCGGTCACCGGCGCGTTCTCCACCACGTTGCCCTCGACGACGGTATCGGCCTCCGCCGAGATGCCGACGCCGCGCTCCCAGTCGTCGCCCTCGCGGATGAACAGGTCACGGATGATGTTGCCCTGGCAGACGGCCAGCCGGCCGCCATAGTCGAAGTTGGTGATCGAGACGCCGCTCGCCGCCGTCTCGACGATGTTCTGGGCAATGATGGCGCCCTCGAAGCCGAACTCCGCGTACAGCGCGACCTCGCCGAGGCGGGCGCAGGAATTGGCGACGATCTGGCACGCCGAGCCGGCGTTCGAGCGGACGGCCGAGAACGCGCAGTCGGCAACCCGGTTGCCGGCGACGATCACGTTGGCGGCGCGGAACATGTTGATGCCGTTGCCGTTCTGGCCGGTGCCGCCGTCGTCGGCCCGGATCCGCTCGACCCGGTTGCCGGAGACGATCGTGCCGTCCTCGCCGTCGACCGACCGCCACACCATGATGCCGTTGTTGCCGCAGTCGGCGACGTGGTTGCCGGCAATCTCCAGCCCCCGCGAATCGATCGCGAACACGCCGGCGTAGGCGCAGTCGATGACGCTCGAGGCGGTGATCCAGCCGGACGACCGGTCGAGCGCGATGCCGGTCGCGGTGCTGGCGCGGACCCGGCAGGCGTCGATCCGCACCTCCTGCACCTCGCGGAACGCCACCACCGCGGGATGGCGCATGTCGTCGAGCGGTAGGTAGCCGCCGTCGAGCACCAGGCCGCTCAGGGTGACGCCGCGCAGCCCGCTCGCCGCCACCAGCGGCCCGCGGCCGGACTTCCTGAGGACGGTGGCTCCGGGGACGCCGCGGATCTCGACCGGGGCGCGGATCTCCAGCCCGCCGACGGCGTAGTCGCCCGCGGGCAGGAACAGCGGCACGCCATCGGCGATCGCTGCCGACAGCGCGCGGCCCAGCGCCTCGGTCTGGTCGCCGCCGCCGTGCGGGACGACGCCGTGGTCACGCGCGTCGACGGCGCCGGCGGCGGCATGCGCCGGCGTCGTGGCGGCGGCGGACGCAAGCCCGGCCGCCGCGCCGATGCCAAGCCCGGTGCCGAGGAGATGCCGTCGCGAAAAGTCCATTGCAGAACGCCGTGCCCGCCACGTCTTCCGATCGTCGCGGAACCTACCAGAGCGGGCCGCAGGCACGGGCCGGCGGCCGCCGACATGGTAAACGGAGGGTTTGCCGGCTGCGCAATCGGTCGTTTCGAGCGCCGGCGACCTGTGGTAGGTTTTTTGCCGGCGGGTAGGGGAATGCCACCATCACAGTCCGCGAGGTACGGAACATGGGGGGCACCCGGCAGACGTTCCACCTGCTGATGATCAAGCCCACGCACTACAACGACGAGGGCTATCCGATCCAGTGGTGGAAGACGATCATCCCGTCCAATTCGCTCGCCTGCGTCTACGGCCTCGCCCGCGACTGCGCCGACCGCAGGGTGCTCGGCGACGACGTCGACTTCGACCTCCACGCGGTCGACGAGACCAACACCCGGGTGGTGCCGGGCCGGCTGATCCGCCGCATCCGGCGCTCCGGCGGCAAGGCGCTGGTGGCGCTGGTCGGCGTGCAGACCAACCAGTTCCCGCGCGCTGTCGACCTGGCGAGGCCGTTCCTCGACGCCGGTATCCCGGTGGCGATCGGCGGCTTCCACGTGTCTGGCTGCATGGCGATGCTGCCGGAGATGCCGCCGGAGATGAAACAGGCCCGGGAGATGGGCATCAGCTTCTTCCTCGGCGAGGCCGAGAACGGCCGCTTCGAGGAGGTGATCCGCGACGCCTCCGCCGGCGAGCTGAAGCCGGTCTACAACTACCTCGACAAGCTTCCCGACATCCCCGGCGAGCCGATCCCGTTCCTGTCGACCGAGATCGTCAACCGGCTGTCGGGCCGGTTCTCCAGCTTCGACATCGGCCGCGGCTGCCCGTTCGAGTGCTCGTTCTGCACCATCATCAACGTGCACGGCCGCAAGAGCCGGTTCCGCTCCGCCGACGACCTCGAGCGCATCGTGCGCGAAAACCATCGCCACGGCATCAACCAGTTCTTCGTCACCGACGACAACCTCGCCCGCAACAAGAACTGGGAGGAGCTGTTCGACCGGCTGATCCTGCTGCGCGAGCGCGACGGCATCCGGCTCAGGCTGATGATCCAGGTCGACACGCTGTGCCACCGCATCCCCGGCTTCATCGACAAGGCGGTCCGCGCCGGCGCCGACCAGGTGTTCGTCGGCATGGAGAACATCAATCCCGACAACCTGATGTCGGTGAAGAAGCGGCAGAACAAGATCACCGAGTACCGGGAGATGTTCCTGCAGTGGAAGAAGCACCCGGTGCTGATCATTGCCGGCTACATCATCGGCTTCCCGAACGACACGAAGGAATCGATCGTCCGCGACGTGGAGACGATCCGCAACGAGCTGCCGATCGACCTCATCTACTTCACCAACCTGACGCCGCTTCCCGGTTCGGAGGACCACAAGAAGCTGCACGCCGCAGGCGTCTGGATGGACCCGGACCTCAACAACTACGACCTCAACCACCGGGTCACCCACCACGAGCGGATGTCCGACGCCGAGTGGGACGAGGCCTACCGGGCGGCGTGGGAGACCTTCTACACCTGGGAGCACATGGAACGGGTGCTGCGCCGGGTCTACGGCTGCCGCTCCAACAAGCGCCGGGTGACCCTCAACCGGCTCGCCTGGTTCCGCTGCTTCCCGCGGCTGATGGGGGTGCATCCGCTGGAGGGCGGCTACATGCCGCTGAAGTTCCGCCGCGACCGCAGGCCGACGTTCCGGCGCGAGAACCCGTTGGTCTTCTATCCGAAGTACGCCTGGGAGATCCTGCACCACAACACGATGCTGTGGGGCACGTGGGCGGTGCTGCGGGCGATCCGCTGGCGCATCGAGCGCGACCCGGAGCGGTTCGAATACCGCGACCTCGCGCTGACGCCGCCGAACGAGGCCGAGTTCGCCGAGCTCGGGCTCTACGCCACCCGCGGCGCCCGGGAGACCATCGAGCGCCAGCGCAAGCATGCCGCCCTGCGCAAGCATGCCGCGGCGGCCGAGGCCGCGCCCGGGGCGGCCGAGCCGGCGGCGGCAGAGCCGGCGACACCCGCTCCCGCCGCAGCGGCGGAGCCGCCGCGCGTCGGCGTGGTCGCCGCGGAGTAGCGCCGGCCGCCGGCCGGGCAACCCCGGCCCTCGCGGCTCACGATGAAGGCGGGTCCGCGAACCCGGCCAGGCGCAGCAGTTCGCCGGCCGCCACCGACGGCGCCATCCGGCCGCGGCGCACGTCGTCCTCGATCGCCGGCAGCCGCCGTTCGACCGCCTCGCGCGACCTCAGCGCGTCCATCAGCCGGTCCTCGACCAGCGCCCACATCCAGCGCACCTGCTGCTCGCCGCGCCGGCGCTCCAGCTCGCCGGAGGCGACCAGCATCTCGCGGTGCCGCACCACCTCCTGCCACAGCCGGTCGAGGCCGATGTTGTCGCGGCCGCTGACGGTGACGACCGGCGGCCGCCAGCCGGCGGTGGACGGGGTCAGGATGTGCATCGCGGCGCGATACTCCGCCGCCGCCCGACGGGCGCGGTCGGCGTTGTCGCCGTCGGCCTTGTTGACGGCGATCATGTCGGCGATCTCCAGCACGCCCTTCTTGATGC
>CAZSNL010000026.1:24023-30910 GCA_964608275.1 uncultured Hyphomicrobiales bacterium | reverse complement strand
CGTCGGCTACACCCGCGACCGCAAGCCGGTGACCGCCAGCGAGCTGAAGGCGCCCGGCGCGATGACCGTGCTGCTCAAGAACGCGCTGATGCCGAACCTGGTCCAGACGCTCGAGAACAATCCCGCGTTCGTACACGGCGGCCCGTTCGCCAACATCGCCCATGGCTGCAACACCGTCATGGCAACGAAGACGGCCCTCAAGCTGAGTGATTTCGTCGTCACGGAAGCGGGCTTCGGTGCCGACCTCGGGGCAGAGAAGTTCTTCGACATCAAGTGCCGCAAGGCGGGTCTGAAACCCGACGCGGCAGTCATCGTCGCTACCATCCGGGCACTCAAGATGCACGGTGGCGTTGGCCGCGAGGACCTCGGCAAGGAAAACGTGAAGGCAGTCAAGGACGGCCTTATCAATCTCGGCCGTCACATCCGCAACGTTACGGAGAACTTCAAGCTTCCGGTCGCGGTCGCGGTGAACCACTTCATCACCGACACCGATGCCGAAGTCAAGGCGGTCCAGGACTACTGTGAAAGCCTCGGCGTCAAGGCATACAAGGCAACGCACTGGGCTGATGGCGGCGCTGGAACCGAGGAACTCGCCCGTGCGGTGGTTGAGCTCGCCGAGTCCGGGAAGAGCGCATTCGAGCCGCTCTATCCCGACGACATGGGCCTGTGGGAGAAGACGGAGACGATCGCCAAGCGCATCTACGGTGCGGACGGGATCACCGCATCGGCCCCGGTTCGGGCCCAGTTCAAGCAGTTCCAGGAGGCCGGATACGGCCACTTCCCGATCTGCATGGCCAAGACCCAGTACAGCTTCTCCACGGATCCGTCGCTCAAGGGCGAGCCCAAGGGCTTCGAAGTTCCGATCCGCGAGATCAGACTGTCGGCCGGTGCCGAGTTCGTTGTCGCCATCTGCGGTGACATCATGACCATGCCCGGTCTGCCGCGCGTGCCGGCGGCAGAAACGATCGGCCTGGAAGACGGCGAGATCGTAGGCCTGTTCTAGGACGAAGGGTCGCCGGGCGCCGGCAACACTGAACCGGCGCTCGTCCGCTCCACGGGCCGGCTGGTGGCCATGCCCACCGTCGCAACGAAGCCTAAAAGGCCTGCCGCATTGGCAGGCCTTTTCTGTCGCTGTCTGTTCTGTCGGGCGGCGATCGGTTCAGGTCGGCGGATCCCGGCATTACCCCCTCGGGGTTGCGCTCGGTTCAGCTCCGCAGCCGTTCATTCTCCGGATCGTAGGGGCTCTCGGGAATGACCGTCGCCGGGTGACGCCTGCCCAGGATCTCGATTTCCAGCGCCGTGCCGGGTTCGGCAACGTCGGGTCTCACCATGGCAAGGGCAAGGCTCTTGCCGAGCCTCCAGCCGTAGTTGCCCGATGTGGCGCGGCCAACCAGCTTTCCATTGGCGTAGATCGGTTCGTTGCCGCGTGCATCGGCGTCCGTGATGTCGCCGACCTCCAGCGTCACGAAGGCGTTGTCGAAGCCCCTCTCCTGCCAGGCGACCAGCGCGTCGCGGCCGATGAACTGTCCCTTGTTGAGGTGAACGAACCGGTGAAGCCCCGATTCGAGGGCGGCATATTCGATGGATAGTTCGCGCGGGATCAGGCGGTAGGACTTCTCGATCCGGAGCGAGTCCATGGCCCGGATCCCGAACGGCTTCAGGTCATATTCGGCGCCGGCATCCATGAGCAGGTCGAATATGGTGTTCTGCATCTCGATCGGGTGATGCAGTTCCCACCCCAGTTCGCCGACGAAGTTGACCCGAAGTGCGTGTGCAGTGGCATGGCCGACATTGATTTTCCGACCTGTCAGCCAGGGAAAGTTCGTCGACGAGAGGTCGGTGTCCGTAAGTTTCTGCAGAATCGCGCGCGACTGCGGACCGGCGAGCACGAGCACCCCGATCTGCGTCGTGACGGGATGCATCCGGACGCTGCCGTCGCTCGGCAGGTTCTTCAGAAGATAGTCGTGGTCGTGTCGCTCGAATGCGCCGGCCGAGACCAGGTAGAAGCTCTCAGGGCCGGTACGGTAGATGGTGAATTCGGACCGTACCCCGCCGTTCAGCGAGAGCATGTGACAAAGGTTGACCCGTCCCACCGTCTTCGGAATGCGGTTGGCGACCAGTCCATCCAGCCACTCCTCGGCACCCGGCCCGCTAACGTGGCACTTGGCGAACGCGGTCATGTCGAGAAGACCGGCTTTCTCCTGCACGTGCCGGCATTCACGTCCGACATGCTCGAAATAGTTGGAGCGGCGGAACGACCACCGCTCGCGCACGCGGCCGGTATGATCGGCCGGGCCGTGGTTGTGGTTCAGCAGGAGGTCGCTGCGATCGAGCTCGTCGGCAGGCACCTCGTATCCTTCGGGCGCGAACCAGTTCGGCCGCTCCCAGCCGTAGACGCTGCCGAAGACCGCGCCCAGTGCACGCATCCGCTCGTAACACGGCGAACGCTTGAGCGGTCGCCCCGCGGGACGTTCCTCGTCGGGGTAGTGTACGGTGAAGACGTTGGCGTACGCCTCCTCGTTCTTTGCCCTGAGATAGCCGCGGGTCGCGTAGGGACCGAACCGCCGCGGATCGACGCCCATCATGTCGATGGAAGGCTCGCCTTCGACAATCCACTCGGCGAGCTGCCATCCCGCTCCACCGGCAGCCGTGACGCCGAAGCTGTGCCCTTCGTTCAGCCAGAAATTGGGGAGCTCCCACGCCGGCCCGATGATGGGCGAGCCGTCGGGCGTATAGCAGATGGCGCCGTTGTAGACCTGCTTGATGCCGACCTCGCCGAAATACGGCACACGGGCGATGGCCGTTTCGATATATGGCTCCAGTCGTTCCAGATCCTCCTGGAACAGTTCGTACTCCGCGTCCTCGTGCGGGCCGTCGACATAACAGACCGGCGCACCTTTTTCGTAGGGCCCGAGCAGAAGCCCATAGTTCTCTTCGCGCATGTACCAAGAGGAGTCGGACTCCCGCAGCACACACAGCTCGCGTCCGCCCGCTTCGCGGAACTTGCGTATTTCGGGGTGCGGCTCGGTAACGATGTACTGGTGTTCCACGGGCATCACGGGAATGTCGAGGCCGACCATCTCGCCCGTCTTGCGCACGAAGTTGCCGGTCGCCGAAACGACGTGTTCGCAAGTGATGTCCCCGTTGTCGGTCTCGACGACCCAGTCGCCGTTCCGACGTACGATCCCCGTGACGGTCGTGTTGCGGTAGATCTCGGCCCCACGCTCGCGCGCGGCACGGGCGAGTGCCTGGGTGAGATCCGCCGGCTGGATGTACCCGTCCTCCGGATGTTCGATCGCGCCGATCAGACCGTCGATCTCGACATAGGGCCAGCGTTCCCTGATTTCCTCCGGCTCGAGGAAATTCACCTGCACGCCGATGGTCTTGGCCACGCCCGCGTAGTAGCGGTACTCGTCCATCCGATCCGGCTGCCGCGCGAGACGGATGTTGGACACCTTGCGGAACCCGGTATCCATGCCGGTTTCGTCGGCGAGTTCCTGATAGAACCGGACCGAGTACTTGTGGATCTGGCCGACCGAGTAGCTCATGTTGAACAGCGGCAAGAGCCCCGCGGCATGCCAGGTCGAACCCGACGTGAGCTCGCGCCGTTCGACGAGCACGACGTCGGACCAGCCTTTCCTCGCCAGGTGATAGAGCGTGGATACGCCGACGACGCCGCCGCCGACCACCACCACACGCGCATGTGATTTCACGGCCGTCGCTCCTCTGCCCTCTCCCGTTTGTTTGGGAAATTAGTCATGAAGATGCAGCCGGCCTCGGCCTGAGCGACATCGACCGAACAGTTTACGACATCGGCGGCCGTCGGCGGCGATCGCCCGCTGGCATCAGGCTGCCGGACTAGGGTTGTGCGTCATACGGGCCGATCGCGAAGTCGCGCCTGGCCGACCGTATGGTGACGGAGAAGCCGGCCATGACATCGATGAGGGCAATCATCACGATGATGAAGAATGTTGACGTCCCCGCCGGGCCGACCAGCAGGAACTCGACCAGGGCAATGATGAACACCGTGGTCGACAGGATATGGTCGACGACGCTGATCGCACTGGTGCGCGTGGACTTGAGAATCTCGAAGAACAGGATGGCCAGCGCGAACAGGATCAACACGTCGGACAACGTGATGATCCATTCTGCGCCGGAAACCATGCTGATCCGTCCGATCTCGGCATCAAGCGGTTCCGCAGTCGCGAATGCCACGATGTTGTAGGCGATCAATGGCAGCAGCATGAGCGGCAGGTAGGCGAGCATCGACGGCCTCACGGTGGGCAATGGACACCGGACGATAGTCCGAAACGCGACCGGGACCAACAGGAAGGGCGGCCGAAGCCGCCCTCAAGTTACTGCACGACGATAGAAGCGGAGGTCAGTATTCCTCCCGCGGCTCGAGCACCTGTCTGCCGCGATACATACCGGTCTTCAGGTCGATATGATGCGGCCGGTGCAGTTCACCCGTCTCCTTGTTTTCGACGTAGGCCGGCTGCTTCAGCGCATCACCGGAGCGGCGATTGCCGCGTCGCATACGCGAAACCTTCTTCTTCGGCACCGCCATGGCATCGGTCTCCCAGGTATCTGCTGAACGGGCGCGGACAAGGCGCCCACCATTCGATCGGGCCGCCTTATACGCGATAATGCGGCATCGACGCTAGTCCCGCCGTTACTCCGCGACGCTTTCACGCGGACGTCTGCTTGAGACAGTCGAGATAGGGGCCGATGCCGCGCATCCGCCGCTCGATCCTCGCCGCCGCCCGCCGCGTGACCGGTCCCGGCCGCCCCGCGGTGCGCTCCAGCGGGTTGGGCAAGGCGGCTGCCAGAAGGGCGGCTTCCCTGCGGGACAGGTCGGCGGCAGACTTGCCGAAGTGGTGACGGCTCGCTGCCTCGGCACCATAGACGCCTGGCGCCCATTCCACGATATTCAGGTAGATTTCCATCAGCCTGCGTTTGGAGAGGACAAGATCCAGCCAATAAGCGAGCGGCAACTCCAGGCCCTTGCGGACGTAGCTGCGGCCCGGCCACAGGAACAGGTTCTTGGCGAGCTGCATCGTTATCGTGCTGGCGCCGCGCGGCCTGCCGTCGCTGTCGAGCGCCCTTTCCACCTCCTGCCAGTCAACACCTCGGTGACTGCAGAACCGGGCGTCTTCGGAAGCGACGACAGCGGCGACGAGATGGGGAGAGATGTCGTCGTAGGCCACCCATTCCCGGTTCAGTCCGTAGCCCTGTACCAGGCGGAGGATCATGAGTGTGCTGGCCGGCGGCGGCACCACCGCATACAGCAACGTCAGCACCAGCGGCAGTGCAACCACCGTACCGGCAACGACAGCGGCAATGCCCGCCCACCTGCGCCCGCTGCCATCCAACCGTGTGTCTCCGCGCATGGGCACGCCCGCCCGTGCCTTGCGTGCCCGCGATTACCCCATTAATCAAACACCTAGCGCGATATTCACAGCGACACAAACCACCGCATAGACTGTCACAGGCATGCGGCATACCCGCGGGAGGGCAGGCGCGTCCATGACATTCGAGGCCACACTCAGACGCACGGCCGAAGAGGTCGAAGCGGTACTCGATCGGCTGCTGTCGTTCGACGGTGCGCCTGCAAGCCGCGTCGTCGACGCGATGCGCTATGCGGTGCTCGGCGACGGAAAACGGTTGCGGCCGTTCTTCGTCGTCGAGACCTCGCGTCTGCTCGGCGTCGAACCCGCCTATGCGTTGCGTACCGGCGCGGCCGTCGAATGTGTCCATTGCTACTCGCTGGTCCATGACGACCTGCCGGCCATGGACGACGACGATCTGAGGCGCGGCAGGCCCACCGTCCACATTGCCTTCGACGAGGCCACGGCCATCCTCGCCGGCGACGGCCTGCTGACCTACGCATTCGAGATACTCGGCGACGAGGCCACTCACCCGTCGCCCGCAGTGCGCGCGGAGCTCGTGTCGGCGCTCGCGGGAGCGGCAGGTGCCGCCGGCATGGTCGGCGGTCAGATGCTCGACCTCGAGGCGGAGAAGGCGCCGGTCGGATTCGACGAGATTGTCACCTTGCAGAACCTGAAGACCGGCCGCCTGTTCCGGTTCTCGTGCGAGGCCGGCGCCATCCTTGCCGAGAGCGGCGCGGACGACCGCAGCGCACTTGGAACCTATGCCGATCGCATTGGCCTAGCCTTCCAGATTGCCGACGACCTGCTCGACGAGGAAGGCGACACGGCGGAGATCGGCAAACGTGCCGGAAAGGACAGCGAGGCCGGGAAGGCTACGTTCGTCTCGCTGCTCGGCATTGATGCGGCAAGGCGCAAGGCGGAGGAACTGGTCGAGGAAGCCTGTGCCGCGCTCGACGGCTACGGCCGTGCAGCAGAAACGCTGTGCGAGGCCGCCCGGTTCATTGTCCGGCGCCGGAAGTAGGGCCGATCACTCCGCGACGCCGCCGCCGTAGCGGCGCGCGACATAGTCCTCGACGATCTGCTTGAACTGGTCGGCGAGCCCCTCGCCCCTGAGCGTGGTCACCTTCTGGCCGTCGATGAAGACCGGAGCGGCGGGCTGCTCCCCCGTCCCCGGCAATGAAATCCCGATATCGGAGTGCTTCGACTCGCCGGGGCCGTTCACGATGCAGCCCATGACCGCAAGCTTCAGGTCTTCGAAACCGCTGTAGCGCTTGCGCCATTCCGGCATCCTCGCGCGTACGTGCTCCTGGATCTCGTTCGCAAGTTCCTGGAACACCGTCGAGGTGGTGCGTCCACAGCCGGGGCATGCGGTTACCATCGGCATGAACGAACGGATCCCCATCGACTGGAGAATCTGCTGGGCCACGGTCACTTCGATCGTTCTGTCGCCACCCGGTTCGGGCGTCAGTGAGATGCGGATTGTATCGCCGATGCCTT
>CAZSNL010000026.1:23672-24013 GCA_964608275.1 uncultured Hyphomicrobiales bacterium | reverse complement strand
GCCTTCCTGCAGCAGGACCGCCAGTCCGGCGGTCGATGCCACGATCCCCTTGGAGCCCATACCCGCCTCGGTGAGCCCCAGGTGCAGGGCATGGTCGCATCGCGAGGCCAGCATCCGGTAGACCGTGATCAGGTCCTGAACGTTGCTCACCTTTGCCGACAGGATGATGCGGTCGCGGCCGAGCCCGATCTCCTCGGCGCGGGCAGCACTGAGAAGGGCGGACTGGACGATTGCCTCGTGGGTCACCGCACGCGCATCCATCGGATTGGGCTGGCGGGCATTCTCGTCCATCAGCCTCGTCAGCAGTTCCTGGTCGAGGCTGCCCCAGTTGACGCCGATGC
>CAZSNL010000026.1:0-23662 GCA_964608275.1 uncultured Hyphomicrobiales bacterium | reverse complement strand
TTTGAGTAGGTGCAGGCCTTTTCGATCATCGTTGCGAACTGGGTGTCCCGCTTTTCCCTGAAGCCGACGTTGCCGGGATTGATGCGGTACTTGTCCAGCGCCTCCGCGCATGCCGGGTAGTCGCTCAGCAGCTTGTGGCCGATGTAGTGAAAGTCGCCGACCAGGGGGACCGAGACATTCATCCGCTCCAGCGCGTCGCGGATGCGCGGTACGGCAGCGGCGGATTCCGGCCGGTCGACCGTGATCCGGACCAGTTCCGACCCGGCACGCGCGAGTGCTGCCACCTGTGCGGCCGTGGCATCGACGTCGGCAGTGTCGGTGTTGGTCATCGACTGGACGACCACCGGCGCATTGCCGCCCACCTGCATGGTGCCCACCGTCACGCCCACCGAGCGTCGCCTTTGAATTTCAGCAGCTGCCGTCATGGTCTTTTCTTCTGGAAAGATGATTGTGGTGATTGTGGCCGCGCACTCTCTTGCACGCGCCTGAACGCCTGACAATAGCTACAGGTGTATCCGGGATGCCCACGGATCAACCCGCATCGAATCGATAGCCGACGCCGGGTATCATCAGCGTGACGGCGAACACGGCGGTTGCGGCGACAACGATCGATGGTCCTGACGGCGTGTCGAAGGTCGCCGAGCCGAAAAGACCAGCCGTCACGGCGATCAGGCCGAATGCCGCGGCGATGATGGCCATCTGCTCCGGCGTCGAGGCGAAGCGGCGTGCCGCCGCCGCCGGGATGATCAGGAGCGAGGTGATCAGCAGGATGCCGACGATCTTCATCGCCACCGCGATCACGAACGCTATTAGCAGCATGAACAACAGGTTGGTGCGCATCACCGGCACCCCTTCCGCGGCTGCGAGATCCTGGTGAACGGTAACGGCGAGCAGCGGTCGCCACAGATGGGCGAGCAGTGCCAGGGCGGCAATGCCGCCGCCGCCGATCCAGTAGAGATCGCCCCGCGTGACCGCCAGGATGTCGCCGAACAGATAGGTCATCAGGTCGAACCGTACCCAGGTGATGAGGCTTGCGGCTATGAGGCCCGACGACAGCGCCGCATGAGACAGGATGCCAAGCAGCGTGTCGCTGGAGATCAGCCGGCGCGCCTGAAGCCCGACCAGGGCGAGCGCAAGAGCGACGGTCGTCGCAATGACGCCGATCGTGAGATCGATCCCCAGCAGGATGCCGAGCGCCACCCCGAGAAGACCCGAGTGCGCAAGCGTGTCGCCGAAGAAGGCCATCCGTCGCCATACGATGAAGCAGCCGATGGGGGCGGCGAGCAGCGCCACTCCCGCAGCGGCAAGCAGCGCACGCAGGAAGAACGGCTCAGTGAGCATGGTCATCATGCCGTTGGTCTGTCGTCTCCTCGCCCGGAATCGCTTCGTGAACATGGTCGTGATCGTGGCGATAGACCGCGAGCGCCCGTGCGGCGCCCGGCCCGAACAGCCTCACGAACTCCGGATGGGCCTCGACGGCAGCCGGCACGCCCTCGCAGCATACGTGCCGGTTGAGGCAGATCACCCGGTCGCTTTCCGCCATCACCACGTGCAGATCGTGTGAAACCAGGATGATGCCGCAGCCATGGCTGCGGCGGATGCCGCCGATAAGCCGGTAGAGATGCGCCTCACTGGAAAAGTCGACACCCTGCAACGGCTCGTCGAGAACCAGAAGGTCGGGCTGGCGGATAAGCGCCCTGGCGATTACCGCCCGCTGGAACTCGCCGCCCGAAAGAGTCGTCACGTCGGCATGTCTCAGATGTGCGATCCCGGTTTCCTCGAGAACGGCTTCCAGGCGCGACGGTGGCGGCCGGTAGGTCAGGGTCACCAACCGGGCAACCGACATCGGCACCAGTCCGTCGAGGGGAAAGCGCTGCGGTACGTAGCCGACGGTGATTCCCTCCCGCCGCACGACGCGACCGCTGTCCGGTCGCACCAGCCCCAGCAGTACCTTGAGAAGGGTAGTCTTGCCGGAACCGTTGGGGCCCAGGAGCGTGACGATTTCGCCCGGTGCGATTGCAAGGCTGACCCGATCGAGAATGGTGCGTCCGCCGGCACTGAGGGTGATGTCCTCGGCACTGACGAGCGGCCGTGCATCCGGTTGCGTCACGCCCGCGCGCGCGGAAGCGGCAGGTGATCGGCGGTCCGCAGTAGGCTCCCCCATTGCCGTCATGCCGTTCCCGCGCAGTGACCGCAGGTACCCGCCACCTCGATCATCGCGTGCGATACGTCGAACTTGGCGTCACCGGCATGAGCATCGATTGCACCGAACACGGCTTCGGCCGGCAGCTCCGCGATGCGGTCACAGCGCTCGCAGATCAGGAACATCATCCGTTGCCGGTGATCGTCGGCGGTGCAGGCAACGAATGCGTTGCGGCTCGCGAGACGGTGAACAAGGCGCTGGTCGATCAGGAAATCGAGGGCGCGATAGACGCTTATCGGCGCCGGCCGGCTGCCCGATCGCGCCATCTCTTCCACGATGTCGTAGGCACCGAGCGCGACGTGGCTGGATGCCACCACCTGCAACACCGCCTTGCGCAGGGCGGTTAAGCGCAACGCCCGCTTCCGGCACAGGGTTTCGGCACGTGCCAGAACGGCTGCCATGCAATGATGATGGTCGTGGCCGGGGCGCGGAAACGGGTCAGTTGTCTTCATCGCAGTCATCGTAACATTATAACATTGCGAGAAGCGCACACCAGTACGCCCATTTGGCCGGAGACATATCGCCGCCCGTGTGTTAGATCGCATTTTCACCCTTAACAGCCAGGAGGATACCGATGTCTGAAGTCCGTCGTCTGGACGTTGGAGAACGCATGAGTCAGGCTGTCATCCACAATGGGACGGTCTACCTCGCCGGCCAGGTCGCGTTCGACAAGGCAGGCGCGTCGGTTCGCGAGCAGACGCAAAACATTCTGGAGCGGATCGACCGCTATCTAGCCGAGGCCGGTACCGACAAGTCCAGGCTGCTGTCGGCTCAGATCTGGCTGTCCGACATTTCCACCTTCAACGAGATGAACGAGGTTTGGGATGCCTGGGTTTCTCCCGGCAACACGCCCGCTCGTGCATGTGTGGAATCGAAACTTGCCGCACCGCAATTCACGGTCGAAATTGCCGTGGTTGCCGCATTGTAGACACCGCAGCACGAAGGAACAGGTTTCATGAAGGCGCTCGTTCTGGGCTCTGGCATCGTTGGCGTTACAACGGCCTACGAGCTGCAGAAGGACGGCTGGGACGTCACGATCATCGATCGGGAGGAGGCACCGGCCCGTTTCACCAGCTACGCAAACGCCGGTCTGTTCGCGCCGGCGCACTCCTATGCCTGGTCGTCACCGGCAGCGCCGAAGATCCTGCTTCGTTCGCTGTGGCGAAACGACCAGGCCCTGGTGTTCCGCCCAAATCTCGATCCGGCACTGTGGCGGTGGATGTGGCTGTTCTGGAAGCAATGCACGGCCGAACGTGCAGCCACCAACACTGTGCGCAAGGTGCGCCTTTGCAACTACTCGCACGAGGTGTTCAAGGAGACCGTCGCCAATACCGGCGTCAAGTACGACGGTCGTGACGGCGGTCTCCTCTACTTCTATCGCAACCCCACGGCCTTCGAGACCGCTGCAGTCAAGGCACAGATCCTCAAGGACAACGGATGCGAGATCCAGACGCTCGACAGGGACGCGGCTGCACGCATCGATCCTGCGCTGGAGCCGGTGAAGGAGCAGATCGCCGGGGCGCTCTATGCCCCGGGCGACGAAAGCGGTGACGCCCGCCTGTTCACCGAACAGCTTGCCCGCTACTGCGAGTCGCAGGGGGCGACGTTCAAGTTCTCCACCACGATCACCGGATTCGACCTGGAGGGCGACACGGTCAAGGCCGTGTTGACAGATCGCGGCCGGGAAACGGCCGATATCTATGTCCTTAGCCTCGGCGTCTACAGCCCGCATGTCGCAAAGCCGCTTGGCGTCGATCTGCCGATCTATCCCGTCAAGGGTTATTCGGTGACGGTACCGGTCTCGGGACGCAACAATCCGCCGCGTATCGGCGGTGTCGACGAGGAAAACCTGGTCGCGTACTGCCCGCTCGGGGACAGGCTGCGGATCACCGCGACAGCCGAGTTCGCCGGTTACAGCAATGCACACAAGCCGGAGAACTTCCGCCACATGCTGAAGGTGGCAAAGTCGCTGTTCCCTGATGGCGCCGATTTTTCGCGACCCCAGTACTGGGCCGGCCTGCGGCCGATGACCCCCGAAGGCACGCCGATCTTCGGCAGGGGCCGCCACAAGAACCTCTGGTACAACACGGGCCAGGGGCACATGGGCTGGACGATGTCCCATGGGGCCGCCCGGATAACGGCCGATCTCATCGCCGGCAAGAAGCCGGCAATCGATCTCGATGGCATGTTGGTGAAGTCCATCCACTGATCCGCTTCTGGAATAGGACCATGGTTCAAGCTGCAACGATGGCCGCCGATACCGGCGACGCGATGATCCTCGAAAACAACCTACCGTTCTCGACCGACGGCGGCATTGCCGCCCGTGCGGCGATCGGAGTGATCGTGCTGGCGACCGACCAGACGCTCGAACATGAGCTTCGGCTCATGACGAACCTGCCCGGAGTAGCGTTTTTCGAAAGCCGCATCTGGAACGACGCCGCCATCACGCCCGAGACCCTGAAGGCGATGGAAGACCGCATCGAAGAGGCGACACGGCTGATCCTCCCCGGATTGGACCTCAATGTCGTCGCCTTCGGATGCACGTCGGCCTCGATGGTGATCGGTGAAGAGGCCGTGTTCGACCGTATTCGCAGGGTTCGGCCGGGGATTGCCTGCACGACTCCGATCACCGCCGCGTTTGCCGCGTTCAGGGCCATGGGTGCCCGCCGGATCGGCGTCATCACCCCCTACCGCGACGACGTGAACAGGGTGGTGGCCGACTACATCACGAAGCGCGGCCTTGAAGTTCCGATCTTCGGTTCGTTCAATGAAGAGGACGATCGTACGGTGGCCCGCATCACGACCGCATCGTTGAAGAACGCGGTCAAGCGCGCGGTGGAGCGCGCACGTTGCGACGCGGTCTTTGTCTCGTGCACGAGTCTGCGCCTCGCGGAATGTGCGGCAGAGATCGAGCACGAAACCGGCCTTCCGGTCACCTCGTCCAACCATGCCATGGCGTGGCACGCGTTGCGGCTCGCCGGGATCGCCGACAATCAACCCCGGTTTGGCAGGTTGTTCACCCTGCCGCTGGCCGATGGCTGATGCTGCACCATCTCACTGGCGGGTGCGGGCAACGCATTCGGCCATCATGGTCAGCAACTCGAACATGACGGTGACACCGGCAAGGGCCGTGTAACCGGAGGGGTCGAACGGCGGCGATACTTCAACGACGTCGGCCCCCGCGATCTCAAGGCCGCGTAGCCCGCGAACCAGGGCTAGCGCTTCTCGGGTCGAGAACCCGCCAACTTCCGGCGTGCCCGTGCCTGGCGCGAACGCCGGATCGAGACAGTCGATGTCGAAGCTGACGTAGACGGGGCCGTTGCCCGCGATCTTCCGCGCCTCGGACATCACGGCGTCAGGCCCGAGCTTCACCGCCTCTTCGATCTCGATGACGCGCACACCGGCCGCCTCGGCAAAATCGCGATCCTCGAAGTCGTACATCGACCCGCGCATGCCGATCTGGACGGTGCGACGGGGATCGAGTACGCCATCCTCGATGGCGCGCCTGAACGGCGTCCCGTGCGTATACTTGAATCCGCCGAAATAGCCGTCCCACAGGTCCGTATGGGCGTCGAACTGGATCAAGCCGACCGGCCGGTCCCGGCCGACGGCGCGCAGGATCGGCAACGAAATGAGGTGATCGCCACCCGCGCTCAGCGGCCGGATCCCGGCATCAACGACCTGGATGAAGTAGTTGCCGATCCGCTCGAGGGCATCATCCAGATCGGCGGGGTTGACCGGGGCATCGCCGAGGTCCGCGCAGTTCGCAAGATCATAGGGGCTGATGCGGAAAGCCTGGTGGACCCGGCGCATCATTGACGACATGTCGCGCATCTGGCGCGGTCCGTGTCGCGGACCGGGCCGGTTGGTGGTGCCGCCGTCCCACGGTACGCCGATCAGACCGATGTCCACTCCGTCCGCCTCTTCGAGTGGGACATGGGGCAGCCGCATGAAGGTCGGAATGCCGGCAAATCTCGGCGTCACCATGCCTGATACGGGTTGGAAGCGGTCGGGTCGATCATTCATGCGGCGATCCTCCACAATGCGGGACGCACTCTACAATCTTGGCGCATATCGCTGCCAGACCCTCCGTGTGCCGGAAGGTTCGAGCGGGAGCCGCGGGGCTCACTCGGCGGCGACGAAGGTATGCTGCGGAGTGGAAGACGAGTGCGACAGCGGCAACCTGACCGTGAACGCGGCGCCCTCGTTGGGCCGACCCGAGGCGCAGATGGTGCCGCCATGGCGCTCGACGATCTTCCGACATGTCGCAAGGCCGATGCCGGTCCCCTCGTAGGTGCCGCGACCGTGCAGGCGTTGGAAGATCGTGAAGATGCGTTCGGCATAACGGTCTTCGAAACCGATGCCGTTGTCCCGAACAGTGATCTCGGCCATGTCGCGGATGACACCCGGCAAGACCTCCTCCCCCACGATACGGTGGGACACCGAGATACGGCATGGCGCATCCGGCCGCCGGAACTTGCAGGCATTGCTGATCAGGTTCTGAAACAGCTGTCTCAACTGGACGGGATCGCCCTCGACGCACGGCAGGGGCACTGCATCCACGAGGGCACCGGCCTCGCGGATGGTTTCCTCGAGATCCGACAGCGTGCCCGCGAGGACACCGTCAAGCTCGACGAACTCGAACGGGCGTGCCTTGGTGGTGATGCGCGAGTAATCGAGCAGCGCTTCGATCAGTACCCGCAGACGGCGCGAGGAATCCTGCATCCGGTTGACAAACATCCGGCCGTCTTCGCCAAGCCTTTCGCCACACTTGCGATGAAGCCGGTCGCCGAACGCCTCGATCTTGCGTAGCGGCTCCTGAAGGTCGTGCGATGCGACGTAGGCGAAGTCCTGAAGTTCGCGATTGCTCGCTTCGAGGCGGGCGGCATGCTCGCGCAGCTGCTCGTCCGCCCGCACCCGGTCGGTGACATCAAGGTACAGTGCAAGAGAACCGCCGCCGGGGAGCGGTTCGTGCTGGATCTCGATGACCCGGCCATCCGCCATCCGTCGAAGGTAGACCGTGGGTTCGCGACGTTCCGCGATAGCCAGCCGGGTGGCGATGGCACGTTCGGGATCGCCTTCCTGGCCGTGCTCGACGCTGTAGCGGGTAATCGCCTCGAGCGACGCACCGGGTGCTGCGACATCTTCGGGGATGTGGAACAGTTCGAGATAGCGCCGGTTGCGAATGACGAGGGTCTTGTCCCCGTTGAAGATCGCCAGCCCCTGCGAGATGTTGTCCAGGGCGGCTTCCAGCCGGAAGTGCGCTTCACGCAGTTGCTCGGTAAGCCCACTGATCTCCTGCCGGGTGCGATGTGCCTCCGTCACGTCGGTAAAGGTGGTGACAACGCCGCGTCCCGACTTGAGCGGGTTGCCGCGAATTTCCAGCACGGTGCCATTCGGTCGCGTTCGCTCGAAGCGGTACGGCTTGAATTGCCGGACGAGGTCCAGCCGTTCCCGCACGAGCGTCTCGACGTCACCGGGGCCATACTCGCCGCGTTCGGCGTTGTAGCGAAGGAACTTTTCGAGCGAGTCGCCCAGATCGAGCTGGTCTCGCGGAAGATCGAGCAACTCGAACAGCCGATCGTTGCAGGCTTTCAGTACCAGGTTCTCGTCGAACAGGGTAACGCCCTGGTCAATGGTGTCGATGATGCCTTCGAGGGTGTTCTGCTTGTCTTCGATCAACGCCGCGTACCTGGCCGAACGTTCCTCGGCCTCGATACGATCGGTGATGTCTTCGTAGAGCGCGACTGAACCACCGCCGTCGATCGGCGCATTGGTGATCGCGATGATCCGCCCGTCGGCCAGGCGTTCGTGCAGGGTTCCGCGCTCGCTGTTCCGTGCAAGTCTCAGGCGATCGGGAATGACGACATCGGGCTCGCTGTTCATGCCCTGCTGGATCGTGTACCCGATGATGTCTTCCAGCGGCGTGCCCGGCCGCACGATCTTCGGCGGCAGACGATAGAGTTCGCAATAGCGTCGATTGCAGATGATCAGCCGCTGCTCGGCATCGAACATGGCGAGGCCCTGCACCATGTTCTCGAACGCGATGTTCAGCTGTGTGCTTTTAGTCTCGAGTTCGCTGGAGACGGCCCGCAGGATCGCCTCCTGCCGCTTCTTCTCCGTGATGTCGTCGAACGTGAAGATGAAACCGCCCTCGAGCCGCGGATAGCAGCGGGCAGTGGCGAATACGCCATCGGGCGAAAACGCATCGAAGTTGAACGGTTCCGTTCCCCGGGCGCAGGCCCGATAGTGAGCCACGATCTCGTCGATACCGCCGTCCCCAAGCGCACCCGTCTGCGCCGCGTATCGCAGGATGTGCTCGAAGTTGCTGCCAGGCTCTAGGAACTCCCGCGGCAAGCCGAGAAGGCTCTTCGCGCGCTCGTTGGCGAACAGGATGTCCAGGTTACGGTCGAAGGCAAAGAACCCGTGATCGGTGTGCAGGATGAGCGCGTTCAGCATCTCCGAGGTCTGGGCAAGTTCCTCGTTCTGCCGTTTCCAGCTGCTGATGTCACTGAAGCTGATGACATAGCAGTCGTCGCCCTGCGGCCGGCCCGAGCACATGACATGATGTTCACCGGCCAGCATCAGCTCCAGCGAGAACGGCTCGAACCGGGCCGCCCGGTCCATGGCCGCCCCGACATCCGGCTGTCGTGTGGTCGAATTCGCGATAGGCTCGCAGGTGAAGACCGCGCTCACGGGTGCGCCGACCTTGACCTCGTCCTCGTGCAGGCCGAACAGCTCCCGCAATCGACGGTTTGCGGCCAGTATCCTGCTGTTCCGATCGCAGACCAGCAGGCCCTGCTCGACATGGTCGAGCGTGATGGCGAGCGTTCTCGACATGTCGCTCAGCTCACGCTCGCGGTCCTTCAAGGCGGTGATGTCGGTGAAGGTGACGATGTAGCCGCCGTTGCGGCGAGGCCGACCAAAGCACGAGATGGCGCGGCCATCACCGGAACGGCGAATGACTTCGTAAGGCTTGCCGCGGCGAAGCATTGCCAGCAGGCGCCTTTCATACTGCTGTGGCAGGTCCGGACCGTAGTCCCCGCGGCGGGCGGCGAAACCGATGACGTCGCGCATTGACCCGCCGACCTTCAGGATGTTGTCGGGAATCTGGAGCATCGCCCCGACCTGGTCGTTCAAGGCGAGGATTCTGAGATCATCGTCGAAGACGACGAGACCCTGCTCCATGTGCTGGAAAGTGTCCTCGAGGAGTTCCAGGCTTGCCGCGCCGCGTGCGACATTTCCCGTTGCCGCTGCGGGCAGTTCCCCCGACCGTCTGAGGAGCCAGGCCGCGACCGATGAGGCGAATTCCTGCCAGTCGAGGCTGCTGCTCTGCCCCGCTTGGTCAAGGGCGACGAATACAAATCCCCTGGCAACGCCGTGGGCGTCCCGTATCGGTTCGGCATGGAAGCCTGTCGCATTGAGACGCGCGATCAGACCGTCGCCCGAATTCAGCTCCGCAGCCCGATCCTGGACGAAAACGTAGTCGCCGCGCGCGAGGATGGCGGCACTTGCAGAATCGCGCATGTCCAGGCGAAACCGTACGGGCGCGTCGCCGTCCCTGTCGAGGACCACAACGTCGACGACGTGTCCGCCATCTGCAAACAGCCCGTTGCCGGCCTTCGCCGCGCCAATTCCGGACAGCATCGCCTCCGCGGCGGCGAGCCTCGCGGTGTCGATGTCCCGGGGGGTCTGCGCAACGAGTCTGTAGAACGCGAGTTCGCGACGTCGACGCGCTTCAGCCAGCGCATCAGGACGTGCAAGACTGCCGCCGGGCCGATCTCGCCCGGCTTGACTGGTCTCCACCTTCGCAAACTCCCGTTCCCTGCTTGCCATGCCGGAAACCCCCGACCGCGGGCGCCGACAGGAACCCGCGATACGGCGAGGCTGTCACAGCACGGTTCAGAAACACTTAATGTCAGGCAGGCGGGCCTTGCGGTCCTTCCGCGACGGGAGCCCAGTCTTCCGGCGCCATTTCGAACCCCGAGAACTCGAATGCCGGGGCGACGGTGCACCCGACCAGCGTCCAGGCCCCGAGGCTTTCCGCCGATTGCCATGCAAACGCCGGCACCACCGCCTGCGGCCGCTCTCCGCGATTGAGGTCCGGCCCCAGGCGGACTGCCTCGGCTGCCCTGCCGGCGGACGCAGCGATTTCCAGTCTCAATGGCGCACCGGCATACCAGTGCCAGACTTCATCGGCGTCGATCCGGTGCCAGCGGGAGCGTTCGTGTGCGGCCAGCAGAAAGTAGATTGCGCTACCCGCGGCGCGGCTGCAGGTCTCGGAGCGAGCCCGCCAGGTCTCACGGTAATACCCGCCTTCCGGATGCGGTGCGAGATCGAGCAATCGGATGATGTCGGCGGCGGCTTGCGCCGTCACGTCCATCAGAAGGTGTCCTTGCGCCGTCGGATTTCGGCGAACACCTGGACCGGGTCCGCTCCGACCATACCCAGATGGCGCTGGATCGATTCATCCTCTGCCCGCAGGAACGGATTGGTCGCCAGTTCGAGGCCGATCGTGGTCGGTAGCGTCGGCTTGTCCTGCGCCCGAAGCGCATCGATTTCCCGGGCCCGGGCCTGGAGTTCCGCGTTGTCGGGATCGACGGCAAGGGCAAACCGGGCGTTGGACTGGGTATATTCGTGGCCGCAGTAAACTGCGGTTTCCGGCGGCAGCTGCATCAGCTTCTTGAGCGACGACCACATCTGTTCCGCCGTGCCTTCGAGCAGGCGCCCGCAGCCGAGAGCAAACAGGGTATCGCCGACAAAGACAACCTGCGCGTCGGGGAAATAGTAGACTATATGGCCCGATGTATGCCCGGGCGTCTCGAAGACGCGGGCAACGAAGTTGCCGAAGGTGTAGGTGTCGCCCTCGCCGACGGATACATCGATGCCGGGGATCTTGTCCGCTTCGCCGCGCGGGCCAACGATGGTGCAACCGGTCTTCTGCTTGAGTTCGGCATGCCCCCCGGTATGGTCGGCATGATGATGGGTGGTGAGAATATGGGTCAGCCGCCAGCCGGTGCTTTCCAGCGCCCGCTCCACCGCCGCCGCTTCGGGCGCGTCGATCGATGCCGTCACGCCGGCATCGGCATCGTGGATCAGCACACCGTAGTTGTCGCTGAGACACGGGAACTGATGAATCTGAAGCTCGGCCATCGTCGATGTCCTCCGTGCTGGTCAGTGGATGTCGTTGCGTGTTACCGCGGTGTTTGGCACGGGCACACCCATCCGTCCAGACCTCGGCGGTCGGGCGCCGTCTGCCGACCGTGCCGCGGGCTTCGTCCGGGATCGTGGAACGCCGGCTTGCGATGGACGTGATCGACCTGAGAGAGTTCTATTCCGGGCCCCTCGGCGCGACCGCGCGGCGGCTGGTCATGCATCGCATCCGTACCCGCATACGAACGCCCGTGGGCGGCTGCGTCGTCGGACTGGGTTACGCAACCCCGTACATTGAGGGTTGGCGCGACGGCGCCGAAGCGGTCGTCGGCTTCATGCCCGCGCGACAAGGCGTCGTACGCTGGCCGGACAATGGCCTCTGTGCCTCGGCGCTGGTCGACGAAACCGACCTTCCGCTGTCCGACAATTCCGTCGACGTCATGGTCGTGGTGCACGGGCTGGAGACGGCCGACGACCCTCCCGGCCTGTTGCGGGAGGCATGGCGGGTGCTCGCATCCGGTGGCCGGCTGCTCCTCGTCGTCGCCAATCGGCGCGGCGTATGGGCCAGCGTCGACGCCACCCCGTTCGGCCAGGGCCGGCCGTTCAGCCGCAGGCAGTTGACCAGCCTGTTGCGCGAAGCACGGTTTTCGCCCGCCGGCTGGTCGCACGCCCTGTTCGTCCCGCCGATCGACCGCGCCTTCCTGCGGCGCTCGGCGGCAGCGTGGGAACGTGTCGGTCTGTGGCTATGGCCGGCACTTTCGGGGGTCATCATCGTCGAGGCGACCAAGCAGGTGTATGCGACGGTGTCCGACAGGAAGAGAAAGCGCCTCGCCAGGCTGCGCCCGTCGCTGGCGCCCGTTCCGCATGGTGCGACGCCTCACCTGCCCAGGTCGTCTCCGGAACGGCCGGCCTAGATGGCGGGCGGAATCGGCCTCGCCCGCCGGAGATCGAGCAACTGATGCAGGACCAGGGCGCTCAGGACGACGCTGCCGCCGATCAGGGCCGCCGTGCCCGGGTGTTCGCCGAGCAGGACCCAGACCCACAGCGGGCCGAGAATGGGTTCCAGCACCGATATCAGGGCCACCTCCGCGGCCGGTGCAAGCCGGGCGCCCGTCGTGAACAACGCCAGTCCGGCACCCAGTTGAAGTGAGCCGAACAGCACCAGCAGCCCGAAGTCGGCCGGAGTGACCGCAAGCGGTGCGGCGAGCGGAAGCGCGATCAGCGCCGACAGCGCGGCCCCGATGCAGGTGGCCGGCGCCATGCGCAGCTCGCGCTGGCGGCGGATGGTGACCGTCGCAATCGAGAACGTGACCGGGATCGTCATTGCCACGAGGTCCCCGGCAATCGAGCCGCGGGCGAACGAGTCCGACATCATGATTGCCACGCCGCCGAGGGCTGCAGTCATCGCGACCCAGCTGCGCGGCCGGACCTGTTCCCCCAGCCAGATCCGCCCCAGCACGGCGGCGACGAACGGCGAGGTTGCCAGGATGATGAGCGTGTTGGCGACCGACGTGAGGTTGAGGGCAACGACGAGGCAGATCGAGCCGCTGGCAAAGCAGGCGCCGACGAGCAGCCCCGGCAAACCCATGTTCAGGAACAGGTCGGCCGCCCTGCCGCGCTCCCGCCACACGACGAAGCCGAGAAGAAACAGCGCCGCGAACAGCGAACGCCACAGCACCGTCGTCCACAGGTCGGCAACCTCGAGCAGGCGTACGATCAGGCCGCCGGTGCTCCACAGTGCGGCCGCCGCGGCAACGAGCAGGAGACCGGCACGCCGCGCGGCGGCATCGGGATCATGCGGTGTAGTGACCGGTGGGGCTACGACAGACACGCTGCAGACCCGTTTCGCCTGCTGTTGCTATCGGGTCAGCACGAACATCGCCTGTTCGGCAAACAGGTTCGCCAGCCGGTCGCCGGCGCCAACCTTCAGCCGGCGGCCCTGCCCGTCAAGCGCGATCTTGTCTTCGATCCTTGCGCCGATTTCCTTGCACAGCTCGAGGAAGTCGCGGATCGTGCAGAAGTGGATGTTCGGTGTGTCGTACCAGTTGTACGGCAGGTTGTCGGTCACCGGCATGCGCCCCTTCAACACCAGATCGCGTCGTATCCGCCAGTGCCCAAAATTGGGAAAGGATACGACAACCCGCGAACCGATCCTGAGCAACTGTTCCAGCACGCATCGCGGGTTCTGCGTCGCCTGCAGCGTCTGGCTCAGGATCACGTAGTCGAAGGCCCCGTCCGGATAGGTGGCGAGATCGGTGTCGGCGTCGCCCTGGACCACCGACAGCCCGCGTGCGACGCACAGGTTGACCCCCGCCTGCGACAGCTCGATGCCGCGCCCGTCCACCTGCTTCTTTTCCGACAGCAGATGCAGCAGCGTGCCGTCGCCGCAGCCGACATCGAGTACCCGGGCGCCCGGCTGCACCATGTCGGCAATGAGCAGGAGATCGACACGCTGACGTCCTTCGATCAGCGCCCGCTCCGGTGTCATCGGTCTACGCCCCACCGTCATCGCCTGCCGTCGCCGGCGCCAGTCCGCGCCTGTCGGCGGCAGCATTGAGGAAGCCGGAAAGGGTGGCGAAGAGCTCCGGCACGTCGAGCAGGAAGCTGTCGTGCCCCTTGTCGGTGTCGATCTCGACAAAGCTCACGTTCGCGGCCGCGGCGTTCAGGGCCTGGACGATCTCGCGACTCTCAACGGTCGGGAACAGCCAGTCGCTGGTGAACGAAATGACGCAGAAGCGGGTCGGCGTACCGCGGAACGCGTTGGCGAGGATGCCGCCGTGCTCGCGCAGCAGATCGAAGTAGTCCATCGCCCGTGTCATGTAGAGGTAGCTGTTGGCATCGAAGCGGTCGACGAAGGTCGAGCCCTGGTGCCGCAGGTAGCTTTCGATCTGGAAGTCGGCATCGAAACCGTAGGTCAGGTGCTCGCGGTCCTGCAGGCTGCGGCCGAACTTGCGGTGCAGCGCAGCTTCGGAAAGGTAGGTGATGTGGGCCGCCATCCTCGCGACGGCGAGGCCCTTGCTCGGACTGACACCGTGCTCGAGATACTCGCCGCCACGCCAGTCGCGATCGGCCAGGATCGCCTGGCGACCGACCTCGTGAAAGGCGATGTTCTGCGCGGAATGCTTGGCCGCGGTGGCGATCGGAACCGCCGAGAAGACACGATCCGGGTAGAGCGCCGCCCATTCCAGCACCTGCATGCCGCCCATCGATCCGCCGATCACGCAGAACAGGTCGGGTATGTTCAGGTGATCGATCAGCATGGCCTGGGCACGCACCATGTCGCCGATGGTGATCACCGGCAACGTGACCCCGTAGGGCCTGCCGGTGGACGGGTCGATCGAACTCGGGCCGGTGCTGCCCATGCATCCGCCGATCACATTCGAGCAGATGACGAAGTAGCGGTCGGTGTCGATCGGCTTGCCCGGGCCAACCATCGTCTCCCACCAGCCGGGACGCCCGGTTACCGGATGCGGTCCGATGACGAACTGGTCACCGGTCAGGGCATGGCAGACAAGCACCGCATTCGACCTGTCGGCATTCAGCCTGCCGTAGCACTTGTAGGCAACGGTGAACGGGGAAAGATCCAGGCCGCAGTCGAGCCGCAACGGCTGGTCCGCCCCGAAATGCACGTAGTCGCACGGCAGCTCGCCCCGCTCGGTCGCCGCGGGCTGATCGCTGTGGCGCATCTTGTGCTTCGTTTCGGCCATGGTACTCGTGAGCAACCGGCGTTCGGCCGAGCCGGCACCGGCGGTTGCCGTGGTGGCAACCGGTGAACGGAACCGATATATCAAGGTTTTCTTTGCGTTTGACAAGTGACCGCCCTATGAAGGGCCGCGCCTTGCGCACCTTGCTCTCCACGCCGTCCAGATCCGCTCGAAGACGTGTCCGACAAGTCCGAACTCCGCCCAGATGCCTCTGCCACGCTTGACGCGGTGCGGCGTGACATCGACCGCATCGATGCCGACCTCCTGGACCTCATCGGCCGCCGGTTCGCCGCCGTCGAGCGTGTCCGGCAGATGAAGAATGCCGGTGCCGCCTCCGCCGGCACTGCAATGCGGCCGGCGCGGGAAGCCAGGGTGATCCGCCGTCTGGTGGAAACGCGGCCCCGCGGCGTTCCGGCGGTGCTCGTGGTCAGGCTGTGGCGCGAACTGATTGCTGCCGCAACCGTGGCCCAGGCCTCGATGAGGGTGCACGTCCTCTCCGAGTGGGACCGCCCGCGGAACCGTGACCTGGTTCGGTTTCATTACGGAGCGACGATGGATGTCGTTGCGCACCCGGGTGTGGACGACCTGCTGGCGGCGATCTGGGACCAGCGGCGGGATGTCGCCGTGGTGCCGTTCGACGACTGTGGTGCGGGCGGACCGGCACGATCCGCTGCAGAGTGCCTGCGGTACCTGTTCGACCGCGACGGCGGCCCGGAGATCGTGGCCTGCCTGCCGTTTCTTGCCCGCACGGTGAGCCCGGAAGCCCTGGTCGTCGGCTGGGCGCCGCGCGAGGACAGCGGCGATGAATCGACGATCGTCATGGCTGCCCACCGCTCAGGCGATGCACTGGGAATTTTCGGCGATCACGGACTGACGCCCGTTGCCCTCCACGCTCTGGAGGGCGGTTCGAATGCGACGGCCGTCGCCATCGTCAACGGACATGTCACTGCCGGAGACCCGCGTATCGATCGCCTGGCGGCGGATCCCCGTGTCGTGGCAGCCAGGATCGTCGGCAGCTATGCCAATCCGATCGTGCTGAAAGAAGACCGATGACCGTACGGAACAACGCGCCCAGACCCCGGGACGGGATACTGGATATTGCCCCCTACGTGCCCGGCCGCAGCTCGGCGCCCGCCGGCGTGCGACTGTTCAAGCTTTCGTCCAACGAGACGCCACTCGGTCCGAGCCCGCGTGCGGTCGAAGCGTTCCGCGCTGCCGCCGACACGCTCGCCCTGTACCCCGACGGCTCGGCGACGCGGCTTCGCACCGCCCTCGCCCGACACTACGGCCTCAATGCCGACCGGATCGTCTGTGGCGCGGGATCGGATGAGCTTCTGTCGCTTCTGGCCTACGCCTACCTCGGGCCTGGCGACGAGGCCATCCACACCCGCCATGGGTTCCTCGTCTACGAGATTGCCATCCGCGCCGCCGGCGCCACGCCGGTCGTCGCCCCGGAAATGGACCTGAAGGCCGATGTCGACGCGATCCTCGACCGCGTCGGCGAGCGGACCAGGATCGTCTTCCTGGCCAACCCCAACAACCCGACCGGCACCTACCTGCCGATCGATGAGATCCGCCGCCTGCACGCCGGCCTGCCGCCGTCCGTACTCCTCATCCTCGATGCGGCCTATGCGGAATACGTGCGGCGCAACGACTACGAAGCCGGCATCGAACTGGTGGCGACCTCGGAAAACGTCGTCATGACCCGGACCTTCTCGAAGGTGTATGGCCTCGCCTCGCTGCGCCTGGGCTGGGCATACTGTCCGGCCAGTGTCGCGGACGTACTCAACCGCATCCGCGGCCCGTTCAATGTCAATGGCGCGGCGCTCGAGGCGGGGATCGCGGCGCTCGCCGACACCAGCCATATCGAACGCGCGGTCGCCCACAACGCCCACTGGCTCGACTGGCTCGCCCGGGAGATCTCCAGACTCGGGCTGGAGGTCACGCCGAGCGTCGGGAACTTCCTGCTGATCGGCTTCCCCGATGTACCCGGACGCCGGGCAGCGGATGCCGATCGGTTTCTCACCGGCCGCGGATTGATCCTGCGGCGACTGGAGAACTACCACCTGCCGAACGCGCTCAGGATGTCGGTCGGAACCGAGGAGGCGAACCGCGCCGTGGTTGCCGCGCTCGCCGAATTTCTCGCCAGCGAGGCGGCCTAGCCATGTCGAAACCGATGTTCCGGCGCGCGGCGCTGATCGGCCTCGGGCTGATCGGATCGTCCCTGTCCCACGTGATGCGCCGGGAGTCGCTCGTCGGCCATATCGCCGGCCACGCCAGGAGCGCCGAAACCCGCGCAAGATCGGTCGAACTCGGCCTCGTCGACAGCATCCACGACAATGCCGGCGATGCCGTGCGCGGCGCCGACATCGTGTTCCTGTGCGTGCCGGTCGGCGTGGTCGGCGACGTTGCCAGGACGATCGCTCCGGCCATCGAGCCGGGCGCCATCCTCACCGATGTCGGCTCGGTCAAGGCGGCAGTGATCGAACAGGTAGCGCCGCATGTTCCCGAGGGGGTTCACTTCGTTCCCGGGCACCCCGTCGCCGGCACCGAACAGTCGGGGCCGGACGCGGGGTTCGCGGAGCTGTTCGAGAACCGCTGGTGCGTCCTCACGCCGCCTCCCGGGACCGACCCGGAAGCCTGCGACCGGCTGGAGGCGTTCTGGCGTGCCTGCGGCAGTCATGTCGAGCGGATGGACGCGGAGCACCATGATCTCGTGCTGGCGATCACCAGCCACGTGCCGCATCTCATCGCCTATAACATCGTCGGCACCGCGGCCGACCTCGAAGAGGTGACCCAGTCCGAGGTCATCAAGTTCTCCGCCGGCGGCTTCCGCGACTTCACGCGCATCGCCGCCTCCGATCCGGTGATGTGGCGGGACGTCTTCCTGCACAATCGCAAGGCGGTACTTGAGATGCTCGGCCGGTTCACCGAGGACCTGACCGCCCTGCAGCGGGCCATCCGCTGGGGGGACGGCGAGACGCTGCTGCAGGTCTTTACCCGGACCCGGGCCATCCGCCGCGGCATCATCGAAGCAGGGCAGGAAACGCCCGATCCGGACTTTGGTCGCCGCGTGCGGGAAAAGCAGCGCAGCTGACCGACGCCCGGCCAACCGGAGCAACACGGACCCCACCGCCCCGTTCAAGCGTTCCTCCTCGTCTGTTCTCAGCCGCGGGAACGCCGGCCGATGCCGCACAAGCTCATCCATGTGGCCGCCGGCGAGCCCGCGATCGATGCCGCCCGCGAGGTGGCCAACCGCCGCGAGATCCAGGGCTCTATTCCCCCAGCGGCGACCGGAAGACCCTGTCCGTGGCGTTGCTGCCGCCGGCAACGGTGGTCGTGCTGACGCTCGGCCAGGGACTGTTGGCATCGGCATCTGCCGCAGCGCTGCTGCTGGCCGTCAACATCGCCGCGGACGCTTTCCGGTCAGCTCGTGTTCCTGTTCAAGGGTGTGCGGCCCCGCACCTGGTACAAGCGCGAGGAAGCCAGGCAATCGATCCGTCTGAGATCGGCTGGACCATCATGCTGGCGGTTCTCGTCCTCTTCATCTGGCTCGCCCACGGCTTCGATCGGTGATTTCCCCACCCGCGAGGTTCCATTCCCTGGCGAAAGGCCGCCTGGCAAAACCACCTGTTCCCATTTTCCCTGCGGAGTGATAATCGCCAAAGTAGTGGCTGCAATCGGCGCGATAGGGAGGCGCGACCGTGGTGAGTGGGAACGACACCTACAATGCCGCCGTCGACTTGATTGATCGGCACGTGATCGACGGCCGTGGCGACAAGACCGCCATCATCGACGACACCGGATCTTACACCTACGCCGATCTCTCGCGCCGGATGAACCGCATCGCCAACCTGCTCGGCGGGCTCGGCATCGAGCGCGAGACGCGCATCGCCATCATCATGACGGACTCGATCGACTGGGTGGCAGTCTTCTGGGGGGCGATCAAGGCCGGGGTCGTGCCGGTGGCATTGAACACGCTGCTTACGCCGCCCCTCTACCAGACAATCCTCAACGACTGCCGAGCCCGCGCGCTGTTCGTCTCCGGCGCGCTGCTGCCAGCAGTCGAGCCAATCCTCAAGACCTGCCCTTACCTGCGGAATGTTGTCGTTGCCGGCGATGACGCCGGAGATCATCTCTCCCTCGGCAAACTCGCCGCCAATTCCGACGACCACTTCGACGCGGTGCCGACGCTCGCCGACGAAGTGGCGTTCTGGCTTTATTCATCAGGCTCGACCGGACAGCCGAAGGGCGTCATGCACCGGCATTCCAGCCCCGCCTACACGGCGCGCACCTATGGCGCCAGGGTCCTGGGCATAAGGGAGGACGACACGGTCTTTTCGGCCGCCAAGCTGTTCTTCGCCTACGGCCTCGGCAATTCGATGTCGTTCCCGTTCTCGGTAGGTGCGACCACCGTCCTGATGGCGGAACGGCCAACCCCGCAGAGCGTCATGATGCGCTTGAAGCAACATTCGCCGACGATATTCTACGCCGTGCCGACGCTCTATGCCGCGATGCTCGCGAATCCGGAATGCACGCCCGCGAACGGATCGGAGCGCCTCCGCCTGTGCGTCTCGGCCGGCGAAGCGCTGCCCGGAGACATCTTGCGGCGATGGCGCGAACGCTTCGGCGTCGAAATCCTCGACGGGGTCGGCTCGACCGAGCTTCTGCACATCTTCCTGTCAAACCGGCCGGGAGCAACTTTCGAGGATTGCTCTGGCGAGGCGGTTCCCGGCTACGAACTGCGTCTCGTCGACGAGCACGGCAACGATGTCGGCCCGGGCGAGATCGGCGAACTCATCGTCGACGGCGGGTCGGCCGCGAATGGCTACTGGAACCTGCGAGACAAGACCCGCGCCACGTTCCAGGGGCGATGGACGTGGACCGGCGACAAGTATACCCGGGACGAACATGGCCGTTACCACATCTGCGGCCGTTCCGACGACATGTTCAAGGTATCGGGAATCTGGGTCTCGCCATTCGAGGTCGAAGCAGCCCTCATCTCGCACGAGAGCGTGGTCGAGGCAGCGGTCATTCCGCGTGCCGACAGCGACGGATTGCTGAAGCCGAAGGCGTTCGTCGTCTTCCGCGATCACGTCACGCCCGACGATCGTCTGTTCACGGAACTGAAGGAGCACGTCAAGAGCCGGATCGGAGCCTGGAAGTATCCGCGCTGGATCGAGCCCCGCGCCGAACTGCCCAAGACGGCTACCGGAAAGATCCAGCGTTTCAAGCTCGCTGAAGAGGACCGGGCGGCCTGACGGGCAACTGCCAGATGCATCGCGAAGAGGGTTCCGTCACCATCGGCGGATCCTCGCTCGAATTCGCTTGGTACAGGCCGCCGAAGTCAAATCGGCCGGTCATCCTGCTTCTGCATGAGGGGCTGGGTTGCGTCGGCACGTGGCGCGACTTTCCCGAACATCTCGCCATGCGCACCGGTTCGCCGGTGCTCGCCTATTCGCGGCAGGGCTACGGCCGATCGGATCCCGTCCCGCTGCCCCGCCCGTTGACCTACATGCACGACGAGGCCTTCGAGGTAGTCGGAAGGATCATCGATCGCTTCCAGATCGAACGCGTGGTGCTCTGCGGCCACTCCGACGGCGCCTCCATCGCCACGATCTATGCCGGCGGGGTTGCCGACGGCCGCGTCGCCGGCGTGATCCTCATGGCGCCGCATTTCTTCAACGAGGACCTGTGCGTGGCGACGATCCGCAAGGCACGGCACGACTATGAACAGGGCGACCTGCGGCCGCGCCTCGAGCGCTATCACGGAGCCAACGTGGACTGTGCGTTCTACGGCTGGAACGATGCGTGGCTGGACCCACGCTTCATGGACTGGAACATCGAGGAGTACCTGCCGCAAATCGCCGTACCCGTGCTTTTGATCTGGGGTCGTGATGACCCCTACGGGACGATGGCGCAGGTGCGTTCGGCGATGGAGAAATGCGGCGGACCGCTCGAAACCGCCATCCTCGATGATTGCCGGCACTGGCCCTACCGTGAACGGACCGATGAAACGCTGTCGGCCATCGAACGCTTCATCGACGGCACGCGACAGGAGCGCTTCAGATAGCCAGCCTGTGGCGCGTTATCCGGACCAGCTCATCGACGCATGCGGCCAGCGTCTCTCCGCTCGTGTCGACGGTATCGCCAGCCCGCGCATAGTACGGCTCGCGCTCGACCAGAATGGCGCGCAGTTCATCCATCGCCCGTTCGCTGCCGGCCATGGGTCGAAGGTCGCCCTGCTCGATCACCCGCCGCATGTGGTCCTCGGGGCGGGCTTTGATCCACACCGTGTGGAAGTGCCGTTCGAGCAGGTCACGCGTGTCCGGCGCCAGCACCAGCCCACCGCCAACCTCGAGGATCAGTGTTCTCCCCTCCGCCACGACCTGTTCAAGGGCTTCGTATTCGATACGCCGATAGGTCTCCACCCCCATGAACTCCAGCAATTCTCCGATCGCCATGCCGCTTCGTTCCTGGATCACGTCGCTCAGGCGCACGAACGGCAGTGTCAGTCGCGCCGCCGCGCGTTCGCCGAGCGCGGTCTTGCCCGCTCCGCGCAGGCCGATGAGCGCAATGCCAGGTTTTGAGGCCGGGCGATCGAATCCGGCACGCCGGAGGAGTTCGTGGGCGCGCGCCCGCTCCTGCGGCGTCAGGCTTGCGACCAGCGAGGCGAGCGCGTTCGCGTCGCCGTTGATTGCGCCAGACCCACGATCTTGGCCGAGCAGCCGCTCGGCATTCACGCCAAGGCTTTGGGCTATGCGGGACAGCACCCCGAGCGAGACGTTCGCCCGCCCCGCTTCGAGCTCGTTGAGATAGCGTTCGGATACGCCTGCGGCGCGACCGAGTTCGCGTCGTGACAGGGCGAGCGACCTACGCAGTCGGCGCACATGGTTGCCCACCCTCGCCAACAGTTCGGCGGAACTATCGGAAATGTCGGCCATTCAGGAATTATATTGCATGAACCCGGCTTGCTCAAGGGGCCTGAATGGCAGTATAGTACCGAAAATTGACACGACGGGAAGCCGGGCCGTGATCATCGATTTCCAGACCGCACCTGATCGCTACCGCCACTGGAAATTGTCCGTGGATGGCGAGGTAGCGACGCTCACCATGGACGTGGACGAAGCCGGCGGTCTGTTTCCCGGCTATGAGTTGAAGCTCAATTCCTACGACCTGGGCGTCGACATCGAATTGTACGACGCCGTTCAGCGGCTGCGTTTCGAACACCCCGGCGTGAAGGCCGTGGTATTGCGGTCCGGCAAGGACCGCGTGTTCTGTGCCGGCGCCAACATCCGGATGCTGAGCCAGGCCTCGCACCAGCACAAGGTCAACTTCTGCAAGTTCACCAACGAAACGCGCAACGCCATCGAGGCTTCCAGCAGCGAGGCGGGGCAGACCTGGATCTGCGTGGTGAACGGCAGCGCCGCCGGGGGCGGCTACGAAATCGCCCTTGCCACCGACTACATCGTGCTCGCCGATGACGGAAACTCCTCGGTCTCGTTGCCGGAGGTGCCTCTTCTCGCGGTTCTGCCGGGTACCGGGGGAATCACCCGCGTCACCGACAAGCGGAAGGTCCGGCGCGATCGCGCCGACCTGTTCTGCACGCTCGAGGAAGGCATCAAGGGCAGCCGCGCCGTCGAGTGGCGGCTGGTTGACGAAGCGGTGCCCAATTCGAAGATCGACGCTCGCATCGCAGAGATCGTCGCCCAGGTCGCCGCGCGGTCCGATCGTCCCGCGCCCGGTACCGGGGTCACCCTGACACCGCTCGTCCGCACCATCGATGACGAGCGTTTGCAGTACGCAAACCTCGCGGTCGACCTCGACCGGCAGCGAGGAACCGCGACATTCACCCTGCGGGCACCCGACGATCCGCCACCGTCGACGCTCGACGGGATCGTCGCGCTCGGCGCCGATTTCTGGCCGCTCGCACTTGCCCGCGAAGTGGAAGACGCCATCCTGCATCTGCGGTTCAACGAACCGGAGCTCGGCATCTGGCTGTTTGCGAGCGAGGGGTCGATCGACCGGGTTCTCGAATACGACCGCATCCTCGATGCGCATTCATCTGACTGGTTCATCCGGGAGGTCGTGAACCTCTGGCGCCGGACGCTGAAGCGCCTCGACGTGACGTCGCGCAGCATGATCGCTCTTGCCGAGCCCGGCTCCTGCTTCTCCGGTTTCCTCGCCGAGTTCCTGTTCGCAGCCGATCGCGCCTACATGTTCATCGGCAGCCGCGACGGCGACAATCGGCCCGAGGCCGCCGCCGTGCTGACCGCTTCCAACTTCGGCCCGCTGACGATGCCAAACGGTCTGACGAGGCTTGAAACCCGCTTCCTCGGCGAGCCGGAAACCTGCACCGCCGCCCGTGGTCTCGTCGGCCAGCGCCTCGACGGCGAGGCTGCCGTCGCTGCCGGCCTCGTCACCGACGCCTACGACGAGATCGATTGGGATGACGAGATCAGGATCATGATCGAGGAGCGGCTGAGCTTCTCGCCCGATTCACTGACCGGACTAGAGGCGAATGTGCGGTTTCCGGGCCCGGAAACCATGGAAACCAAGATCTTCGGCCGCCTCACCGCCTGGCAGAACTGGATCTTCCAGC
>CAZSNL010000025.1:31717-32263 GCA_964608275.1 uncultured Hyphomicrobiales bacterium | reverse complement strand
TCGCGTTCGAGGTCAGACCACCCGGCGGTCACGGCGGGAGGCCCTGGCCAGATGCGCGATCAGGATCCCGGCGCTGCGCGCCGCACCGCCGAGGTCCGGCACCGCGGCCTTGTCCGGCGGCGGCATCGCATCGGCGGCATCGATCGCCGCGGCGAGGCGGGCCGGCGTGAGCTCCGGCTCCTCGACCACGACGGCGAGGTTGCGCGCCTCCAGCAGCCGGGCGCGGCGCACCTGTTCGGTCTCGCCCTGGTAGGCGATCGGCACGAACACCGCCCGGCAGCCGGCGGCCAGGACGTCGGCGGCGGTGTTGTAGCCGCACTGCGACACCGACACCCGCGCCGCCGCCAGCGCGGCCGGCAGGTCGGCGACGAAGCGCCTGATGGCGACGCCGGCACCGGCCTCCCGTTCGAGGTCCCGCCGCACCGGTTCGGGCAGGTTGGGGCCGGTGACGATGGTCCACCGGGCATCGGCGTGCCGGGTCAGCGGCCGGGCGGCGACGGCTGCCCGCAGGAGCGCCTCGCCGACGGCGCCGCCGCCGGCCGACAC
>CAZSNL010000025.1:0-31707 GCA_964608275.1 uncultured Hyphomicrobiales bacterium | reverse complement strand
GACGTCGCCGGTGTCTTCCGCCTGCGCGCTGGCGGGTCCGGCGGCGACCAGCCCGGTGTAGCGGACCAGGTCGGCGATGGCGTCGGCGCGCGGAAAGCTCGCCTCGATCGGAATCAGCCCGGGGTCGCCGTGCACCAGCACCAGGTCGAAGTGCCGCCGCAACAGGTCGACGGTCTCGTCGTTGAGCCTCGCCTTGCGGTTCTCGTGCAGGATGTCGCGGATCGACGACACCACCAGCGCCGGCGGGGCCTGCGCGGCCGCCGCCTCGACCAGCGGCAGGAGCTCGAAGCGCAGCGCCCGGCGGCCGAACGGGAACGCCTCGATGAGGACGATGTCGGGGCGGATCGCCTCGAGTTCGGCAAGGAGCTGGCGGCGTCGGCGCTCCCGGAGGGCATCGTCCACCGGCCGGCCTGCGGCATCGACGAGGTCGGCGTAGCCCGCAGGCCCCGCCTTGATCGCGGGCAGCTGGTGGAGCCGGGCGCCCGCCCACGGGATGCCCTCGACCGCGGCGCCGCCGAGGACCACGTGCACGTCGAGCCCGGCGTCGACCAAGGCGCGCGCGATCCGCGAGGCGCGCATAAGGTGGCCGATGCCGAGGAGGTGCTGGACGTAGAACAGGACGCGCGCCGTCATCACCTCATCTCCCGCACCCACTGCCGGCGCGCCGCCGCACGGCACCGGGCATGGTCAGGCGGCGCCTCGGCTGCGGGTTTCCGCTGCATGGCCGAACAGCTCGAGCAGGCGGGCGATGCCGCGGTGGTGGTCGAACGCGCCGCGCACCCGCTGTTCGCCGGCCCGGCCGAGCCGGTGGCGCAGCGCCGGCCGCGTGATCAGCGTCGCCACCGCCTCGGCGAGTCGGTCCGGGCTTTCCGGTTCGACGAGCAGCCCGGTCTCGCCGTCGACGATGAGCTCCGGCACCCCGGAAATCGGTGTCGAGATGCAGGCAAGCCGCTGGCTCTGCGCCTCCATCAGGACGTTGGGCAGGCCGTCGCGGTCACCGTCCCTGGAGATCCGGCACGGCAGCACGAACAGGTCCGCGGTGCGATATTGCTCGAGCACGAAATCCTGCGGCTGGGCGCCGTGCCAGACGGTCCGCTCCACGATGCCGAGCCTGTCCGCCTGCTGCCTCAGGGCGCCGGCCAGTTCGCCGTCGCCGATGTGGTGCCACTGCCAGGCGAGTTCGCGCGGCAACAGGGCGAGCGCCTCGAGCAGGACGTCGAGCCCCTTCTTCTCGACCGCGCGGCCGACGGTGAGGATGCGCACCGGGTCCGCCGGATCAGAGCCGTCGCGGGACGAGCCGTCGTTCGCCGGCGGCGCGAAGCGCCCGAGGTCGAGGCCGTGGTAGACCAGTTCGACGGTGTCCGGCCGGGCGGCGAGCCCGCACAGGTGCCGGTGGCCGAAGCGGGTGCAGGTCACCGCCCAGTCCGCATGGGCGAGTTTCTCGCGGAGGTCCCACTCCGGCGTCGTCCAGATGTCCTTGGCGTGCGCCGACACCGTCCACGGCAGCCCGGTCATCAGGCTCGCATAGAGGGTGACCGCGGCCGGCGTGTGGATGAAGTGGGCGTGCAGGTGGCGGGCACCGGCCGGCAGCTCGGCGGCGAGCACCAGCGCCTGGCCGAACCGGCGGATGCGGTTGCGGGTGCGGTCATGCCACAGCCCGGCAAGCCACGTCCGCCTGGCGACCGCGTATCCGGGCAGGCGCCGCGCCTTCCACCATGACCGGATGACGCGCAACGGCTCGTGGTGCAGGTATTCGGGGATGTAGTGGACGGGTGCCCGGATCTCGCGGTGGACCGGATGGACGTCGTTGTCGGTGGGCCGGCGCAGCGCGACGATGGCAATGTCCATGCCGGCCGCCTCCAGCGCCCGGATCTCCTGGGCGATGAAGGTCTCGGAAAGCCGCGGGTACCCCTTGAGGACGAAGACCGTTGTGGACGCCACTTGTGCCTCGGGAAGTTTGGACTAGCTGCCGGCCTCGACGACGCGGAACTTCGGCCGCCTGACCGGAGCGAGGCGCGCGGCAACGATGTCGCCGATGGCGTCGAGGCCGCCGAGCAGGTCGCCCGGTCCCGATCGCGACGGCAGCTGTTGCATCGGCAGCTGGTGCAGGGCCTTCGCGAACGTCGCCGGGCTGGACGCATCATCCGGCATCAGCATCGACACGAGGCCGAGCTCCGCCCCGCGCTGCGCCCGGATGAGCTGCTCCTTCCGCGGTTCGACTCGCGGCACGATGATGGCGCGCTTGTCGAACGAAAGGATCTCGCAGAACGTGTTGTAGCCGCCCATCGCGACGACCGCGATGGCGCCGGCCATCAGCATTTCCATCCGGTTGTCGAAGTCGATGACGGTGACGTTGTCGAGCGATTCGGCGCGGCGGCGGATGTCCTCGCGCTCGTGGCTGGGCATGAACGGGCCGAGCACGAGCAGCGCGGGGTGGGGGAGGCCCGGATCGTGCTGATAGGCGTTGATCGTCCATTCCATGAGCTGCGCGCCGTCGCCGCCGCCACCTGCCGTGACCAGGATGTACGGATTGGTGAACGGCAGCGGCCGCGAATAGGGAGCACTCGGCAGCGTCCGCCGGAGAAAGCCCGCGAACGTGAGCTTGGAGCGGACGGAAGGCGGAGCGTCGAGCCCGGTGAGCGGATCCCAGAACGATTCCGGCCCGTAGACCACCACGTCGTTGTAGAGATCGCCGATCTTGCCGAGCGTGTTGCGCGGCGCCCATTCGCGGGCGAGAAGCTCCGGCGCGTCCATCACGTCACGCAGCCCCAGCATGAGCGCCGCGCCGCGCCCCTTCAGGATGCCCAGCGTCTCCTCCATCTCGCCCTTCAGGCCGAGCGGCTCCTTGTCGACGATGACGAGGTCCGGATTGAAGGATTCGGCGGTATGGCGGATGATGGCGCGGCGAATTGCGAGGGTATCGTGTAGGTCGATCAGCTGGTCGATTGAGGTATACTCGCCGTTGTAGAGCTTGATGACGCTCGGCACCTTCACGAAATCCACGCGGGCGCGGAAGTCGAACGTTCCGGCAATTGGCGAGCCGGAAATAATGAGGACGAACAAACCCTTGAATCGCTCGACGAGCGCGTGAGCGATGGCCCGGCAACGCCGGAGATGGCCCAGCCCGAACGTATCGTGGCTGTACATGAGGATGCGAGCATGGTCGAGCCTGTTCGCTGCCCTCATGACACCTCCCTCGCGGTTGATTTGTTACGGATATTCCCGGGCGAAACCATCGCACTATGCCATAGCTGGTCTGTCGCAGAAACCGGAGATTTGCCGAGCCTACTTGTAGGGATCTGCGGCGTCGCGCAGTCCATCACCGAGAAAATTGAAGGCGAGGATCACCAGCACCACCGGTACCACGGGCAGCATGAGCCACGGATAGAGGGCGACCACGTTGATGTTCTGCGCCTCGGCCAGCAGCACTCCCCAGCTGGTGATGGGCGGCCGCAACCCGAGGCCGAGGAAGCTGAGCGCAGTCTCGCCGAGGATCATCGTCGGGACCGAGATGGTCGCGGTGGCGATGAGATGGCTCATGAAGCCGGGAACGAGGTGGCGGCCGATGATGCGTGATGGTTGTGCGCCCATGAGCTGGGCTGCCAGCACGTAGTCCTCTTCGCGCAACGACAGGAGCTTCGATCGGACCGCGCGGGCAAGCCCGGTCCAGTCGAGCAACCCGAGGATGACCGTGATGCCGAAATAGATGAGGATCGGACTCCAGGTCACCGGAAGGATTGCCGCCAGCGCCAGCCACAGGGGTATCGTCGGCAGGCATTGCAGGACCTCGATGATGCGCTGGACGATGAGGTCGGGGATGCCGCCGTAATAGCCGGCGATGCCGCCGATGGTAATGCCGAGGATGAAGCTGATTGCAATGCCGATCAGGCCGATGGTGAGCGAGATGCGGGCGCCGTAGATCATCCGCGACAGCACGTCGCGACCGAGCCGGTCGGTCCCCAGCAGGAACAACGTGCCGCCGACCGCTGGGCAGAACAGGTGAAAATCGGCCTCGAAAAGGCCCCAGAAACGGTACGTGTCGCCGCGGCAGAAGAAGCGGATCGGCTGCACGACGGTCCTGTCTTCGCTGTACTCCCGTTTCAGGTTCTCCATGTTCAGCCGATAGCTGGTGCCGTACACGAACGGGCCGATGAAGCGGCCTTCGTGGAACAGGTGGACCCGCTGCGGCGGCGCGAAGATGAAGTCGGTGTTGCGCGAATGCAGCTCGTAGGGCGCGAGAACCTCCGAGACCAGGATCGAGGCGTAGATGATGATGAGGAAGATGCCGGATATCAGCGCCAGCCGGTGACGCCGGAACTTCCACCACATCAGACGCCACTGCGAGGCGAAGTAGACCTTCTCCTGCGCCTTGGTCAGGCGTTCGATGGACTTCGGGTCGAACTCGGCGGCCGAGACGTAGTGAACCGTCGGCGCGCCCGGCGGCGGCAGTGGCGACGTGGTCACCGCGTGGCCCCTCCCATCAGCCTGATGCGTGGATCGAGGAGTCCGAGCGCGATGTCGGAGATCAGCACGCCGACGACGGTCAGGGCGGCGAGGAACATGAGGAACGAGCCGGCCAGGTACATGTCCTGACTCTGCAGGGCGGCGATCAGCAGCGGACCGGTGGTCTCAAGCGACAGGACGATGGCGACGATCTCGGCACCGGAAATGACCGCCGGCAGGTAGCTCCCGATGTCGGCGATGAAGAAGCTGAGCGACATCCTGAGCGGATACTTGACGAGGGCACGGAAGGGGGGAACGCCCTTGGCCTTGGCCGTCACCACGTACTGCTTCTGCAGTTCGTCGAGGAGATTGGCCCGCAGCCGGCGGATCATGCCTGCCGTGCCCGCGGTTCCGATCACGACCACCGGTATCCACAGGTGCTCGAGGATCGACATGAACTTTGCCCAGCTCATCGGCTGGTCGAGGTACTCGGGGTTCATGAGCCCGCCGATGGAGGTGCCGAACCAGACGTTGGCGAAATACATGAACACCAGCGCCAGCAGGAAATTCGGCGTGGCGAGACCGAGCAGACCGAGGAAGGTCAACCCGTAGTCGCCCCAGCTGTACTGGTGGGTGGCCGAATAGATCCCGATCGGGAACGCGATAAGCCACGTGAAGACGATTGTCGTGAACGATACGAGGATGGTGAGGAACATCCGGTCGCCAACGACTTCCGTCACCGGCATCTGGTATTCGAAGGAATACCCGAAGTCGCCCTGAAGCATCCCCCAAACCCAGAGGAAATACCGCTCGATCAGCGGCTTGTCGAACCCGTACTCCTGGCGCAGGAACTCGATGTGTTTCTGGTCGACCTTCTCACCCTGCGTCTGCAACTCGGCGATGTAGCTTTCCAGGTAATCGCCCGGCGGCAGCTCGATGATCGCGAACACGAGCGCGCTGATGATCAGGATCGTCGGCACCATGATGACGATCCGGCGCAGAATGTATTGAAGAAGCATCAGTCCATCCGCTCACGTATTGGCGTCATCGAACCAGAACGTATCGGGCAGGTACATTCCGAAGTACGCTCCGGGATCCCAGTTGTAGATGCCGTCCTCGGGCACGTTGCGCAGGTTGCGGCGCACGACCACAGGTTGCCAGGCGCCATTGACGGTGCCGATCGAGTAGACCTGATCGGTGAAGATCGACAGCATCTGGTGCCATACCGCCTGCTTTTCGGCGCGATCCGTCGACCGCCGCCATTTCCGGAACAGCTCCAGCAGCTGCTTCGGCTCTTCCATGTCGGGCGGCTCGCCGGCGTCGCCGCCGGTTTCGAAGTACTGGCCCCACAGCGGCCATTGCAGCTGTTGCTGCGTCGTCGGGGCAAGTTCGCGCGGGCTCATGTCCGCCGTCGGGATGGCATTGGCGAGCCCTGACCACACCGACATCATCGTCATGCCGGAAAAGACGCGGTTGCGGAACACGTCCCGTTGCGAGGTCCGCGGATAGAGCCTGATGCCGACCTCCGCCCAGCTGTCCCGTATCAGCTGAAGGACGTCGGTTTCCTCGGTGCTTTCGCCCGCGGTCTCGACGATGATGTCGAGGGGGCGGCCGTCAGGAAGGTGGCGAATGCCGTCGGGACCGCGCTCGAGCCCCATCTCGTCGAGCAGCGCGTTGGCCCGGTCGAGATCGAATTGCGTCCAGGCATCCCGGTAGTCCGGGCGGTACAGCGGACTTTCGGGCAGGACCGTGTCGGCGCTTTCGTGCACGAGCCCGTAGTAGACGACCTGGTTGATCTCGTGCCTGTTGATGGCCAGCGACAGGGCGCGGCGGAACCGGACGTCGCGCAGCACCTCGCGCCAGACCGGGTCGTTGTAGTTCAGGTTGGGATACAGCGCGACCTGCGACCCCTTGGCGGTACGCCAGAGCATGACGTCGATCGGCTGACGCTTCTCGCTTTCCTTCAGGAACGTGTAGTTGTCGAACCGGATGTACCTGGCCTGCAGGTCGGCCTCGCCGCTGCCGGTCTTGGCCGGGATGATGGCACTGGAGGCGATCGCCATCACGATCTCGTCGACGTACGGCAGCTGGCGCCCGTTGGCGTCGATACGGTGAAAGTACGGATTGCGCTTGAATACGAACTGTTCGGCCGGCGCCGTGGTCGCGATCACCCATGGCTGAAGGCTGGGAAGGTCGACGTTCTCCTGGCGATACTGGCGGCTTTTCCGGGTGTACAGCGACGACCAGCCGCGCACGTTTTCGGCCTTCACCATCCGCTCGATCTCCTCCGGGTCGCCGTAGCGGATATGGAACTGCTTGAGGTAGTGGGCGGGCTGGTAGAGATAGACGGGCAGGGCGCCGGCGATGGCGGTCAGGAATTCCGGGTTCGGCTGGTCCCAGGAATAGCGGACCGTCAGCTCGTCGAGCACCTCGAACACCGGCGGCTTGCCGTCGACGAGGAGTTCGATCGGCGGCCCGCCACGCGACAGTTCCTCGTTCAGCGCCACGTCTTCCCAGTAGAAGCGGAAATCCTCCGCCGTGAACGGGTGACCGTCCGACCACTTGTGCCCGGGCCGCAGGTGAAGGGTGAAGATCCGACCCTCCTCGACCTCGTAGCTGTCGAGGATGTCGGGCACGAGGTTCATCTGCTGGTCGAACGTGACCAGCCGGGCGTAGCCGTAGACGGTCATCATCCGGATGTCCTTCTGGCTGCCCATGATGGTGACGATGCGGCCGCCGTGCCTGCCCGGCAGCTTGCCCATCGCCGCCAGATCGATCACCCGCGGCCGTTCCGGAATGCGTTGCGCGACCGGCGGCAGGTCGCCGCGGGCAACGGCCTCCTCGAACATCGGCGTTTCGATCAGCCCCGCGCGGGCGTCGCCGATGGTGCAGAGGACCGTCAGCAGGGCGAGGATCAACCACAGCCGTCTCATGGCCTGAGCTCCCGGACATTCGCGTTCGGGCTGGCGAGCACCAGGTGACCGGTCTCGACCTCGTGGTAGTCGAGCCGACCGTCGCCGCGGAACTGATCGCCCCAGGTGCTCGTGTCCGATGCCCCGGTGAGGTGCAGGGCGTCGAAATCGAGCGGGCGGTCGAGGTCGGCGTAGGGCACCGCCTTCAGCAAGGATCTGGTGTAGGGGTGAACGGGCGCCTTGAACAGGACCTCGCGCGGCGCGACCTCGACCAGCCTGCCGCCGCACATGACGGCGATCCGGTCGGCGACATAGTCGACCACCGCCAGGTTGTGCGAGATGAACAGGTAGGTGAGGCCGAGTTCCTTCTGGAGGTCCTTGAGCAGATTGAGGATCTGCGCCTGAACCGACACGTCGAGTGCCGACACCGGTTCGTCGCAGATCAGGATGTCCGGCTTGAGCGCCAGCGCCCGGGCGATGCCGATGCGTTGCCGCTGACCGCCGGAGAAGCTGTGGGGGTAGCGGTTGAGATACCGCGGATCGAGCCCCACGACGCCCATCAGCTCGGCGATCAGTTCGGACTGTGACTTGTGGTTGCCGATGTTGTGGATGACCAGCGGCTCGCGCAGGATGTCGGCCACCGTCATGCGCGGGCTGAGCGAGCTGAACGGGTCCTGGAAGACCATCTGGATCCGGGTGCGGAACTGCTTCAGATCACGCCCGGAGAGCGCCATGATGTCGATCTCGCGGCCGTTGTCGTGGAAGCGGACGGATCCGGAATCCGGCGTGATGGCGCGCATGATCAGCTTGCTGACCGTGGTCTTGCCGCAACCGCTTTCACCGACCAGGCCGAGGCATTCGCCCCGCCTGATGTCGAACGACACGTTGTCGACCGCCTTGACCGTGGACTCGGTACCGCGGCCGAAGAAGCTGCCCTTGCGCGCGGTGAAGGATTTGGTCAGGCCGGAAACCGTCAGGAGCGGCTCTCCGACGCTGACCCGGGATCGTGCGTCGTCCTTGCCGGCGAACAGCGGGCCGACCCGGTAGGCGACCTCGCGCAGCGGCTGCAATCGCTCTCCCGGCTTCATGTCGAAATGCGGCACCGCGTGCAGGAGGGCCTTGAGGTAGGGGTGCCGTGGCGTCCGGAAGATGTGTTCAGCGGTGCCCGACTCGACGATGTCGCCGTGGTAGATGACGACGACCTCGTCGGCCATGTTGGCGACCACTCCCAGATCGTGCGTGATGAGCAGAATCGACATCTGCAGCTTCGCCTGCAAGTCCTTGAGAAGCTGCAGGATCTGCGCCTGCACCGTGACGTCCAGTGCGGTTGTCGGCTCATCCGCTATGAGCAGCGCCGGCCGGCAGATCAGTGCCATCGCGATCATCGCCCGCTGGCGCAGTCCGCCCGAGAGTTCGAACGAGTAGCGGTCGTAGGCCGCCGACGGATCGGGAAACCCGACCAGTGCCAGCATCTCCTCGGTTGTCTGCCGGGCCTCGCGCCGGTCGACCTTGCGGTGAAGCAGAAGCGCTTCCTGCACCTGGTTGCCGACCGTGTGGAGCGGCGACAGCGATGTCATCGGCTCCTGGAAGATCATCGAGATGCGGCCGCCACGCAGCGATCGCATCTCCGGGCTCGACGGCAGAAGGGCTGCAATATCGATCGGCGGCTGCGCCGGCTTGAGCGGATCGCTGAACCAGATGTTGCCGCCCGTAATGCTGCCGACGCTCGGCAGGATGCCCATGATCGCCTGCGAGATGACCGACTTGCCCGACCCCGATTCGCCGACCAGGGCCGTCACCTTGCCTTCACGGATACGGAAGCTCGCGCCGTTCACCACCTGAAGCGGGCTGCCGTGGATATCGAAGGCGATGCGCAGGTTCTCGACGCGCAGCAGGTCTCTGGCAAGGCTCATGACGCTATGCCGCCCGGCGCACGCGAAGTTCCCGAACCGGATGGACCTCTCGACAAGCTAGTTGCTGCCGTGGGGTTCGAGGACCAGGAGCCGACGTTCGCCGTACGGCGTGCTGGCACACTCCTCATCGTTGAACTGCATGTCGAAGCGGCAGACCTCCCGCAGCGTGCCGCGGTCGACCAGCGTCGGCACCTGCATGTTGGAGCGGGCGTGCCGGACCGGGAAATCGACGATGACGATGCCTGCGTTGTCCACGAGTTCGAGCAGTACCGGATCATCGGCCGGCTTGTCGCCGAGCGGCTTGAGCGAGCATCCGAGCAGAACGAGCCCATAGGAATACGGCGCCAGGTCGAATTCATAGTTCTGATATTTCGTTGCCACGTGACGGACCGTGCAGGGCCGGCCGTTGAGATGGTCGAGCTCCAGCGGGTCCGTCTTCGGATCGATGCTGATCACGGATTGCGGATGATGGGTGAGGAAGGACGTGATCGGAAGCTTGTGGCCGCCGATTTCCACCACGTGGTCGAAGCCGCGCAGGAAGTGCGCCGCGATGGCATGCCGTGCCTGCGCGCTTCGCGTCCGCAGGTATCCCATGCCATCCGGATCGCTCCTGCGCCGGGATGAATCCTCGAGGCCTTCGCGCGCCATGAGATCGATGCGCGAACCGTTCCATTCCGGACCGATGCCCAATTCGTTCCTCCCCGGTTTCGGCATGTCTCAGCCATTATTCCTGTAGCCGCTGGTCAATGGTGCGTAAAGAGCGGAAACCACTTGTCAATATTACATTCCGTTGACCGGTGGACGGTGGCGTCAAGTATGTATCGACGACTTCGATGTTGAACTTGTGCGTGAACACGCCAGCCTTGCGTAGCGGCATGCCGACAGACAATATGCGGCTGAATCGCACCGCTGGTCGCGGCTGACAGGGCATGGACACCAATCTCTTCCGTTATATCTGGCGGTATTCGAAGGCCGGACAGCTCTGGATTCTGTTCGTCGTCCTGGTGTCGATGCCGGTCTTCTTGCTGTCGTACGAGTTGCCCAAGCAAATCGTCAACGGACCGATCCAGGGCGAAGGATTCGCAACACCGGACGCAACACAGCCGTTCCTGCGGATCGTGATCGACCTGCCGGACTGGCTCTACGGCGGCGCGCCGCTCGAGCTGTTCTCCGGCGTGCCGATGGATCGGGTGAGCTACCTGTTCGCGCTGTGCTTCAGCTTCCTTGCCGTGGTCTGCCTCGGCGGCCTCTTCAAGTTTCACATCAACACCTACAAGGGCCGGCTCGGCGAACGCATGCTGCGCAGGCTGCGCTACCAGCTTGTCGACCGGCTGCTGCGTTTCCCGCTGCCGTACTTCCGGCGGATCAAGGCGCCCGAGGTGGCGAGCATGGTCAAGGACGAGGTGGAGCCGCTGGGGGAATTCATCGGTGATGCGCTGTCGCTGCCGTTCTTCCAGGGTAGCCAGGCACTCGTCGCCCTCGGCTTCATCGTCGCCCAGAGCTTCTGGCTGGGGCTCATCGCGCTGGTCGTGGTGCTCGTCCAGGCGATCCTGATCCCGCGATTGCGGCGGCGCCTGCTGGTGCTCGGCAAGGAACGGCAGCTGACGGCGCGCGCGCTGGCCGGGCGTGTGGGCGAAATCGTCGACGGCATCGCCGAGGTGCACGTCAACGACACCTCCCATTACGAGCGCGCCGACATCGCCAAGCGCCTAGGGCGCATCTTCAGCATCCGGTTCGAGCTCTACCAGCGGAAGTTCTTCATCAAGTTCCTGAACAACTTCCTCGCCCAGTTCACGCCATTCCTGTTCTATATCGTCGGCGGCTATTTCGCGATCCGCGGCAGCCTCGACATCGGCCAGCTGGTTGCCGTCATCGCCGCATACAAGGACCTGCCGACCCCCATCCGCGAGCTCATCAACTGGGACCAGAAGCGGCTCGACGTCCAGATCAAGTACACCCAGGTGATCGAGCAGTTCGATCCCGGCAACCTGCTGGATCCGGCGGTGCAGTCGCCGATCCGCGACCGGATCGCGCCGATCACGGGCGACATCTCCGCGATCAACGTCGGCGTCACCGACGACAGCGGCGCCACGCTGATCGAACGCGCCACGTTCAGCCTTCCGATCGGCCAGAAGGTCGCCGCCATCGGCGACCTGAACAGCGGCGCCGAATCGATGAGCGAGGTCCTGGCCAGGCTGCTGACGCCCACCTCCGGTCGTGTCCTGGTCGGCGGCCAGAACCTGTCCGACCTCCCGATGGCGATGACCGGCCGCCGGTTCGCCTATGTCGGCCAGGATACCTACCTCTACCAGGGAAGCGTGTTCGACGCCCTGACATACGGCCTCAAGCACGTGCCGCTGCGCCAGTCCGGGCAGGGCGGGCTGACCGACTGGGAGCTCGCCGAGGCGAGGCTCTCCGGCAACACCACGGACGACTTCGACAGCGACTGGATCGACTACGAGGCGGCCGGGGTCGACGGGATGGACGGCCTGGTGAACCGGGTGATCGAGGTGCTCGGCATCGTGCAGCTCGACCGCGACGTGTTCGAACTGGGCCTGCGCGGCAGCATCGACCCCGTCTCGCGGCCGGACCTGGTCGAGAACATCCTCGACGCCCGCCGGGCGCTCCGCGAGCGGCTGCGGGAGCCGCCGCTGTCGCAGCTCGTCGAACCATTCGACCCGGAGCAGTACAACCGTCAGGCGACGATTGCCGAAAACCTCCTGTTCGGCACCGCGACGGGAACCCAGTTCGACGGCGACCATCTGATCGACAACCCGTATCTGCAGAGCATCCTTCACGATACGAGGCTCGACGTGGCGCTGTTCGAAATGGGCCGCAAGATCGCGGCGACGGTGGTGGAGCTGTTCGCCGACCTGCCTGTCGACCATCCGTTCTTCGAACAGCTCGACTTCCTGTCGGCGGAGGAGCTGCCGGAATACGAGGCGCTGGTCTCGCGACTGTCGGGCATGGACTTTGCCGACGTGACGCCGGTCGACAGCATCAGGCTGATGCAGCTGTCGTTTGCCTACGTCGAGCCGCGCCACCGGCTCGGTCTCCTGAACGACGACATGCGCGGCCGCATCCTGGAGGCCCGCCACCGGTTCCACGACCAGCTGCCCGCCGACCTTGCCGGCGCGATCGAGTTCTACGACCCCGAGACCTACAACTCCGCGTCGTCGCTGCAGGACAACATCCTGTTCGGCCGCATCGCCCACGGCATCGCCGAGGGGCCGGCACGGGTGAGCCAGGTGATTTCCGGCCTGGTGAAGGAGCGCGGGCTGGTCGAGGCCGTGCTCGACGTGGGGCTGCAGTTCAACGTCGGGACCGGCGGCAAGCGTCTCACCTCGATCCAGCGGCAGAAGATCGGCCTCGCACGCGCCCTGCTCAAGCGGCCGGACCTGCTGATCGTCAACCGCACGCTTTCGGCGCTCGACACGGCGTCGCAGGAGGCGATCCTCGACGCCGTCATGAACGATCTTGCCCGCGACGACGGGCGGCCGGCGGCGCTGTTCTGGACGCTCTCCAATCCCGATCATGCGCGCAGGTTCGACCGCGTGCTGGTGTTCGAGGACGGGGTCATGGTCGAGGAAGGGACGTCGGCGGAACTGGTCAGGGAAGGGGGCAGGCTGGCGCGCCTGACCGCCGCCGGTTGAGCGGTGGCGGCGCGATCGGAGCGGGCCGGCCGGAGCCCACAAGGAGGCGAACCGTGATGTCCATCGAGGACGAGGTCGACGTACTGCGGCGTATCCCGCTGTTCGCGAAGGTGGACGTGTCGCGGCTCAAGCTGCTGGCCTTCACCTCCGAGCGGATCACCTTCGAGCCGGGCCAGGAGCTGTTCCGGCAGGGCGACATCGGCGATGCCGCCTATGTCATCATCGATGGCACCGCCGAGGTGCTGGTGGAGACGCCGACGGGCCCGGTGAGCGTCGCCACCATCGAAAGGAATGCCTTCGTCGGCGAGATCGCCATCCTGTGCGACGTGCCCCGCACCGCCACGGTACGCGCCGTGGACCGGCTCGATACGCTCAAGATCATGAAGGAGCATTTCCTGCGCCTGATCGCCGAGTTCCCCGACATGGCGATCGAGGTGATGCGCGTCCTGGCCGACCGGCTGGGGCAGACCACGTCAGAGCTGACGCAGGCGAGGAACCGGTTGCGCGAGCTTGGCAGCTAGATCGGGGCCGCTTCGCATGGTCCGACCGCGCAGGACCGTCCGCCGGAGCGTCCCTGCCGGGAGCAACGGGTCACGTGCATGACGTAGTGGCCGTCGGGCCTGTGGGAGCAGGCACCCTGGGGCAGCGGTTGCGGCTCTACTCCGGGCTCGTGCTGTTCGTCTTCGTGGCAACGCACCTGATCAACCACGCGCTCGGCCTCGTCTCCATCGACGCGATGGATGCCTTCCGCTCGGTGCGGAGCGGCGCCTGGCGCAGCCTGCCCGGCACCATCCTGCTTTACGGCGCCCTCGTTCTCCACATCGCGCTCGCGCTTGCCAAGTTCGTGCGGCGGCGCACCTGGCGGATGAACTTCTGGGAAACGGTCCAGCTCGTATTCGGCCTTGCCATCCCGCTGTTCCTGTTTCGCCACATCCTCGGCACCCGGCTGCCGCACGAACTCTACGGCGTCGACGACAACTACACCTACGCGCTGTGGGTGATGTGGCCGGCGGAGGCGTGGAACCAGCTGTTCCTGATAACCGTGGTCTGGGTCCACGCCTGCATCGGACTGCATTTCTGGCTGCGCCTGAAGCGCTGGTACGGACGGGCTTTCCTGCCGCTGTTCGGCGCCTGCGTCCTGGTGCCGGTGCTCGCGTTTGCCGGCTTCGCCGTCGGCGGCCGCGTGGTGCGCACGGAGCGGCCGTTCCAGAACCCGTTCAACGAGCACCAGATCGCCGTCATCTACGGCATCATCGACTGGGCGCTGTACGCCTGCCTGATCATACTCGGCATCGCGATCGCGGTGCGGCTCGGGCGGACGGTGCTCGACCGCGTCCGTCCGCGCATCCGCGTCACCTACGCCGACGGCCGGACGGTGGTGAGCGAGATCGGCCCGAGCCTGCTCGAGATCAGCCGCGCCTACGGCATCCCGCATGCCTCGGTGTGCGGCGGCCGGGCCCGGTGCTCCACCTGCAGGGTGCGGGTGATCGAGGGCCTCGACGGGCTGGCGCCGCCCGGCGACGCGGAGGCGCGCATCCTGCGCAACGTCGGCGCCGCCCCCAACGTGCGGCTCGCCTGCCAGATCCATCCCCGCGGCGACATCACCGTGGCGACGCTCCTGCCGGCCAAGCGGGTGGTGGTCGACGACGCCCATTACCACGACCGCTACGTCTGGGGCATCGAGCAGACGGTGGCGGTGATGTTCGCCGACATCCGGGGGTTCACCGCCTTGGCCGAGCGGAAGTTTCCCTACGACGTCGTGTTCCTGCTCAACCAGTACCTCGGCCAGATGAGCGATGCCATCGAGGACAGCGGCGGTTACGTCGACAAGTTCATCGGCGACGGCATCATGGCGCTCTTCGGCATCGAGCGCGACGCGGGCGTTGCCGCCCGCCAGGCGCTGGAAGCGGCGCGCGCCATGGGCGGGGTGCTCGATGCGCTCAACCACGGTCTCGCCGCCGATCTCGTCGAACCGCTCAACATCGGCATCGGGATCCATGTCGGCCCGGCTATCCTCGGGCGGGTCGGCGTCAACGACCGGTCAGGCGCTGCCCGCCGGATCACCGCCCTGGGCGACACCGTCAACATCGCGAGCCGCCTGGAAACGGCCTGCAAGGAGCTCGATGTCCAGCTCGTCGTCTCGCAGCACGCGCTCGAAGTCTCCGGCGTGTCCGCGGCCGCCGCCAGGAGCCGCAGCATCCGGGTCAAGGGACGCGACAGGCCGGTCGCGGTGTACGCCTTTCCGCGCGCTCTCGACATTGCGCTGGCCGGCGAAGCACCCGCCGTGGAAAGCCCGGCGGCAAGCCCCGCGGTTCAGACCCGGTAGTATTCCCGGTACCAGCGCACGAAGTTGGCGATCCCGGTCTCGAGAGGCGTGCGCGGCGTGAATTCGATCAGGTCGGCAAGCGCGTCGACGCTCGCCCATGTGTCGCGCACTTCGCCGGGCTGGGCGTCGACGAGGTTGATGCGCGCCGGCTTGCCGAGGCAGTCCTCGAGGGTCCGGATGTAGCGGATCAGCTCCACCGGCTGGCTGTTGCCGACGTTGTAGATCCGGTACGGCGCCACCCCGCTGGTCGCCGGCTCCGGCGCTTCAGGGTTCCAGTCCGGCGACGGCGCCGGCGGCCGGTCGATGAGCCGCACCATGCATTCGACGACGTCGGCGATATAGGTGAAGTCGCGCGACATCTGCCCGCGGTTGAAGAGGTTGATCGGCTCGCCGGCGAGGATGGCCCGGGTGAAGGTGAAGAACGACATGTCCGGCCGCCCCCATTCGCCGTAGGCGGTGAAGAAGCGCAGGCCCGTGGTCGCCAGATTGAACAGGTGGCTGTAGCTGTGGGCGGTGACCTCGTTGGCCTTCTTGGTCGCGGCGTAGATCGACAGCGGGTGGTCGGTCACCTGGTTCTCGTCGTACGGAAGATGGCGGTTCGCGCCATACACGGAGCTGGACGAGGCGAAGATGAGATGCTCGGGGGGATGGCGCCGGCAGGCTTCGAGAAGGTTGGCGAAGCCGACGATGTTGCTCTGCACGTACGCCTGCGGGTGGTCGAGGCTGTAGCGGACGCCCGGCTGCGCGGCGAGATGGATCACCGTCCGCGGCCGGCAGGCGGCAAAGGTGGCCTCGAGGGCGGCCATGTCGCACAGGTCGATGGCTTCGTGCCGGAACGACGTGAAGCCGAGGAGCCGCGAAAGCCGCGCCCTTTTCAGGCTGACGTCGTAGTAGGGCGTGAGACAGTCGATCCCGGTGACAGTGTGGCCTTCCGTCAGCAGCCGGTGCGCCATGTGACTGCCGATGAAACCGGCAACGCCCGTCACCAGAATGCTCACCCGTCCCTCCTCAGCCTGTCCCGTCTCCGCAATGCCCCTTAGACTTCCATTCCCGGCAATGCAACGCCGCGTCTTTTCGGTCGAGGGGAATTGCCATTGCCACGCTCGACGACGTATTCAGGAACACGGCAATCTTCGACCGCACGAACGTGGGAACTCCGTTGATGGACCGGATCGTCAGCACGCCTGCCGCGGACGTCGCCTTCGCGGATCCGTCCACCGATTCCCAGCCGTCACTGGCGCGGGAGCTGGAACGGAAGATCCGCAGCAAGGCGGCGCGTATCGCCGTCATCGGTCTCGGCTACGTCGGCCTGCCGCTCGCGGTGACCGCGGCGCACAAGGGGTTCGCCGTCTCCGGGCTGGACACCGATCCGGAAAAGCCGCGCCTGCTCGGTGCCGGCATCAGCTACCTGGATTCGGTCCCCGAGGAGGCATTGCGTCGGGTGGTCGACGCCGGCACGTTTGCCGCAACGTCGGACTTCTCCGTCCTGGGCAAGGCGGACGTCATCGTGATCTGCGTCCCGACCCCGCTCAGCCCGCAGCGCGAACCGGATCTCTCCTACGTGATCGGCTCGACGCGCTCGGTGGCCGATCACCTGCGGCGCGGACAGCTGGTGGTGCTGGAATCGACCACCTGGCCGGGCACCAGCGAAGAGGTGGTGCTGCCGATCCTCGAGCAGGGATCGCTGCGCTCCGGCCGCGACTTCTTTCTCGCCTATTCGCCTGAGCGCGAGGACCCGGGCAACGCCGAATTCACGACGTCACGGATTGCCAGGGTCGTCGGCGGCCACGGCGACGACGCGCGCAGCCTAGCACTGGCATTTTACGGCGAGCTTACGGAGCGGACGGTGCCGGTGTCGAGCATGCGCACGGCCGAGGCGGTGAAGCTCACCGAGAACATCTTCCGGGCGGTCAACATCGCGCTGATCAATGAGCTCAAGATCGTCTATGACGCCATGGGGATCGACATCTGGGAGGTAGTCGACGCGGCGAAGACCAAGCCGTTCGGGTTCATGCCGTTCTATCCGGGACCCGGCATGGGCGGCCACTGCGTGCCGATCGACCCCTTCTATCTCACCTGGAAGGCGCGCGAGTACGACATCTCGACCCGGTTCATCGAGCTTGCCGGCGAGATCAACAACGCGATGCCGCTGTACGTGGTGTCGAAGCTTGCCACCGCACTCGACGAGCGTCAGGGCAGGGGGTTGAAAGGCGCGCGCGTGTTGATCGTCGGCATCGCGTACAAGAAGAACGTGGCCGACGTGCGCGAGAGCCCGGCGCTGAGGATCATGGATTGCCTGCGGGCCCGCGGCGCAAACGTCGCCTACTACGATCCCCGTGTCGCCGCCATCCCGCGCACCCGCCGCTACCCGGAACTCACAGGCCTCGCCAGCATTGCCTGGGAGCCGGAACGGCTGGCGGGCTATGATGCCGCGATCATCGTTACCGACCACGATGGTACCGACTATGCCGCGCTGGTTGGTGCGGTACCGCTTGTCGTCGATACCCGAAACGCGACGCGCGACGTATCGTCGGGACGCGAGAAGATCGTCCGCGCCTGAATCGCGTCTTCTGCCGGAACCGCCGACGGGCGGTGCGGGTTTGGCGCCCATGGTGACGACCCTTCGGGCCTGTGCAACGTGCGCCATTGCCACCGTCGCCCTCCTGGTGACGGGGCTCTTCCACACGAGGGCGGCGCCCGCACGCCCGATCGAAGCCGGTACCGGGCTCATCGCCCACACCGAGCAGACGGCGCACATCTGCCACCTGATCGAGTCATCGGCAGCTACCGACGGCATCCCGGTGGATTTCTTCACCCGGCTCATCTGGCAGGAAAGCAGCTTCCGCAGCCATGCCGTCAGTCCGAAGGGCGCTCAGGGCATCGCCCAGTTCATGCCGACGACCGCTGCGGAGCGCGGGCTCGCCGATCCGTTCGATCCCGAACAGGCGATCCCGGCTTCCGCCCGCTACCTGCGCGAACTCCACGACAGGTTGGGCAACCTCGGTCTTGCCGCCGCTGCCTACAACGCCGGGCCCGACCGGGTCCGCGCCTGGCTCGACGGCCGTGCCGGCCTGCCGCTCGAGACGCGGGCATTCGTCACCCGGATCACCGGCTTTCCGCCCGAATACTGGCAGCAGCCCGCCGATGAACCGGCGACCGGGTCCCAACGCGCAGATGAGGTGGCGAAGGTGAGAAGCTGCCTGGAGTTTGTCGCCCATCTGCCCGTGTCGCGGGGAGTTGCCGCGCAGGTGCGACCGGGCACCGGAGGCGAGCCGGTCGCCCCGTGGGGCGTGCAGCTTGCGGCGCACTTCGACCGGGCGAGGGCGCTTGCCGCATTCGACAGGATCCGCGGTAGCTTCCGGTCGATACTGGAAGATCGGGCGCCGGTCGTCATCCGCAAGCTCAACCGCAGTCGCGGGACGAGACCTCTGTACAACGTCCGGATTCCCGCACAGAGCCGGGACGAGGCAGCGGCCCTGTGCAGCCGGCTCCTGGAGGCCGGCGGCAACTGCGTCGTGCTGGCGAACTGAAGCATGCCCGACAGCCGCCGCCCGGTGCCCGACCGGGGCTGAACGTCCGGACGGAACGGTCAGCGCGGCCGGCGGTACATGAAATAGCGGCCGGGTGCGATGCCTTCCGGAAGGTCCTGCTCGTCGATGCCGGCGAGTTCGAGCGCCATGTCGCTCAGAATGACGCCGCCCGGCGCGAGTGCTCCGGGGAGTGTCGTGGACAGCAGCGCGGCGAGCGCCTGTACCGCAGACCTGTCTCCGGAGCCGACGTCGCTGTGGACGAGCGCCACAACGCCGCGATGGCGTTCGGCAGCAGGTGGCAAAGTCTCGGCGATTTCGCCCAGTACCAGGTCCTCCGGCGGCGGCCGCAGCTCCGGGGGGGCATAGACATTCCGTTCGAAGACGATCACCCGCCGCTCCGGCAGCCGTTCGCGCAGATGGTCGTAGGTGCGCCCGCCGCCGAGACCGAGCTCGAAAATCACACCCGGCACGTCGGCGATCCATTCACGGGCGCGTTCGATGCAGGCGCGTTGCGCCTGCATGCGGGCAATGAAGGAATCGAGCTTCGACATGGGTCCGATCGAAATTGCGGGATTGCAATCTGCGCGTTGTCGCGCACCATAGTCGAATTGTGTCCGTGCGCCAGCCCGATGGACTATCCTGACGTTCGGGCAACAGGCGAACTGCTGCGTCGACCGTGTAGAGTGTTCGGCCGTCAGGAGGATCGAGGTATGGCCGCGGGGGATTTCTTTGTGCGCTTCTGGGGCGTGCGTGGCAGCATTCCCTGCACCGGGCAGCAGTACCTCGAGTTCGGTGGCAATTCGCCATGTGTCGAGGTCCGCTGCGACAATCGCGTTCTGGTGCTGGATGCCGGCACCGGCGCGCGCGGACTGGGAGACGCACTGGTCCGCGAGAAGATCAACGAGCTCGACCTCCTGTTCACGCATTGCCACTACGACCACGTCTGCGGGCTGCCCTTCTTCGCACCGCTGTATTGCCCGGGCGTGGCCGTGCGGCTGTGGGTCGGTCAGCTTGTCGATGGCATGGCCCCGGAAGCCATGGTGCAGGGACTGATGAGGCAGCCGTACTTTCCGGTCGGACCCGATGTGTTCCAGGCGCAGATCGACTACAGGAGCTTCAGGCCGGGCTCACGCCTCGACCTCGGAGACGGCATCGTCATTGTCACCGCCAACCTCAACCATCCCGGCGGCAGCATCGGCTACAGGATCGAGTACGGCGGCAAGTCGATATGCTACGTGACCGACACAGAGCACGTTCCCGAAAGCCCCGACCGCGCGGTGATCGACCTGATCAGGAACGCGGACATCGTCATTTACGACGCCGCCTACACCGACGAGGAGTTCGACGGCCGCCAGGGTTACGGCCACTCGACGTGGCAGGAAGGGATCCGGGTATGTGACCGGGCCGGCGCCGCGCAGTACGTGATCTTCCATCACTGTCCGACGCACGACGATGCCTTTTTGCAGCTCGTCGAGCGGGAGGCGCAGGCGATCCGTCCGAATTCGGTCGTCGCCCGGGAAGGGATGGTACTGCGGCCGTGATGTTCCGCGGCGGCAACGACGCCGCAGCGGATCGGCAACGGCTTCATGGTCCGGGGCGGGAGCCGGGTGTCACCCCAGGACGCTGGGTGACTCACGGCCGCCGGGGGCGTCGAGCAGTTCGACCGTGTAGCCGGCCTCGTTGAGGCGATCGACGATCTCGGTGGCGTGAGCGAAATCCCGGGTCTCGATCATGAACTCGAGGCCTGCCCCCTTGGCCGGCACGTCGAGGAACATCCGCCGGTGAACCACCTCGAGGATGTTGGCGCCGCAGTGACCGATGATGGTGGCCACGTGGCCGAGCACGCCCGGCCGGTCCATGATCTCGACACGGACGTTGACGATCTGGTTCTGGCGCTCGAGCTCGCGGAACATGATCGAGGCGAGCACGCGCGAATCGATGTTGCCGCCGGTCAGGATCAGCCCCACCCTGCGCCCGCGGAAGGCATCCGGTTTGGACATCAGGAGCGCAAGTCCGATGGCGCCGGCCCCCTCCGCGCAGGTCTTCTGCAGCGTGAGGTACGCATTGACCGCCTGTTCGATGTGGCTTTCCGCGACGAGGTGGATCGAATCGAGGCGGGAGCGGCAGATGGCGACCGTCCGGTCAGTCACGTTCTTGACTGCAATCCCGTCCGCGAGGGTCTGGCCGCCGCAGACGCCGGGTTCGCCGCGAACGGCGTGATACATCGACGGGTACTGCACCGTCTCGACGCCGATGACTTCGATCCCGGGGTGCGTTTCCTTTGCCGCGATGGCGTTGCCGGCAATCAGCCCGCCGCCGCCAATGGGGGCGATGATGACATCGAGTTCAGGGCAGTCGGCGAGCATCTCGAGCGCGATCGTGCCCTGTCCGGCGATGATCCGGTCGTCGTCGTAGGGATGGACGAGTGTCAGACCCTCCTCGGCGATGACCGCCTCGCACGCCTCCTGGCAGTCGGCCAGCGTCTCTCCGGACTGGATGATGCGGGCGCCGTGCGCCTTGGTCTGGGCGACCTTCGTGAACGGCGTCGTCTCCGGCATCACGATGGTTGCGGGAACCTGCAGGCGCCGCGCGTGGTAGGCGACCGCCTGTGCATGGTTGCCCGCCGAGATCGCGATGACGCCCTTCTTCTTCTCGTCCGGCGACAGGCTGGCCAGCTTGACGAACGCTCCGCGATCCTTGAACGAGTTGGTGAACTGCTGGTTTTCGCACTTCACGAACACCGTGGCGCCGGTGAGTTCGGAAAGCCTGGGCGCCTCCAGCAGCGGCGTCCGGATGACCTGGCCCTCGAGCAGACGCGCTGCCTCGCGGATATCCTCAATCGTAACCGTCATTTCTCCGCCCGGTGGGATGGTCGGTTGACCAGGTTGTCCTTTACTACAGAATCCCGCATATGACATCGCCAACCGGGCGTTGTGCGGATCGGGCCCGGTAGCGTACGGGCTGCACAGGTCGACGGCCGGTCAGCATAAGGGAGAGCTTGGATGGGAGAACGCGTCGCATTCATCGGACTTGGCGTCATGGGCTTTCCCATGGCCGGGCATCTGGTCGAGAAGGGTGGCCATGACGTTACCGTCTACAACCGCACGGCCTCCAAGGCCGAGGCGTGGACGGAGAAGTTCGGCGGTCGCTCGGCGCCGACCCCGAAGGCGGCTGCCGAAGGAGCAGACTTCGTGTTCACCTGCGTGGGCAACGACGACGATCTGCGAGAGGTGACGCTCGGTCCCGACGGCGCCTTCGCCGGCATGAAGGAAGGCGCGATATTCGTCGATCACACCACCGCTTCCGCCAACGTGGCGCGCGAACTCTACGAGGCGGGGAAGGCGAGGGGGATCGGCTGTCTCGATGCGCCTGTTTCCGGCGGACAGTCCGGCGCCGAGAACGGCATCCTCACGGTCATGGTCGGCGGTGACCAGGGTCCGTACGACAGGGCCGAGCCGATCATCCAGTGCTACGCGCGGATGTGCCGGCTGCTGGGCCCGTCGGGCTCGGGCCAGCTCACCAAGATGGTCAACCAGATCTGCATAGCCGGGCTCGTCCAGGGGCTGGCGGAGGGGCTGCATTTCGCCAAGCGGTCAGGCCTCGACGCCGAGGCGGTCGTGGAGGTGATCTCGAAGGGCGCGGCCCAGTCCTGGCAGATGGAGAACCGCTACAAGACCATGCTGAAGAACGAGTTCGACTTCGGCTTCGCGGTCGACTGGATGCGCAAGGACCTGGCGATCTGCCTCGATGAAGCAAGGCACTGCGGCGCCCGTTTGCCGGTGACCGCGCTGGTCGATCAGTTCTACGCCGACATCCAGCAGATGGGTGGCAGGCGCTGGGATACCTCAAGCCTGATTGCCCGCCTCGAGAAGGACTGACCTGGCGCCTGCCGCCGATGCGGGGGACCTGCGGCAGCCAGTCCTCGCCCCGGGCCGTACCGCTGCGAAATCCCGTCGAGCCGGCGGCCGTCCCACGGTCGCCGGCGTCGTGGTTTCAGGAAGAAGCGGCTACCCGTTGAGGAGCCGTGCAGCGTCGCGGGCGAAATAGGTCAGGATTCCGTCGGCGCCCGCACGCTTGAAGCACGTCAGGCTCTCCATCATCACCCGCTCGCCGTCCAGCCATCCGTTCCGGGCCGCGGCCGACAGCATCGCGTACTCGCCCGACACCTGATAGGCGATGGTCGGCAGGCCGAATGCCTGCTTCACCCGCCACAGGACGTCGAGATACGGCATGCCCGGCTTGACGATCACCATGTCGGCGCCTTCGGCGATGTCCAGCGCCACCTCGCGCAGTGCCTCGTCGCCATTGGCGGGATCCATCTGGTAGGTGCGCTTGTCGCCGACCAGCACCTGGGCCGAGCCGACGGCATCCCGGAACGGGCCGTAGAACGCCGATGCATACTTGGCGGCGTAGGCCATGATCTGGGTATCGTGGAACCCTTCCGCCTCGAGGGCGGCGCGGATGGCGCCGACACGGCCGTCCATCATGTCGGACGGGGCGATGATGTCGCAGCCGGCCTCGGCCTGGATCAGCGCCTGCGTGACGAGGACCTCGACGGTTGCGTCGTTGACGATCGCCCCGTCCTGGATAAGCCCGTCGTGGCCATGGCTGGTGTAGGGGTCGAGCGCCACGTCGCACAGGATCCCGACCTCGGGCACCTTGTCCTTGATGGCGCGCGACGCGCTGCAGACGAGGTTGTGCGGATTGAGTGCCTCCCGGCCGTCCTCCGTCTTGCGTGCCGGATCGGTGTAGGGGAACAGGGCCACGACCGGGATCGCAAGCCGCGCGGCCTCCTGTGCCGCGGCGACCGCAAGGTCGACCGACAGCCGGTCCACCCCCGGCATCGAGGGCACCGGCTCGCGCACGCCCCTGCCGTCGACCAGGAACAGCGGCCAGATGAAGTCGGACGGAGTGAGCGTGTTTTCCGCCACCAGCCGCCGCGACCAGTCGCTACGCCGGTTCCGCCGCATCCGGGTTGCGGGGTAGCCGGGCGCCGGGGCGTTCGCCGCCGGGGTGGTCGGTTGTTCGACCGGAGCCCGCGGAGCGGCGGGCCTCAGTTGCGTTGCCATTCCTGTTCCTCTGCGATCCGCGCGTTCGACGTCGTGACGTCCATTATCCGACAGTCGGGGGTGCAAAGGAACCCGTCAGTTCGACGCTCCGGCGGTCGCTACTCGCAGATCTCGTGATACCGCCGGACGGCGAGGTCGAGATGCAGGTGGTCTGCATGAAGGCGGTTCGCCCGCGGACCCAGCACCGTGGTGAACTCGCTGCAGGCGCCCTTGTGCACCTCGGTGAGGAACCTTGCCTTGCTGTCGATGCCGAACAGGCTGGCAAGCGTGCTCCATTCGCCCTTCACCGTCAGCACCGCCCCTGACGCGAGGGTGAAGGCGGAGATGTCGAGCGCATTGGCGAAGGCGTGCTCGCTGAGCTTCGCGCCCCGGACGTTGTTCCTGCTCCGACAGGCGTACGACGAGGCGTTCCGCAGCGATGCCACCCGCTCGCCGAGATACCGCTCCGCCGCCGGCTGCAGGCGCGTTTCGACCCATTGGTGGAGTGCTGCCGCCATCCGGCAGTTGACGGTGGCGGGTGGTTCGATCCGTACCCGTGATGCGCCCACCGTCGAAACGACGAGGGGCGCCGGGGCGCCGCATGATCCCTCGCGCCCGATCGGATCGGCCGGCGCCGCCTCCATGACCAGGCCGGCGAGCAGCCTGTCGCACTCGGCCCTGGCTTCGGCGATTGCCGGCTGAACCCACGACTGCGTCGTGGCCGGGCCCGCCGGGGTCGACGGAGTAGCCACCTCCCGCTGCGGTTTGGGGCGCGGGACCGGAATGTCGTCCGGTACCCGGGAGGCGAGGTCGCGCGGCGCCGGCGCCACGGGCGCGGCCGTTGGAGGGGCCACCGCATGGTGGGGGTTCGGCCGCGGCAGCGGCGGACTCGCCGCAGCACCGATGCTTCCGTGAAAGGCGAGGAACATCGCGGCGGCGACGAAGACGCCTGCGAGAGCGCCGGTGCCGCGGCCCCGCCATGGCCGTCGGAACGACCCGCTCCGTTCGTCGCCCCGCCCTGCCGTGCGACCGTGCGCGGGAGCAAACCGCATCTCGACCATTGCCGTCCCCTTCCGCAGCCTGTCTTGACGCACCTCTGACCGCCTTCTATCACGCCTGACGTGTGGCGGAACCCGGCAACGGGTCGGCGATCACCCCGGGGGCAGAGCCCATGGATTTCGAGCTGACCGAGGAACAGCGGGCGTTTCGCGATGTGGCCGCCCAGTTTGCGGCGGAGCACATTGCGCCGCATGCCGCCGAATGGGATGCCACCTGCCATTTCCCGGTCGATGTGCTGCGCAAGGCCGCAGCACTCGGTTTCGGCGGCCTGTACGTCCGCGACGACGTCGGCGGTTCGGCCCTGTCGCGGCTCGATTCGGCGATCATCTTCGAGGAGCTTGCCAAGGCCTGCCCGTCGACCGCCGCCTACATTTCGATACACAACATGGCGGCGTGGATGATCGACGCCTACGGCACCGACGAGCAGCGCCGGAGATGGCTGCCCGACCTGTGCGCGATGAACCATTTCGCGAGCTACTGCCTGACCGAAGCGGGAGCCGGCTCCGATGCCGCATCGCTCAGGACCCGCGCCCGGCGCGACGGCAACCTGTACGTTCTCGACGGCGCCAAGGCATTCATTTCCGGCGGCGGCTACTCCGATCTGTATGTGACCATGGTCCGGACCGGCGGCGACGGCCCCGGTGGCATTTCGTGCATGGTCGTCGAAAAGGATGCGCCGGGACTCTCGTTCGGCAAGCAGGAGGAGAAGCTCGGCTGGCACAGCCAGCCCACCGCCGCGGTGATCTTCGAGGACTGCCGGGTGCCGCCCGCCAACCTCATCGGCGAGGAGGGGACAGGCTTCAGGATCGCCATGGCCGGCCTCGACGGCGGCCGCATCAACATCGCCGCCTGTTCGCTGGGTGCCGCCCAGGCCGCTCTCGATCGCGCCGTCGCCTACATGAACGAGCGCGAGCAGTTCGGGCGCAAGCTGCAGGCGTTCCAGGCGCTGCAGTTTCGCGTCGCCGACATGGCGACCGAGCTGGAAGCGGCGCGGCTGATGGTGCACAAGGCGGCGTGGATGCTGGATGTCGGGGCACCGGGTGCGACACGGGCCGCGGCGATGGCGAAGCGGTTTGCGACCGATGTCGGATTCGAGGTGGTGAACCAGGCGCTGCAGCTGCACGGCGGTTACGGCTACCTGCGGGACTTTCCGCTCGAACGCTACCTGCGCGACGTGCGCGTGCACCAGATTCTCGAGGGGACCAACGAAATCATGCGTCTCATCGTGGCGCGATCGGTACTGGGCCTGTGACATGACGGCGGCTGGGGGCGTTCGCTTCGACCATCGCGGGCGGGCCGGCGTCATCACGCTCGAACGCCCCGAGGCACTCAATGCGCTGACACTGGAGATCGCCGTCGCCATCCGCCAGCGGCTCGAGGCGTGGGCGGGCGACGACGGGATCGAGCGCGTGCTCATCAAGAGCGCGGGCGGCCGCGCGTTCTGTGCCGGCGGCGACATCCGCGCGCTCTATGAACTCGGACGGGCGCGCGACAGGAGGTTCTTCGCATTCTTCCGCGAGGAGTACTGGCTCAACACGGTGATCAAGCGCTACCCGAAGCCATACATCGCGCTGATCGACGGCATAGTCATGGGCGGCGGCGTGGGGCTGTCGGTGCACGGTTGCCGCCGGGTGGGGACCGAGCGGCTGACGTTCGCAATGCCGGAGACCGGCATCGGTTTCTATCCCGACGTCGGAGGCACCTATTTCCTTCCCCGCTGCCCGGGCGAGATCGGCATGTATCTGGCGCTGACCGGCGCCCGGCTGAAGGTTGCCGACGCGATCCATGCCGGGATCGTCACCGACCATGTGCGATCGGATCGACTGGAAGCGCTGGAACGGGCCCTGTGCGAGGACGACGACGTCGATGCCGTTCTGGCTCGCTTCGCCGAGCATCCGGGCGAGGCACCGCTTGCCGCCCGGCGCGCCGACATCGACTACCACTTCTCGCGGCCGTCGGTGGAGGGCATCCTCTACTCGCTCGACGCCGATCCGGCGCCGTGGGCGAAGGAGCAGGCGGCGATCCTGCGGAAGCGGTCGCCGACCAGCCTGAAGATCACCTACCGCCAGATCCGCGCGGGCCGGCACCTGGACTTCGAGGACTGCATGCGTCTCGAGTATCGCATGGCGCACGGCATCTTCGACGGCCATGACTTCTTCGAGGGGATTCGCGCCGCCGTCATCGACAAGGACCAGGCGCCGCGATGGCAGCCTGCGCGGCTCGAAGACGTGAGCGAGGCCAAGGTCGCCCGCCACTTTGCGCCGCTCGAAACGGAACTGCCATTACCGGGGGCCGGCCGGTCGGCCCCCTGACAGAACACAGGCTGGCGAAGGAGGGAGCTCAGGATGGCACGGATCGGATTTGTCGGGCTCGGCAACATGGGCGGGCCCATGTCGGCTAATCTCGTGAAGAAGGGTCACGACGTCGTCGGCTTCGACGTGTCGCGGCAGGCGGTCGACCGGTTCGAGGCCGCGGGCGGACGTGGTGCACCGACCGCGGCCGATGCTGTCCGCGATGCCGAGGTGGTCGTCACCATGCTGCCCGCCGGCGAACATGTCCGTACCGTTCTCACCGGCGACGACGGCCTGATCGGCAAGGTCGGCGAGGGTACCCTGCTCATCGACTGCTCGACCATCGACGTCGGCACCGCCCGCAGCGTGTCCGTTGCCGCCGGCCAGGCCGGGCTTGCCATGGTCGATGCCCCGGTGTCTGGAGGCGTGGCGGGCGCGGAGGCGGCGACGCTCACCTTCATGGTCGGCGGCTCGGAGGACGCCTTCGAGCGTGCCCGGCCGATCCTCGAGTGCATGGGCCGCACGATCGTGCATGCCGGCGGCCCCGGCAACGGTCAGGCGGCCAAGATCTGCAACAACATGATCCTCGGCATTTCGATGATCGGCGTCTGCGAGGCGTTCGTGCTGGCCGAAAAGCTCGGCCTCGATCACCAGAAGTTGTTCGACATCGCGTCGAAGGCATCGGGCCAGTGCTGGTCACTGACCAGCTACTGCCCGGTGCCGGGGCCGGTGCCGGCATCGCCGGCGAATCGGGGCTACGCCCCCGGCTTCACCGCCGCCATGATGCTGAAGGACCTGCGGCTCGCCCAGGAGGCCGCCCACGCTGCCGGCGCCGCAACGCCGCTGGGGGCGGAGGCGCAGGCGATCTACGCCCTGTTCGCCGCCGCGGGTGGCGCGGCCCGCGATTTTTCCGGCATCATCGAGCTGATCAGGGGCCGTGAACAGGGTCAATGAATCCGCTGCAAGTGTCGGAAAACTCTAAACTAAATTTAACCCTGCCCTTTAATCGGATTTTAGGTTGGTGGGCGTAGCTTACCCGTCGACAAGGTGGGGGCACCCAAGCATCCCGCCGCCGTAATACAGGGCAGGTGTTGGATATGACCGCAGTCACACACAAGATCTCGGACAAGCCGAGCGGCGACGCCGCGTCAATCAAGGAACATTACCTTGAAACCCTTCATCTGGTCGAACGTCTTCATAGGCGTCTGCTTGATGTCATCAAGGATGATTTCGAGCGGGTCGGATGGCAGGACATCAACGCGGTTCAGGCCCTTCTCCTGTTCAACATCGGAGATGCGGAACTGACGGCAGGCGAGCTTCGTACGCGGGGCCACTATCTGGGCTCCAACGTGTCGTACAACCTCAAGAAGCTGGTCGATGCGGGCTATATCCACCATGAGAGGTCCGACCTCGATCGCCGTTCGGTGCGCGTGCGGCTTACCGAAAAGGGCTTCGAGGTCCGCCAGCGGGTGAACCAGCTCTACGATCGCCATGTCCTGTCGATCGAGGAGGTGGGCGGCATCTCCGGCGACGACTTCGAACGGATGAACCAGGCGCTGCGGCGACTGGAACGGTTCTGGACCGACCAGATCCGGTACAGGCTGTAGGCAGCCAGCCGGTCTGGCTACTCGAAGGATTACGCAGGCGGCCCTGGTCTCAGCGACCCGGGCCGTTGCGTTTTCTGTTGCGCATTTGCAACACTGAGGGGTGCGTAAACCCTTCGGTAACCCGCTGCCTTGAAAAAGTCACCTGGGCGATAAATTGGAAGTCGAGCCAACGGCCGGCTTTGACCCCCGCCGGGGAAGCTGTTAAAGACGGCGAGGGGGGAGCAGGCGAAAAGCCATTCCTTCGAGCGGGAACCCTGAACGTGCCACATCGACAAGCGGCTTGCTCCGCACCGGTCACCGGAAGTCTTCTCCCCATCCACGGTCTCGCGGCAATCGTACTCCTGTTTGCGGCCATCTTCGCGGTGATGGCGGTTGCCGCGCCGGCGCAGGCGGATCGGCTGGAAGACCGGCTTTTCTTCTGGAAGAAGAGCGAGACCAAGAAGAAGGTCGATGACAACCGGGCGCCCCGCCAGTCGTTCATCGCGGCCGGTCAGTCGCTCGAGCCGATGCTCGGCGTTCACACCGTTGACACGTTGCTCGGCGCCATCGCCCGCTACCAGATCATCGTGCGCCGCGGCGGCTGGCCGGAGCTGCCTCAGGGACGCGAACTCGCCCCTGGCCAGAAGGGCGTCGATGTTGCCAATCTCCGCTACCGGCTGATGGCGAGCGGCGACCTGGCCGCAGTGCGGACCGATGGCGATCCGGCCTATTTCGACGCGGCGCTGGAGCAGGCCCTGAAGGCATTCCAGTCGCGCCACGGCATCATGGCGCACGGCCGGCTCGACGAACGGACCCGTGCGGCGCTTAACGTACCGGCGACGGAGCGCCTGAATACGCTGAACATGAACCTGGTCCGGGCCCAGGAATACCTCCAGAAGCCGCTCGGCGAGCGGTACGTGGTGGTCAACATTCCGGCCGCCGAACTGGAAACCGTCGAGAACGGCCACGTGTACTCGCGTCACGTGAACGTGGTCGGCAAGGTCGACCGGCCGTCGCCCGAGGTGATCAGCCAGATCACCGAGGTCAACTTCAATCCGTACTGGCACGCGCCGGTGAGCATCGTGCAGAAGGACATCCTGCCGCTCCTGCGAGAGGGCAACATCGGTCATTTGAGGGACATCAACCTGCGCGTGTTCGCCGATCCGGAGTATTCGATCGAGGTCGATCCGAGCACCGTCAACTGGGCCACCGTCTCGGCCGACCAGTACTACTTCCGCCAGGAGCCTGGCGAACAGAACGCCATGGCCACCGTGCGGATCAATTTCCCCAACAAGCACGCGGTGTACCTGCACGACACGCCGACCAAGACCCTGTTCAACCAGGCCTTCCGCTATGACAGCTCCGGCTGCGTGCGGGTGGACGACGTGCATGTCCTCACCGAATGGCTGCTCAATGGCCAGGACGGCTGGGACCGTACCCGCATCGACATGGTGGCGGCGTCTCGGGAGCGCCTCGACGTGGCCCTCGAACGGCCGGTCGACTTCCGCATGATCTATCTGACTGCCTGGGCGGACATGGACGGCACGGTGCATTTCCGGCCCGACATCTACAATCGCGACCGGCCCGGTGCGCCGGCGATGGCGGCCCACGAGCCTGAGGTCACCGGCACCGTCGCGGTTCAGCAGCAGCAGATTCCCGCAAGCGTCAGCTCCGTGCGCGAGTCACGCCCCGGCGACGGCTTTGCCGACCGGATGGGCAACGCCATCCGTTCCATCATCCCGCAGTGAGTTGAAGGCGGGCGGAAGCGGCAGGGCCGGGCGGTGAACCGCGGCAATCAGGCGCGCGACGAGATCTACCTCGAATACATTCTGCTGGGCCACCTGGTGAAGGTCACGGCGGTCGACGCCGCCACCGGCACCGAAGTATCGGTCGCCGGCCCGCGCACAGCATCGCAGCAGGACCTGGCGAAGATCGCGGTTGCCAAGTTGCACCGACGGCTGGGAAAACGCACCGGCTGACGACCGTCGCCAGTTGCCCCGCGAGCAGCGCGCCTGGCGGGTGTTCCTTGTGGCACGCTGGCAAGCGCCGGCTACATATGGTAAGCACCGCTTTTGCCACGGTGCCGCCCGAAACGCGGTTCTCCCCACCCTGACAGCGAGTGACGGTGTCGATGCCTCAAGTTGCGGAAATCAACGAAGCCTGTTCCAGCTTCTTCACGGCGGATCTCAAGGATGCGGATCCGGAAATTGCGCGTGCCATCAAGGGTGAGCTCGGCCGGCAGCGCGACGAAATCGAACTGATAGCATCCGAGAACATCGTGTCGCGGGCGGTGCTCGAGGCGCAGGGCTCGATCCTCACCAACAAGTACGCCGAAGGGTATCCGGGACGCCGCTACTATGGTGGCTGCCAGTTCGTCGACGTGGTCGAGACGCTCGCCATCGAGCGGGCGAAGAAGCTGTTCGGTGCCGAGTTCGTCAACGTTCAGCCGAACTCCGGTTCGCAGGCCAACCAGGGCGCGATGATGGCGCTCGCGCAGCCGGGCGACACGATTCTCGGACTCAGCCTCGCCGCCGGTGGCCATCTCACCCATGGCGCGGCGCCGAACCAGTCCGGCAAGTGGTTCAACGCGGTCCAGTACGGCGTCCGCCGCGACGATCACACGATCGACTTCGAGAAAATGGAGCGGCTGGCTCACGAGCACCGCCCCAAGATCATCATCGCCGGCGGTTCAGCCTATCCGCGGACGCTCGATTTTGCGCGGTTCCGCGAGGTGGCCGACAGTGTCGGCGCCTACCTGATGGTCGACATGGCGCACATCGCCGGTCTCGTCGCTGCCGGTGTTCACCCGAGCCCCATGGAACACGCGCACGTGGTGACCACCACGACCCACAAGACGCTGCGTGGTCCGCGCGGCGGCATGATCCTCACCAACGACGAGGAGATCGCAAAGAAGGTGAACTCGGCGATCTTCCCCGGGATCCAGGG
>CAZSNL010000024.1:2800-32264 GCA_964608275.1 uncultured Hyphomicrobiales bacterium | reverse complement strand
CCATATCCCGCCTTCGTGTCGAAGCGCCCGAGGATCGCGAGGACGCGTGGTGTCCCCTCGGCCGTCCTCGCGCATGGTCGTCATTGCGACCGCGAGGCTGGGCCGAAGCGGGAAGCAATCCAGTGCGGTTTGCTCCGGCGCGTGCCGCCCTCTGGATTGCTTCGACGGCGTGCGCCGTCTCGCAATGACGGAGCAGGCTGGTCTGCTCCGGGGACGCGGGCGGGAACGGCGGCGGGCGCTCGCCGGTTGATGGCGAAAGGTCCCGCGTGGCGCGGGGCTTCCACATGCCGGCGGGCCCGACCATGACCGAGACTCCCCACACACGACGCGCCCAGCCGGTCGCCTGCGCCCGCGGGAGAACCGGATCATGAGCAAGGCCACCGGCGAGACGCGGGCCGGCCGGGCCGAGACCGGGGCACCCGACATGGCCCGCGTCGGGGCGGCCAGGCGGGCGATGCTGCTGGTCAACCGCAACGCGCGCAGCGGCGCCGCCGCGCTCGACCGGGCGCTGGCGGTGCTCGGCGCCGCCGGCATCGCGATCGAGGCCGAGCAGGCGCCGGCCGATCCTGCCGCCCTCGCCGACGCCATCGCCGCCGCCGCCGCGGCCGGCATCGACACGCTGATCGTCGGCGGCGGCGACGGGACCCTGAACGCGGTGGCGCGGCCGCTCGCCGACACCGGCCTCATCCTCGGCATCCTGCCGCTCGGCACCGCCAACGACTTCGCCCGCACCCTCGCCATCCCGGCCGACGTCGAGGCGGCGGCGGAAGTGATCGCGGCGGGCCGCGTGCGCGCGGTCGACTTGGGCGAGGTCAACGGGGTGCCGTTCTTCAACGTCGCCACCATCGGCTTCGGCGCCCGCCTCGCCGACGAGCTCGACGGCGCCGCCAAGGCGCGCTGGGGCGTGCTCGGCTACGCGATCACCGCCTGCCGGGCGCTGTCGCGGATGCGCCCGTTCACCGCCGAGCTTGCGTGGGACGGCGAGCGGCAGCGCATCCGCACGGTGCAGGTCTCGGTCGGCAACGGCCGCCACTATGGCGGCGGCATGACGGTCGACGAGAACGCCCGCCCCGACGACGGGCTGCTGCACGTCTACAGCCTCGAGATCCGCCGCCCGTGGCAGCTGATGACGCTGGTGCCGGCGCTGCGCCGCGGCACCCACCACCGCTCGCCGGACGTGCGCGCGTTCTCGTGCACCGGCCTCGAGGTGGCCACCCGGCGGCCGAAGCGGGTCAACACCGACGGCGAGATCACCACCCGCACGCCGGCGCGGTTCGGCGTGCTGCGCGACGCGATCCGGGTCTATGCCCCGGCCGACGGCGAGGCGGCGGCGGACGGCGACGGCGCCGCCGGCGTCTGACACTGCCGGCCGGGGCGCGCGCGGCCCGCTTTCCCGCATCGCGACAGCAAACGATCGCTTGCACGCGGCCGCCGGCCGCCGTATCGAGGAACATACGACGCCGCGGGGCGGGCCCCGCCCGTCCGGCGCACCCCGTCGAAGGGGAGGAGACACCGATGCCGTATCGACCGGGGCGGCCGTTCCTGCACACGCCGGGGCCGACGCACATCCCCGAGCCGGTGCTCAACGCGATGCGCCGGCAGCCGCTCGACCTCGCCGATCCCGAGTTCCTGGCCATCTGCAAGTCGTGCATCGCCGACCTGAAGCCGGTGTTCGGGACGACCGGCGACGTGGTCCTCTACGCCGCCAACGGCCACGGCGGCTGGGAGGCGGTGCTCGCCAACCTGTTCGCGCCCGGCGACCGGCTGCTGATCCCCGAGGCCGGCGTCTTCTCGGCCTCGCTCAGGGAGCACGCCGGCGCGCTCGGCATCGACGCGACGGGGCCTTCGGGAAGCTGGCGCCGCGCCATCGACCCGCAGGCGGTGGAGGACGCGCTGCGCGCCGACACCGAGCGGACGATCAAGGCGGTGTTCGTGGTCCACATCGACACCGGCACCGGCATCGCGAGCGACCTCGAGGCGATCCGCGCCGCGATCGACGCCGCCGGCCATCCCGCCCTCTACCTGGTCGACGCGGTGGCCTCGCTTGCGGCGGCGCCGTTCGCGATGGACGCGTGGCGCATCGACGTCGCCGTCACCGCCTCGCAGAAGGCGCTGATGTCGCCGCCGGGGCTCGCCATGGTCGCCTTCAACGGCCGCGCCCTCGAGGTGGCGCGCGGGACGCCGGCGCTGCGCCGCTACTGGGACTGGGAGTTCCGCTCCACCGCCTCCAACTACCGCATGTTCGGCGGCACCGCGCCGGAGCAGACGCTGTTCGCGCTGCGCGCCGCGCTCGACCTGATCGCCGGGCAGGGGCTGGAGGCGATCTTCGCCCGCCACCGCCGCCTCGCCGGCGCCGTGCAGGCGGCGGTCGAGTGCTGGTGCGAGGCCGGCGCGCTTTCGTTCAACGCGCTGGTGCCGGAGGAACGCGCCGTCGCCGTGACCACGGTGCTGACGCCGGACGGCTTCAACGCCGAGGACCTGCGCAGCCACGTCCGCGAGACGCTCGGGGTGTCGATCGCCGGCGGCCTGCGCAAGCTCGAGGGCAGGGCGTTCCGCATCGGCCACCTCGGCGACCTCAACGAGCCGATGGTGCTCGGCTGCCTCGGCGCGGTGGAGACGGCGCTGATCGAGCTCGGCATCCCGCACGGCCGCGGCGGCCTCGACGCCGCCGTCCGCCACCTGGCGAAGGCGCGGGCCGGGATCCGCAAGGCGGCCGAGTAGCCGCGCGAGGGGGGGAGGGGAGGCACGAATGCGGATCACGCGGATCGCGGTGTTCCAGGTCGACCTGCCGCTGCACGAGGGCTCCTACAACTGGTCGAACGAGAACACGGTGTCGGTGTTCGATTCGACCGTGGTGCGGGTGGAGACCGACGAAGGGATCACCGGCCACGGCGAGATCTGCCCGCTCGGGCCCTCCTACCTTCCCGCCTACGCGGCCGGCGCGCGGACCGGCATCGCGGAACTGGCGCCGGCGCTGATCGGCGCCGACCCGATCCTGATCGGGCCGCTCAACGACCGCATGGACCGGCTCTTGCGCGGCCACCCGTACGTCAAGTCGGCGATCGACGTCGCCTGCTGGGACATCCTCGGCCAGGCGGCGGGGCTGCCGGTCTGCGAGCTGCTCGGCGGCCGCCACGGCGACGACTTCGTGCTCTACCGGGCGATCTCGCAGGAGGCGCCGGAGAAGATGGCGGCCCGCGTCGGCCAGTACCGCGACGAGGGCTACACCCGGTTCCAGCTCAAGGTCGGCGGCAGCGTCCACGACGACATCGCCCGCATCGAGGCGTGCGCCGGGCGGCTCGAGCCGGGCGACATCCTGATCGCCGACGCCAACACCGGCTGGACCCTGCACGAGGCGGCCCGGGTGGTCGACGCGGTGCGCGGCCTCGACGTCTACATCGAGCAGCCGTGCCCGACCTACGAGGAATGCCTCGCCATCCGCCGTCGCACCGCGCGGCCGTTCATCCTCGACGAGGTGATGGACGGCATGGCGGCGGTGGTGCGCGGGCTGGCCGACGGGGCGATGGACATCATCAACCTCAAGATCTCCAAGGTCGGCGGGCTGACCCGGGCGCGGGCGATCCGCGACCTGTGCGTGGCGAGCGGCATCGCGATGACCATCGAGGACACCTGGGGCGGCGACATCGTGACCGCCGCCATCGCCCACCTCGCCCACTCGACGCCGCCCGACTTCCTGTTCTCCGCCACCGACTTCAACAGCTACGTGACGAAGCCGATCGCCGACGGCGCGCCGCAGCGCAGGGACGGCCGCATGGCGGCGCCGACGGCGCCGGGGCTCGGCCTGAGCCCGATCGCCGGGGCGCTCGGCGAGCCGGTGTTCGTTGCCGGCTGAGCCCTAGCCGAGGCGGAAGCCGCCGCCGAGCGGGTCGTCCGGCTCGACGGTGAACTGCGCCCTGCCGGTGTAGTAGGCGCGGCCGCCGACCAGCACCGTCACCGCCTCGCGGGCGCCGGCCGTGGAGCTACGGCCGATGCGGCCGGTGAACACGTCGCCGGTGAGGCTGCGGAACCGGTACTCGGCGCCCGGGCGGGCGCGGCCCCGGGCGTGCTCGACGGCGAGCCGGGCGGTGACGCCGCTGCCGGTGGCGCTGCGGTCGACCTGGCGGTCGGCGAACACGCAGACGTTGGTGCTCGGCCGGGCGGCGCCGTCGCCGCCGTCGGTAAGGATGGTGCCGTAGTAGAAGGCGAGGTCGCCGCCGTCCGGGTGGTCGAGCGGGATCTGCCGCTCGGCGGCGCGGGCGATCGCGTCGCCGACCTCGACCAGGTCGCGGACCGCGGAGCGGGAAACGTCGAGCCTCGCCCGTGCCGCCGGCACCAGCACGTAGAAGGCGCCGCCGTAGCCGACGTCGACGGTGACGTGGCCGAGGCCGGGCACCTCGATGTCGCGGTCGATGGCGACGGCGAACGCCGGCACGCTCTCGAAGGTCACCGCGCCGGCGCGGCCGTTGCGGACGGCGACGGTCGCCGTCACCAGCCCGCACGGGCACTGGATGGCGACCTGCGTCTCCGGTTCGCGCGGCGCGACCAGCCCGCTCTCCACCGCCCACCGGCCGAGCGCGATGACGGCGTGGCCGCACATCGTCGAGTAGCCGTCGTTGGTCAGGAACAGCACCGCGAGGTCGGCGCCCGGCAGGTCGGGGGCGACGGGGACGACGCCGTACATGTCGTCGTGGCCGCGCGGCTCGTGGATCACGATGCGGCGCAGGTGGTCGAGGTGGTCGCGGGCATAGCGCCGCTTGTCGAGGATGGTGGCGCCGGGGATCTCCGGGTAGCCCTTCAGCACGATGCGCACCGGCTCGCCGCCGGTGTGCATGTCGAGTACCTCGATACCGTCGGATTCGTCCATCGTCGCACCCCGCGCCTGACGGCCCCTCGCCCGATTGGACGCATCTGCCGGGCCCCTTGTCAACGCCGGCCTTTGTTGACAAGCCGGGGCAAAGGCTGACCAAATGTCGGCGGAACGACACGGCGGGCCGGAACCGCCGACCCCCGGCAGGGCCGCGAAAGCCGGCGCCGCCAACAGGACGGGAGGAAGGACATGTCGGGATTCATGTCGGGATTCATGCGCACCACCGCCGCGCTGACGCTGGCCGTCGCGGCGGCGCTGATGCCGGCCACGGTCGCGCAGCCGGCCGCGGCCCAGGAGCCGATCCACATCGCGTTCGGCGACGTCGCCAGCCTCGAGAGCCTCAACCTCCTGATCGCGATCGAGCGCACCAAGGAGCGCGGCGTCCCGGTGAAGCTCACCTTCTTCAACTCCGAGGACGTCGCCGCCCAGGCCGTGGTCAGCGGCCAGGCCGACATCGGCGTCGGCGCCCCCTACGCCTTCATCCAGAATTCGGACGCGCCGATTCGGATGTTCTTCCGGATGAGCACGCTGCTGTTCTTCCCGGTGGTCAACGGCGAGGTCTACCAGTCGTGGGAGGACCTCGACGGCCAGGAGGTGACGGTGCATTCGCGCGGGTCCGGCACCGAGGCGCTGATGCGGCTGATGGAGTCGAAGCACGGCATCAAGTACTCGAACATCAGCTACATCCCCGGCTCCGAGGTCCGCGCCGGCGCCATGCTGCAGGGCCGCATCAACGCCACCATCGTCGACGCGGCCAACTGGCGGCTCTTGCAGGAGAAGGGCGGCGACAAGTTCATCCGCCTGCCGGTCGAGGGGGTGAACGCCACCGACGAGGCGCTGTACGCCAACCAGCAGTTCCTCGACGACCGCGCCGACGAGGTCACGGTGCTGGTCGAGGAACTCCTGAAGACGTGGCGCGACATCGACGAGAACCCGGAACTGGTGGCGGAACTGCGCGAGCGCTACGACCTGCTGCCCGACCTTCCCGGCGACGTCGCCGACGAGGCCGTGGCCTATTATTCGGAAGCCGTGGAAGCGGGCGTCTACCCGCTCGACGGCGGCAAGCCCGAGCACGTCGCCCAGGACCTCGAGTTCCTCGCCGCCGCCGGCCAGGTCGAGGCGCCGGGCGAAGTCGATCCCGGGGAGTACTGGAATTTCGAGCCGCTGGAACGTGCCAGAAAGACTCTCGGCGAAGACTGACAGCTGCCGCTCCGGCCGGCGCCGTCCGCGGGGTCCCGCAGGCGGCCGGCGGGCGCCGCCCGGGGCCGGATAGATGCCGCACGCCGACAGCATGCCAGGCCGGGTTCCGCCGGCGGGCGGTCCCGGGGCCGCGGCCGCGCCCGGGAGCGAGGCCGGCGGCAGCCTGCTCGCGTGGCGGCTCGCCTCGGTGGTCCTGTTCTGTCTCGCGTGGGAGGTCGCCGCCCGCGCCGGCATCAACTTCGCGTTCCCGTCGTTCACCCGCACCGTCGGCGCGTTCCTCGAGATGGTGCTCGACGGGTCGCTGCTCGTGGCCTATGCGCGGACGCTCGAACCGCTCGTCATCGGCATCGTGCTGTCGCTCGTCATCGGCGTCGGCACCGGCGTCGCGATGGGGCTGCGCGACGACGTCGAGTGGCTGACGCTGCCGGTGGTCATCGTCATGCAGGCGGCGCCGATGGCGGCGCTGATCCCGCTCGTCACCTTCGTCTACGGCATCGGCCTCGTATCCAAGGTGCTGGCGGTGATGATGCTCGCCCTTCCGGTGATCGCCATGAACAGCTACAAGGCGGTCCGCAACGTCAGCCCGTCGCTGCTCGCGATGTCGGCCGCGTTCCTCGCCACCCGTTGGCAGCAGATCCGCAAGATCGTGCTGCCGGAGGCCAGCCCGATGATCTTCGCCGGTATCCGTCTCGGTGTCGCGGAAGGCTTCAGCGGCGTCGTGCTGGCAGAACTCCTGATCACGCCGACCGGGATCGGCGACCTGATCACCTTCCACCGCTCGGTCGCCAACTTCGGCCACATGTACGCGGTGATCGTGTCGATCGTCGTGTTCGCGGTGGTCACGGTGACGGCGCTGCAGTACGCGGAGACGGCGCTGTTCCGGCCCGAGAAGCGGAGCATCCGCTGACATGGCGGCGACGGCGACCGGGGTGCGGACCGGACCGGGGGCGGAGCCCGCCGCCGCGCCGCCGGTCATCGAGGTGCGCAACGTCCGCCAGGTCTACGGCGGCGGGGTGGTGGCGCTCGACGGCATCACCCTCGACTTCGCCGAGGGCAGGCTCACCAGCCTGCTCGGCCCGAGCGGTTGCGGCAAGACCACCCTGCTGAAGATCGTCGGCGGCCTGCTCGCCCCGACCGCCGGCGAGGTGCTGGTCCGCGGCCGCGCGGTCACCGGGCCGGGGCCGGAACGGGCGTTCGTGTTCCAGGACTTCGCGCTGATGCCGTGGGCCACCGTCGAGCGCAACGTGGCGTTCGGCCTCGAGCTGCGCGGCGTGCCCAAGGCGGAGCGGCTGGAGGTCGCCCGCCACTACATCGCCGAGGTCGGGCTTGCCGGATTCGAGACGAGGTATCCGCACGAGCTGTCCGGCGGCATGCGGCAGCGGGTCGGGCTTGCCCGCGCGCTCGCCGTCGACGCCGAGGTGCTGCTGATGGACGAGCCGTTCAGCGCCGTCGACGAGCAGACCCGGCGCAAGTTCCAGGAGGACCTGATCCGGCTGCGCGAGGTTGAGAACAAGACGTTCCTGTTCGTCACCCACTCGATCGAGGAGGCGGTCTACGTGTCCGACCGGATCGTGCTGCTGTCGCCGCGGCCCGGCCGCGTCAGCCGCATCATCGAGCCCGACATCCCGCGCGACGGCGACCCGGAGGCCATCCGCCGCCACCCGGTCTACCTCGACACCGTCGAGCAGATCTGGCACGGCCTCAGGCAGTATGTCGACTGAGGCGGCGGCATGACCCTGTTCGGCTACCGGATCCCGATGATGGCGGCGCTCCTGGTGTGGTGCGTGGCGTGGGAGATCGTCGGCCGGCTGGAGCTCCTGCTCCTGTTCCCGCCGCTGTCGCGGGTGATCGTCGCGATGGGCGACGTGGTCACCTCGCGCAGCTTCGCCGAAGCCGCCTGGATCACGCTCTATTCCTATGCCTGGGGGATGGCGCTCGCCATTGTCTGCGGCATCGCCCTCGGCGTGCTGATGGGCCGCGTCCGCGCCGCCGACCGGCTGCTCAATATGTGGGTGAACATGTTCCTGTCGGCGCCGCTGTCGGCGCTGGTGCCGGTGATCATGATCCTGCTCGGCATCGGCACCACCACGGTCATCGCCACCGTGTTCATGTTCGCGGTGTGGATCATCGCCCTCGACACCCGCGCCGGGGTGATGAACGTGCCGCGGTCGCTGGTGGAGATGGCGGCGTCGTTCGGCGCCAGCCGCTGGCAGACGACCACCCGGATCCTGCTGCTCGCCGCGCTGCCGGAGATCCTCGCCGGCGTCCGCCTCGGCTTCATCCGCGGCGTCAAGGGAGTGGTGATCGGCCAGCTCCTGGTTTCCATCATCGGCGTCGGCGCCCTGTTCACGATCTACTCCAACAACTTCCTGATGGAGCATTTCTGGGCGCTGACGCTGATGCTGTTCGTCTTCGCGCTGACCGTGGGCGAGATTCTCGCCCGCATCGAGGCGCGCATCGACTACTACGCAGGAGAGAGAAGCTGATGACGACACCGACCGACCGCACAACCGACCGCGACGCCGCCTACGTGTTCCCGCCGCCGCCGGTGCCGGCGGTGCCGGTCGCCGGTTCGGACCGCCTGTTTCCCGTCCACCGCATCTACTGCGTCGGCCGCAACTACGCCGCCCACGCCATCGAGATGGGTGGCGACCCGGACCGCGAGCCGCCGTTCTTCTTCCTCAAGAGCGCCGATAACCTGGTCGTCGATGACGGCGACTTTCCCTATCCCGACAAGTCCGAGGACGTGCACTTCGAGATCGAGCTGGTGGTGGCGCTGGGCGCGGGCGGCAAGGACATCCCGGTGGAGGAGGCGCTCGACTGCGTGTGGGGGTATGCGGTCGGCCTCGACATGACCCGCCGCGACCTGCAGGCCCAGTGCAAGAAGCAGGGCAGGCCGTGGGAGATCGGCAAGGCGTTCGAGCATTCGGCGCCGATGGGCGCGATGGTGCCGGCGAGCGAGATCGGCCATCCCGAGCGCGGCGCGATCTGGCTCGACGTCAACGGCGAGCGCCGCCAGGAGGGCAACCTCGACCAGCTGATCTGGAAGGTGCCGGAGACCATCGCCTACCTGTCGGGGCTGTTCACGCTGGCGCCGGGCGACCTGATCATGACCGGCACTCCGGCCGGCGTCGGTCCGGTGGACCGCGGCGACGTGCTGCACGGCCATGTCGAGGGCGTGGGCGACGTCCGCACCCGCGTCGTCTGAGCGGCGCCGGCGCGTGCGCCCCGGCGGGCGGCCCGCATCCCCCCGCGGCCTTGACCGGCCGGCGACAGGCAAGGCACATGATGGCGCAGGAGCCCGGCGTGGACCTCCTGCACGCGGAAGGGGCCTGGTGATGGCGAGATGGCTGCCGGTGGCGGCGGTGATGCTGCCGCTCCTGCTGCGCGTTGACGCGGCGGCGGCAGCCGAACTGCCCGTGTTCGAGGCGGGAAGCCAGTGCGAGCAGGCCGGCCGCGCCTCGCGCATGAAGGCCACGCTGGCCGAGGACTGCCTCTACAGCGAACAGCGCCACTACCGGGCGCTGCGGCGGATCTGGCACCGGATTCCCGAACCGCTGCAGCGCCGCTGCGCGGCATTCGGGCGGCTCGGCGATCCCGGCCGGCCGTACACCTACATCTACAGCTGCATCGGCCAGGCCCTGCGCGCCGACCGCAGGGTGCGGCCCGAAGACATACGCTAGGCCGACAGTGGCCCGGACGTCAGGCGCTGCCCTGGGTCGGGCCGCCCATCAGCTTGTCCTCGGCGATGTGCTGTTCGATCTCGTCGAGGACACGCCCCAGGGTGGCTTCGATCTCGCCGCGTTCGACACCTTCCTCCAGCAGGACCCCGAGCAGGGCCGCCGCCCCGAACAGCGCCAGGGAATACTGCGGCAGACCGTGGTGCGCCTCGAGGCCGGCCGCGGCAGGCACGATCGCAAGCTCTGCGATCTCCTGCGCCCGGCAGGCCGCGCAGTCGTCGGTGAAGTCGTGTTCCACGATCCTATCGAGATTGATGGTCATACGGATCCTCGGGTGCCTCGCTGCTGAATGTCGTTGGTCACATCCCGCGACCTGATGGTCGGGCGGCGACCTTAGCCCAGTTTGGGGCGTCGTGCGAATGCCAAGCCGTTGGCGTCGCCTCGCGCGGGTTTCCGCACTGGCCGCGGATTGCTATTGTTGCCGGCCGACCGGCGCCGACAGGGGCTAGCATGAATGTCCGCCTCAGCATACCGGCCGTTGCCGCGTGCCTTGCCATCCTCGCGGCGATCACCGCAGGCGCGCCTGCCGCGGCTGCCGAGGTCGACGTGGAGATCGTGCTCGCCGCCGACGGCTCCGGGTCGATCGACGACGATGAATTCCGTACCCAGCGCGAGGGATACGCCGAGGCGATCACCAGCCCCGAGGTGCTGGGGGCGATCCGGTCCGGCGCCTACGGACGGATCGCGCTCGCCTACATCGAATGGGGCGGGCCGCACTCGCAGCACACCATCGTCGACTGGATGGTGATCGGAGATGCAACTTCGGCGCAGGCGTTCGCCGACCGGCTGCTGCAGGCGCCGCGGATGGCGAGCGGGTACAACTCCATCAGCGGCGCCATCGACTATGCGGCGGCGATGATCCGCGGCAACGCGCACGAGGGCCTGAAGAAGGTGATCGACGTATCCGGCGACGGTCCGCAGATCGGCGGCCGGCCGGTGCAGGCGGCGCGCGACGAGGCGGTGCTTGCCGGCATCACCATCAACGGGCTGGTGATCAGGCGGCCCGGCGGCAGCGTGCGCGGCCCGGCCGGGATGCCGCTCGACGACCATTATCGCCGCGACGTGATCGGCGGCCCCGGCGCCTTCGTCGAGATTGCCGACGACCGCAGGAGCATCGCCGAGGCCGTCCGTCGCAAGCTGGTCCTCGAGATCGCCGCGGTACCGCCAGCGCACGGCGCGGTCACCGTCGCAAGCGATGCGCCACCTGCCGCCGCCCGCTGATGCCGTTTCGCCGTCCGCGGGCGCGTCATCGCGTCGGGGCCGAAGGCGCCTGGGCCGGTACTGCCGCACAATGCGCCCGGTTGCCGTTCGGGCAACAATTCCGGGTTGCGGTTGCTTTCCGGCCCGCCATCGCATTTAATCGCCGCTCGCGACTATCGGACAATGATTCCGCGAACGCGCAAGGGAGGTTCATCATGAAAAGACTGCTGTTTACCGCCGCCGGAGCCCTTGTCGCCGGCTCGCTGGCATTCGCAGGCCCGGCCGCAGCCCAGAACCAACAGTTCATCAGTATCGGGACGGGCGGCATCACCGGCGTGTACTACCCGACCGGTGGCGCAATCTGCCGGCTGGTGAACAAGAACCGGCAGGAGCACGGCATCCGCTGCTCGGTCGAGTCGACCGGCGGATCGGTCTACAACGTCAATACCATTCAGTCCGGCGAGCTCGAATTCGGCGTCGTCCAGTCGGACGTCCAGTTCAACGCCTACACCGGCGCCGAGCAGTGGGAAGGCAAGCCGTTCGAGGGCCTCAGGTCGGTATTCTCGGTTCATCCCGAACCGGTCACCATCATTGCCCGCGCCGACAGCGGCATCAAGAACCTCCCCGACATCAAGGGCAAGCGGGTGAACATCGGCAACCCGGGCTCGGGACAGCGGGCGACCTGGGAAGTGATGGAACAGGCGCTCGGCTGGAGCCGGAACGATCTCCAGCTCGCCGCCGAACTGAAGTCCGCCGAACAGGGCCAGGCCCTGTGCGACGACAGGATCGACGTCTTCTTCTGGCTGGTCGGCCATCCGTCGGCCAACACCCAGGAGACGCTCGCCACCTGCCCGTCACACCTGGTGAACGCCTGGACGCCTGAAATCGAGAAACTCGTCGAGGAACGTCCCTACTATCGCAAGGCCATCATCCCGGCGGGTATGTATCCCGGCCAGGACGAGGACATCACCACCTTCGGCGTCGGCGCGACGTTCGTCACCTCCGCCGACGTGCCCAACGAGGTGGTCGCCGTCGTGGTCCGCGCGGTGATGGAGAACCTCGAGGAGTTCAAGCGGCTGCACCCGGCCTTCGCCAACCTGAAGGCCGAGGAAATGGTCAGTGAAGGCCTGTCCGCGCCGCTGCATGACGGTGCCAAGCAGGTCTTTGAGGAAATGGGCCTGCTTAAGGAATAGCAGCGACAACCGCGAGGGGCGGAGGAGCCGCCGAGGCCTTCCGCCCCCCGCATGCTCGCTGAAGGTGCGCATGATCCGACCGCGCTGTCGGCAATCGCGACACCTGACCCGTAACGCGGGTGCTGACCGGACCTTGTGAGGGGAGGGAACGGATGAGCAGCGACACCGCGCCGGTACAGCGCCAGGCCGGCGATTATGTTGCCGAGACCGATACGGGCGCACGCGAGCCGACCGGCAGGGTCGGCACCCTCGTTCGCGCGCTCGCCTTCACCTGGTCCCTGTTCCAGCTCTACGTCGCCTCGAACCTGCCGTTCTGGCTGCAGTCGACCATCGGCCGGCCGCTCCGCGACGCCACCGGCATCAACATCGAGTTCATCTTCAACAGCTCGGAGATCCGGGTCGTTCACCTCGCATTCGCGCTGGCGCTGGCGGCGCTGGCGTTCCCGCTGTTCAGGTCGAGCCCTCGCGACCGCGTGCCGTGGTACGACTGGCTGCTTGCCCTGCTCGGCGCATCCGCCTGCCTCTACCTGAACGTCTTCGGCGACCAGATCGCCGGCCGTGCCGGGCTGCCGACCACCGCCGACCTCGTGGTCTCGACGACCGGCCTGGTGATACTGGCCCTCGCCGTCTATCGCTCGCTCGGCCTGCCGCTGGTGGTCGTCGCCGCGGTGTTCGTGGTCTACGTGCTGTTCGGCGACCGCGATTTCTTCCCCGACGCCATCCAGTGGAAGGGGGCCTCGTTCGGCAAGGCCATGTGGCACTACTGGATGCAGCTCGAGGGCGTGTTCGGTGTCGCCATCGGGGTGTCGGCCTCGATGATCTTCCTGTTCGTCCTGTTCGGCGCCCTGCTGGAACGCGCCGGGGCGGGCAACTGGTTCATCAAGATCGCGTTCGCCATGCTGGGTCACCTGCGCGGCGGCCCGGCCAAGGCGGCAGTGGTCTCGTCGGGGCTGTCGGGCATCTACTCCGGCTCGTCGATCGCCAACGTGGTGACGACCGGCACCTTCACCATCCCGCTCATGAAGCGCACCGGCTTCCCGGTGATCAAGGCCGGTGCGGTGGAGGTCGCCGCATCGACCAACGGCCAGCTGATGCCGCCGGTGATGGGGGCGGCCGCCTTCATCATCGCCGAGTTCACCGGCATCAGCTACCTCGATGTCGTCAGGCACGCGATCCTGCCGGCGGTGATCTCGTACATGGCGCTGTTCTACATCGTGCACCTGGAAGCGGTTAAGCTCGGACTGCAGGGGCTGCCGAAGCCGCCGTCGCGACTGACCGCCATGCAGAAGCTCCTCGGCGCGCTTGGCGGGTTCATCGCCACCGGACTCCTGTTCGCATTCGTCTACTACGCACTCGGCTGGATGAAGACCGCGATCCCCGGCGTTACCTTCTGGGTGGCGGTCGCCGGACTGCTGGCGGTCTACGTGCTGCTGGTGGCGCTTGCCGCCCGGTATCCCGACCTGCCGACGGACGACGCCGACGCCGAGGTCACCGAGCTGCCGCCGGCGGGCCCCACCGCGGTAACCGGGCTCTACTTCCTGGTGCCGCTCGTGGTGCTGATCTGGTGCATCATGATCGAGCGGTTCTCGCCCGGTCTCTCCGCCTACTGGGCGATCCTGTCGATGGTCGTGGTCGTGCTGACCCAGCACCCCCTGAAGGCGCTGTTCCGCGGCGAGGGCGATCTCGGCGGCGCCATCCGTCGCGGCTTCCGCGAGTTCGTCGAGGGCATGATTGCCGGCGCCCGCAACATGGTGCCGATCGGCGTCGCCACGGCCGCCGCCGGCATCATCGTCGGCACCGTGTCACTTACCGGCATGCACCAGGTGATCGGCGGCTTCGTCGAGTTCCTGTCCGGCGGCAACCTGTTGCTGATGCTGCTGCTGGTGGCGGTGATGAGCCTCGTCCTCGGCCTCGGCCTGCCGACGACCGCCAACTACATCGTGGTGTCGTCGCTGATGGCGCCGGTGGTCGTCACGGTCGGCGCCCAGTCCGGGCTGATCGTGCCGCTGATCGCGGTCCACATGTTCGTCTTCTACTTCGGCATCCTTGCCGACGACACACCGCCGGTCGGCCTCGCGGCGTTCGCGGCGGCGGCGATCTCGGGCGGTGACCCGATCCGCACCGGCATCCAGGGCTTCGCCTACGACATCCGGACCGCGGTGCTGCCATTCCTGTTCATCTTCAACACCCAGCTCCTCCTGATCGACGTGAGCTGGGCCCAGGCGGCGTTCGTGTTCGTGGTCGCGGCGGTGGCGATGCTGCTGTTCGCCGCCGCGACGCAAGGCTACTTCCTGGTCCGCAACCGCATCTGGGAGTCGCTGGCGCTGCTGCTCGTCGCCTTCACACTGTTCCGGCCCGGGTTCTGGCTCGACCAGGTGGCGCCGCCGTTCGTCACCCATCCCGGCACCGAGATTGCCGCCGTGGCGGAGCAGCAGCCGGCGCTTGCGGAGATGCGGGTGGTGGTGCGCGGGCCCGACTTCGACGCCCCCGACCGCCTGTTGGAACGGGTGGTGATTCTGCCGCTTGGTGCCCAGAAACCGGGTATGCAACGGGTCGAGGAAGGCGGCCTTGTGGTGACCATCGAAGACGGCGTCGCGAAGGTGGAGGAGCCGTTCCCCGGCACCCGGTTCGACGAGTTCAGCCGCGCCTTCGACTTCTATGCCGACCGGCCCGTCGAAATCGCCTCGGTCGGCGTCCCCAACCGGGATCGTCCGCCCAAGGAGGTGTTCTACATCCCGGCGCTGCTGCTGCTCGGGCTCATCGTCTGGCTCCAGCGTCGGCGCATGACCAGGGCGGACGATGCCCGGCCGACGGCGACCGCGGCGGCTGCCGGCGGCAGCTGACCCGCTCAGACGCCGGCCGCGGCGATCGCCTGGTCGATGCTGGCCGAGAGCTTGTCGACGAGTTCCTCGATCTGGTCGTCGGTGATGATGAACGGCGGCGCCAGCATCACGTGGTCGCCGCGCTTGCCGTCGGCGGTTCCCGATGACGGATAGCAGACCAGGCCGTTCTCCAGCGCCGCCGCCTTGATTCTCGCGGCAAGCCGCTCTTGCGGCGGGAACGGCTCCCTGGTTTCGCGATCGGCAACCAGCTCGATGCCGCGGAACAGCCCGCGCCCCCTGAGATCGCCGACATGCGGATGGTCGCCGAACCGCTCGCGCAGTGCGGTCGCCAGCCGTTCGCCCATGGTGGCGACGCGGGCGACCAGGTCGTCCTCCTCGAACACCCGCTGGACCGCAAGGCCGGCGGCGCAGGCGGTCGGATGGCCGATATAGGTGTGGCCGTGGTGGAACAGCCCGGTGCCGCGCTCGACCTCCTCGACCAGCTCCTCGCGCACCATGAGGGCGCCGAGCGGCTGGTAGCCGGCACCGAGACCCTTGGCGAGGGAGATCATGTCGGGCACGACGCCGTCCTGCTCGCAGGCGAACAGCGTCCCCGTCCGCCCCATCCCCGACATCACCTCGTCGAGGATCATGAGCGCGCCGTGGCGGTCGCAGATGCGCCGGATCTCGCGGAAGTAGCCGGGCGCCGGGGGCACCGCGCCGAGGGTGGCGCCGACCACGGTCTCGGCGATGAGGGCGATGGCGCGGCCTTCGCCCAGCGCCTCGATCTCGCGTTCCAGCGCCAGCGCGCTGCGCCGGCCGAAGTCCTCGTCGCTCTCGCCCGGCTCCTGCCAGCGGTAGGCGTAGCAGGGCTGGATGTGGCGGACGTTGGGCAGGAGGATCGGTTCGAACAGCCGCCGCCGGCCCGGGTTGCCGGACACCGAAAGCGCGCCCAGCGTGTTGCCGTGATAGGACTGCTGGCGGGCGATGAAATGGTCGCGGCCGGTCTCGCCGCGTTCGACCTGGATCTGGCGGGCAAGCTTGAGCGCCGCCTCGTTGGCCTCCGAGCCGCCGGACAGGTAGTAGACCCGCCACCGGCCGCCCGGCGCCTTGTCGCTCAGGACCTCGGCCAGTTCCTCGGCCGGGCCGCTGGTGAAGAAGGCGGTGTGGGCGAAGGCGATGCGGTCGAGTTGCTGCTTGATGGCGGCGATGATTCGCGGGTGGCCGTGGCCAAGGCAGGACACCGCGGCGCCGCCCGAGGCATCGAGATAACGCCGCCCCTGCGCGTCGCGAAGATAGACGCCTTCGCCGGCCACCGCCTCGGCCGGCATGGTGCGCAGGTCGCGGTGGAAAACACGGGTGGCATTGGCCGCGTGTCGCATGGTAACGCTCCGCCAGATTCTTCCTCGCGCGGTATAGGTCCACACGCCCCGGAGACGCAAGCCCGATGCCGGATACCGACATCCTCGACCGTCTGTTCGCCGTTGCGGTCGCCGCCGCCGATCCGGCGGTGTGCGTGCCGCGTCACCTGCCCGCGGTGCCCGAAGGCGGCCGCACCGTGGTGCTGGCCGCCGGCAAGGCGGCGGCCGGCATGGCACGCGCCGTCGAGACCAGCTGGAACGGCCCCGTCTCGGGCCTCGCGATCACCCGCTACGGACACGGCGTCGCCTGCGATCGCATCGACGTCGTCGAGGCGGCCCATCCGGTGCCGGACGAAGCGGGGCTGCAGGCGGCGAAGCGGCTGCTGGCAAAGGCCGCCGGGCTTGGCCCGCACGACCTCGCCCTGTGCCTCATCTCCGGCGGCGGCTCGGCGCTGCTCACCGTACCTGCGCCTGGCCTGACGCTTGCCGACAAGCAGGCCGTCAACCGGGCGCTGCTCGCCTGCGGGGCGACGATCAGCGAGATCAACTGCATCCGCAAGCACCTGTCGACGATCAAGGGCGGCCGGCTCGCCGCCGCCGCCATGCCGGCCCGGGTGGTGACGCTGATCATCTCCGACGTGCCAGGCGATGACCCGGCAACCGTCGCCTCGGGCCCCACGGTTCCCGACCCGACGACCCGCGAGGATGCACTCGCCATCATCCGCAAGTACCGGCTCGACGTGCCGCCGGCGGTAATCGCCCATCTGGAGGCGCCGGCCTCGGAATCGCCGAAGCCGGGCGATCCCGCGTTTGCGCGCAGCGAGGCGCAGGTGATCGCCGCCTCGGCGCAATCGCTTGCCGCCGCGGCAGCCGAGGCGGAGGCGGCCGGACTGCAGGTGCTCGACCTGGGCGACCGGGTGGAGGGCGAGGCCCGCGAGGTGGCGGCGGACCACGCCGCACTTGCCCTCGACATCGCGGCCGGACGCGGGCCGGTGCGGCCGCCGGTGGTGATCCTCTCCGGCGGCGTGACGACGGTGACTGTGCGCGGCAAGGGCCGCGGCGGCCGCAATGCCGAGTACGCGCTGGCGCTGGCGATCGCGCTCGGCGGCCATCCGCGGATCCGCGCGCTCGCCTGCGACACCGACGGCATCGACGGATCCGGCGACAACGCCGGCGCCCGCATCCACCCCGACACCCTCGCCAAGGCGGCGGCGCTCGGCCTCGACCCGCAGCAGGCGCTCGACGGCAACGACGCCTACGGACTGTTCTCGGCCATCGGCGACCTGGTCATGACCGGGCCGACCGGCACCAACGTCAACGACTTCCGCGCCATCCTCGTGGACTAGGCCGCCCGCTCACGCGCGGACCACCTTCTGCCGCTGCTCGCCCAGGCCGTCGATGCCGAGCCTGAGCACGTCGCCCGGCTTGAGGAAGCGCTGCGGCTTCATGCCGAGGCCGACCCCGGCCGGGGTGCCGGTGCAGATCAGGTCGCCCGGCATCAGCGTCATGAACTGCGACACGTAGGAGACGATGTGGGCGACGGAGAAGATCATGTTCTGCGTCGTCCCGTCCTGCACTCGCTCGCCGTTCAGTTCAAGCCACAGCCCGAGCCGCTGCGGGTTGCGGATCTCGTCGGCGGTGACCAGCCACGGCCCGACCGGGCCGAAGGTGTCGAGCGACTTGCCCTTGACCCACTGGCCGGCGCGTTCCATCTGGTACTCGCGTTCGGAGACGTCGTTGACGATGCAGTAGCCGGCCACATGGGAAAGCGCATCGCGCTTGGTCACGTTCTTCGTCGTCTGGCCGATGACGACGCCGAGTTCGACTTCCCAGTCGCCCTTCTTCGACTTCCGCGGCAGCACGATGTCGTCGTTCGGCCCGCAGATCGAGCTCAGGTGCTTGGTGAAGATGATCGGTTCCCTGGGGATCGCCGCGCCGGTTTCTTCCGCGTGGTCGGTGTAGTTGAGGCCGATGGCAACGAAATTGCGGATGCCGGCGACCGGCGGCCCGATCCGCGGCCGACCGGCCACCCGTGGCAGCCGGTCGGGGTTGATCCGGGCGAGCCTTGCCAGCGCCTTCGGCGACAGCATCTCGGGCGTGATGTCGTCGACCCTCCCCGACAGGTCGCGTATGGCGCCGTTCGAATCCAGGATCCCGGGCTTCTCCCGGCCCGGCCTGCCGTAGCGCAGAAGCTTCATGGTGTCGGTTCCCCTCGCTTGCCGGCCGCGCCTCCGCGGAAATCGCGGGCAGCGGCCCAGAGGGCGCACTATTCCGTCACCGAACCGCCGCTGTCAAAACGGGGGTTGCGGACTTTCCGTCATGCGGTAGCGGACGAAGGTCCGCCGTTCCGCACCAGGATCACGTGCAGCCGGCGCGGCCCGTGGGCGCCGAGCTGGATCGTCTGCTCGATGTCGGCGGTGCGCGACGGGCCGGTGATCATGTTGACGGTGCGCGGCATCGCCGCCTCGCCGTACGCCGCGCGCAGCCGGTCCCAGGCGTCCTCGTAGGCGCCGACGACGCGCGATGCCTCGACGACGACGATGTGGTTGTCGGGGAGGAAATTGAGCGTGGTCGGATTGTCCGGACCCGAGGTGAGGATCAGGGTGCCGGTCTCGGCGACCGCGGCGAACGCGTGGCTGAGCGAGGCGAGGTCGTCGGCCCGCGCCGGACCCTCGGTAACCTCGAGCGCGGAGACCTCGTGCCACGGCATCGTGGCCAGCACCGGGTCGGCACCGCGCCGGATCCGTGCCGGCAGGTTGTTGGTCCGCAGGTAGTCGGCAACCGCCGACGGCACGTCGGCGGCGGTGTCCACTTCGGCGACGGTCGTCTGCGTCGCCTCCGCCATGCGGCGGAACAGGTCGAGCCGCTCGGCGCCGGAGACGGCGGCGCGCCTCGGCACGAGGTGGCGCGCATGGCCTGAAAGCCGCGCCGCGACCGCCGCCCGCCGTTCCGGTTCGTCGCCGGTGACGCCGAGCGCCCGGCGCATCGCCGCCATCACCCGCGCGCGGCCCGTCGCCGCGTCATTTGCCGCATCAGCCATGCGAGCGCTCCCGCCACAGCTGCATGAAGGTGCGATCCTGCGGCGCCGGGAAGTCGCGATGCCGCGTCCAGCCGCCGGCGAGCGGCAACCACGAGACCCGGCCGCGGCCGCGCGCCACGAGCCTGAGCGCCGCCGCGGCAAACGCGGTGGCGGCGCGGTAGAGGGCCGGGCGGCGGGCGACCGCCGCCCACACGCCGAGGCCCCAGCGCTGCGACAGCGGCGCGAGGTGGCGCTCGAACTCGCGCTCCCGCCAGTGGCGCATCATCTTCGGCAGCGGGATCCGCATCGGGCACACTTCCTCGCAGCGGCCGCAGAACGTGGATGCGTTGGGCAGGTGGCCGGCCTCCTCGATGCCGATCAGCGCCGGTGTCAGCACCGCCCCCATCGGACCGGAGTAGACCCAGCCGTAGGCGTGGCCGCCGACCGCATGGTAGATCGGGCAGTGGTTGATGCAGGCGCCGCAGCGGATGCACCTGAGCATGTCGTGGAACTCGGTGCCGAGCATGGCCGTGCGGCCGTTGTCGAGGATGACGACGTGGTAGGCCTGCGGGCCGTCGGGGTCCCCCGCCCGGCGTGGACCGGTCGACAGGGTCGTGTAGGAGGAGAACTCCTGTCCGGTGGCGGACCGGGCGAGCAGGCGCAGGATGGTCGTCACGTCTTCCAGCGTCGGCACCATCTTCTCGATGCTCGCCAGCACGATGTGCACCCGCGGCAGCGTCTGGGTCAGGTCGCCGTTGCCCTCGTTGGTGACGATGATCGACGTCCCGGTCTCGGCGACCAGGAAGTTGGCGCCGGTGATGCCGACGTCGGCCGACAGGAACTTCTGCCGCAGGACCTGGCGCGCCTCGCCGACGAGGGCGGGGGCGTCGTCGAGCTTGCGGTCCTCCGGCAGGCCGGCATGGCGGGCACGGAAGCTCTCCTCGACCTGTTCCTTGTTGAGGTGGATCGCCGGCGCGATGATGTGGCTCGGCGGCTCGTGGCGGAGCTGGATGATGTACTCGCCGAGGTCGGTCTCGACCACTTCCAGCCCCGCCGCTTCGAGGTGCTCGTTGAGCGCCACCTCCTCGGCGATCATCGACTTGCCCTTGGTTACCACGCGGGCGCCCTCGGCGCGGCAGATGTCGAGCACGATGCGCCGCATGTCGGCCGCCGTTTCGGCCCAGTGGACCTGGCCGCCCGCCGCCGTCACACGCTGCTCATAGGCGTCGTAGTAGAGGTCGAGATGGGCAAGCGTGTGGTTCTTGATGTCGCGCGCGACGTCGCGCAGGTCATCGAACTCCGGCAGTCGCGCCCGGGCGTTGGCGCGCTTCTGGATGAAGCCGGTGGGCACGTTGCCGAGCGCCCGCCTGAGCTGCGGGTCGGCAAGCGCTTCGCGGGCGTTCTGCTTGAAGGCATGCGAGGTCGGCTTCATGTTCCCTCGCCGATCGCCGGATCGTCTGTCATCCCCGCCAGCACCTCCGCCACGTGCCAGGCGCGGACCGGCGAGCCCTGGCGCTTCAGCTTGCCGGCCATGTTCATCAGGCAGCCGAGATCGCCGGCGAGCAGCACGTCGGCACCGGTCGCGGCGATCGCGGCCGTCTTCTTCTCGAGCATGTCGTTGGAGATGTCCGGGTACTTGACGCAGAAGGTGCCGCCGAAGCCGCAGCAGACGTCCGCGTCGGCCAGCTCGGTAAGCTTCAGACCGTTGATCGTGGACAGCAGCCGGCGCGGCTGTTCGCGAATGCCGAGTTCGCGCAGGCCCGAGCAGGAGTCGTGATAGGTGGCGTGCAGGTTGACGGTCTGCGGGACCCGCTCGACGCCGAGGACGTCGACCAGGAACGACACCAGCTCCCAGGTCCTCGCGGCCACCGCCTCGGCGCGGTCGCGCATCGCCGGGTCGTCGGCGAACAGCAGCGGGTAATGCTTGCGCAACATGCCGGCACACGACCCGGACGGCGCGACGATCCAGTCGTAGGGCTCGAACGCGGCGATGGTTTGCCGCGCCAGCTCCCTTGCGTCGGCGCGGTCGCCGGAGTTGTAGGCGGGCTGGCCGCAGCAGGTCTGCGCGTCCGGCACCTCGACGCGGCAGCCGGCATCCTCGAGCAGGCGGATGGCGGCGAAGCCGACCGACGGCCTGAACAGGTCGACGAGGCAGGTCACGAACAGGGCAACCGTTGTCTTCTGTGTCTTCATTTCCGATTACCGTCACCTGCGGCAGCGCCTCTCGGAGGCCACGCGAAACTGCCGACTGTCCGACCGGACGCGGACACGCGACAGCCCCCGCTTCCCCGATCAGGGGAGGCTGCTCCGGGAGCGAAGGTCGGGCAGACCATCGGCGGAAGTCAAGGGACGATGTCACGACCCGGAGGACGCGGGCCGGCGCTGCCGCCGGCGCGCCGTTGCCGATGGTGTCAGCGGCACTTGGCCGCTTTCGCCAGTCGGAATTCCATCTCAGGTTGATTGGCCCTGTCGATATGCCACATTAACGTCTGGTTGAGGATTGCCATTGCCGGGGCACGAGGGAAGCGAATTGACACTCCGCATGCCGGAACCCGACCGGTCGGTTCTTGCACGGCGTCACGAGATTGCCGCCGCCCTGAGGGCGATCGTGCCGGGCGAAGGCGTCATCGACAGCGCCGAGGAAATGCGCGCCTACGAGTCGGACGGCCTGACCGCCTATCGCCAGATGCCGATGCTGGTCGTCCTGCCGTCGACGACGGAACAGGTGTCGCAGGTGCTGGCGTACTGCCACCGCGAGGGCATCCGGGTGGTGCCGCGCGGCGCCGGGACATCGCTCTCCGGCGGGGCCTTGCCCCTGGCTGACGGCGTGCTTCTCGGAATGGCCAAGTTCAACCGCGTGCTCGACATCGATTTCGACAACCGGTGCGCCGTCGTGCAGCCGGGGGTCACCAACCTCGCCATCACCCAGGCGGTCGCCGATCACGGCTTCTATTACGCCCCGGATCCGTCGAGCCAGATCGCCTGCACCATCGGCGGCAACATCGCCGAGAACTCCGGCGGCGTGCACTGCCTCAAGTACGGGCTCACCACCAACAACGTGCTCGGCTGCGAGCTGGTGCTGATCGACGGCCAGGTGGTGCGTCTCGGCGGCCGCCACCTCGACGCGGACGGCTACGACCTGCTCGGCCTGGTCACCGGGTCAGAGGGCCTGCTCGGGGTGGTCACCGAGGTGACGGTGCGGATCCTGAAGCGGCCGGAGACGGCGCGCGCGCTGCTGATCGGCTTTCCGACCAGCGAGGCGGCCGGCGCCTGCGTGGCGGGCGTCATCGGCGCCGGGATCATCCCCGGCGGCATGGAGATGATGGACCGGCCGGCGATCCATGCGGCGGAGGAATTCGTGCAGGCCGGCTACCCGCTCGACGTCGAGGCGCTGCTGATCGTCGAGATCGACGGGCCGGAGGCCGAGGTCGACCACCTGGTGGAGCGGGTGAGCGCCATCGCCCGCGACAACGGCGCCACGTCGATCCGCGCCTCGACCTCGGAGCCCGAGAGGCTCGCCTTCTGGGCCGGCCGCAAGGCCGCGTTCCCCGCCGTCGGCCGCATTTCGCCGGACTACCTGTGCATGGACGGGACCATACCGCGCGGCCGGCTGCCGGAGGTGCTGGCACGGATTGCGTCGCTCGAGCGCAAGCACGGCCTGCGCTGCGCCAACGTGTTCCATGCCGGCGATGGCAACCTGCATCCGCTCATCCTGTATGACGCGAACGACGACGATCAGCTGCGGCGCGCCGAGGCGTTCGGGGCCGACATCCTGAAGCTGTGCGTCGAAGTGGGCGGCGTGCTGACCGGCGAACACGGCGTCGGCGTCGAGAAGCGCGACCTGATGGGCGAGATGTTCACCGAAATCGACCTCAAGCAGCAGCAGCGGGTCAAGTGCGCGTTCGATGCCGACGGGCTGCTCAATCCGGGCAAGATGTTCCCGACCCTCCACCGCTGTGCCGAACTTGGCCGCATGCACGTCCGGGGCGGCCAGTTGCCGTTCCCCGACATCCCCCGGTTCTGACGGGCCCGTCATGAGCAGCGTCCTCAGGCCGGAGACGGCGGACCAGATCCTCGAGGCGGTCGCCTGGGCGGCGGCGGCCGAAACGCCGCTGGAGATCGTCGCCGGCGGCACCAAGCGCGGCATCGGCCGGCCGCTGCAGGTCGAGCACACGCTGGACGTCTCGGGCCTTGTCGGGATCACGCTGTACGAGCCCGACGAACTGGTGCTTTCGGCGCGCGCCGGTACTCCGATGACGATGATCGATGCCGCACTGGCAGCCGAGGGGCAGGCGCTGGCGTTCGAGCCGCCCGACCTCGGGCCGGTGCTCGGCGGGACCGCCGGCGGCGCCACCATCGGCGGCGTGCTGGCCGCCAACCTCGGCGGCCCGCGGCGCATCAAGATGGGTGCTGCGCGCGACCACTTCCTCGGCTTGAGCGCGGTAAGCGGCCGCGGCGAGGCATTCAAGTCGGGTGGCCGGGTCGTCAAGAACGTGACCGGCTACGATCTGTGCAAGGTATTGGCGGGGTCGTGGGGGACGCTTGCCGTGATGACGGACGTGACGATCAAGGTGCTGCCGGCGCCGGAAACCGAGGTCACCCTCGTGCTCGACGGCCTCGACGCGCGGCGCGGCGTCGCCGCCCTGTGCGCGGCGATGGGCAGCGACTGCGAGGTCTCCGCCGCCGCCTTCCTGCCGCCGGAAACCGCCGCCGCGATTGCCGCCGGCGCGGCGTTTGACGGCACCGGCTCCGCAGCCCTCCTGCGGCTCGATGGCTTCGCGCCGTCGGTCGCCTACCGGAGCGGCCGCCTGGCCGCGGCGCTCGGCGACTACGGGGCTGCCCGGCAGCTCGAGGCCGACCGGTCGCGGGCGGTGTGGCGGGCGGTGCGCGACCTCGAACCGTTCGTCGGCTCTATGCGGCCTTTGTGGAAGGTGTCGGTCGCGCCCACCAGGGGCCCCGACGTGCTCGAGGCGGTAGCGGCCGCCCATCCGGTGCGGGCGCTGCTCGACTGGTCGGGCGGGCTGGTGTGGATAGAGGTGGACGGCGGCGAGACCGCGGAGGCGGCGATCCGCGGCGCGGTCGCAAGGGCCGGCGGCGGGCATGCGACGCTCGTTCGCGCCGAGATGCCGGTGCGGGCGGCGACCGCCGTGTTCCAGCCGCAGGAGCCGGCGCTTGCCGGGCTGTCGGCGCGGCTCAAGGAGGCGTTCGATCCGCGCGGCATCCTCAATCCGGGCCGCATGTATCCGGGTGCTGCGGCATGAGGACCGAGTTCACCGCCGAGCAGCTCGCCGATCCGCAGATCGCGACCTCGAACGAGATCCTGCGCAAGTGTGTCCACTGCGGCTTCTGCACCGCGACCTGTCCGACCTACGTCCTGCTCGGCGACGAGCTCGACAGCCCGCGCGGCCGCATCTACCTGATCAAGAACATGCTGGAGGACGGCGGCCCGGCCACCGGCGAGGTCGTAAAGCACGTCGACCGCTGCCTGTCCTGCCTTGCCTGCATGACCACCTGCCCGGCGAGTGTCGACTACATGCACCTGGTCGACCATGCCCGCGTGCATATCGAGAAGACCTACCGGCGCCCGCTGGCCGAACGCCTGATCCGCCGGTTCATTGCCGCGACGCTGCCGGAACCGAAACGGGCGAGGCCGCTGATGCGCCTCGGCGCAGCGGTCCGACCGCTGGCGCCGATCCTGCAGCGGCTGCCGGTCACCCGCCCGCTGGCGGCGATGCTGGGCCTGATGCCGAAGGCTCTGCCGCCGTCGCAGGCCGCCCTCGGCCCCGGCGTCTACGCGGCAGAGGGGGAGCGCCGGGCGCGTGTGGCGCTGCTTGCCGGCTGCGTGCAGATTGTCATCGCACCGCACATAGGCCGTGCCACCGTCAGGCTCCTCAACCGGCTGGGCACCGAGGTGGTGATCCCCGCGACGGCGGGGTGCTGCGGCGCACTCGTGCACCATCTCGGCCGCGAGGACGAGGCGCATGCCCACGCCCGCACCGACATCGACAGCTGGACCGGTGAGCTCGACCGCGGTCTCGATGCCGTCATTTCCGATGCCTCGGGCTGCGGCACGATGATCAAGGATTACGGCTTCATCTTCCGCAACGACCCGCAATATGCCGAGAAGGCGGCGCGCATCTCCGACCTGGCCATGGACGTGAGCGAATTCGTCGACAGGCTCGGCCTCGGCCCGGCCACCGCGGCGGAGCCGCTCAGGGTGGCCTATCATTCGGCCTGTTCGATGCAGCATGGCCAGCGGGTTCATGCGCAGCCGGTCTCGCTCCTCAGGCGGGCGGGGTTCGAGGTGCTGGAGGTGCCGGAGGGCCACCTGTGCTGCGGTTCGGCGGGTACCTACAACATCCTGCAGCCGGAGCTGTCGCGGCAGCTCAGGGACCGCAAGATCGACCGCATCACCGGCATCCGCCCCGACGTGGTGGCGACCGGCAACATCGGCTGCATCAGCCAGCTTTCACCGGCAACCGACATCCCGTTTGTCCACACCGTCGAGCTCCTCGACTGGGCAACCGGCGGTCCAAGGCCGCAGGCGCTTCAAAATGTGAAACGAAATTCCGCGTAGTGGGAAGCGGGGTTGAACCGGGACCGTCCTGCGTGATCTTGCCCGCGCACGTTTCCGGAGTTTCACAATGTCGGTTGCAGAAAGCACAACGTCAAATCTCGATCTTCCGCGCGGTGTTGCGATCACCGGGCGGCCCTTGCCTGGATGGGAGCGGGTCCTGACCCGCGATGCCCTGGAGTTCGTCGCCGGCCTGCATCGCAGCTTCGACAGCGAGCGCAAGCGGCTGCTTGCCCGCCGCGAGGAGGTACAGGCCCGCTACGACGCCGGCGAGCTTCCCGATTTCGTCACCGAGACGAAGGACATCCGCGAAGGCGACTGGAAGGTGGCGCCGATACCCGCCGACCTGCAGGACCGCCGCGTCGAGATCACCGGCCCGGCGGAGCGCAAGATGATCGTCAATGCGCTCAACTCCGGCGCCAAAGTGTTCATGGCGGACTTCGAGGACGCGCTTACGCCGACCTGGCAGAACCTGATCGAAGGCCAGATCGCTCTGCTCGACCTGTGGCAGGGCACCATCGACTTCACCGATCCCGCCACCGGCAAGGACTACAAGGTGGGGCCGAACCCGGCGGTCCTGATCGTGCGGCCGCGCGCGTGGCACCTGCCCGAAGCGCACATGACGGTCGACGGCGAGCAGATCGCAGGCGCGCTGTTCGACTTCGGGATCTATGCGTTCCACAACGCCAGGGCGACCATCGACAAGGGCAGCGGTCCCTACTTCTACCTGCCCAAGGTGGAGAACCGGCTCGAGGCGCGGCTCTGGAACGACGTGTTCGTCCACGCCCAGGAGAAGCTCGGCATCCCGCGCGGCACCATGAAGGCCACCGTGCTCATCGAGACGCTGCCGTCGGCGTTCGAGATGCACGAGATCCTCTACGAGATGCGTGACCATATCACCGGGCTCAACTGCGGCCGGTGGGACTACATCTTCAGCTTCATCAAGCGGCTGCGCAACAACCGCGACTACCTGCTCCCCGACCGCGCCCAGGTCGGCATGGACCGCGCGTTCCTCAGGAACTACAGCCTGCTCCTGGTGCAGACCTGCCATCGCCGCGGCGCCTTCGCCATGGGCGGCATGGCCGCGCAGATCCCCAACCGCCGCGACCCGGTGGCGAACGAGCAGGCGCTGGCCAAGGTCCGCGTCGACAAGGAGCGCGAGGCAAACAACGGCCACGACGGCACCTGGGTCGCCCATCCCGACCTGGTCCCGGTTGCCACCGAAGTGTTCGACCGGCTGATGCCGGGGCCGAACCAGCTCGACCGCCTGCGTGACGACGTGACCATCGGCCAGGCCGACCTGCTCGAGGTGCACGAGGGGACGCGGACCGAGGCCGGCCTGCGCGAGAACATCCGCGTCGGCGTGCAGTACATCGAGGCGTGGCTCGGAGGTCGCGGGGCGGTGCCGCTCTACAATCTCATGGAGGACGCGGCCACGGCCGAGATCAGCCGGGCGCAGATCTGGCAGTGGATCCATTTCGGCGCCGAGCTCGAGGATGGCCGTAAGGTCACCCCGGAGCTGTTCGAGGACGTGCTGAAGGACGAGATGGCCAAGCTGCGAGACGCGCTCGGCGTCGAGCGGTTCGACGGCGGACGGTTCGAGGAGGCAATCGCGCTGTTCCGCGATCTTTCGACGCGGGACACCTGCGAGGAATTCCTGACCATCCCCGCCTACCAGCTCATTCTCTGATCCTGATACGGGGTTTCTGGCGGCGCGATCTGCATCGAGGTGTGGATTGCGCGCCCCGGAAGCGCTATGCGATCGTTCAGGATCGCGCCCGTCAGTCGCATGGGCGCCGCGCCGCACCCCGGGTATCGCGTGCGGTGCATCACAACCGGAACCGGCTGCCGGGCCGCGGACGTCCAACATGCCCTCGCGGAGGGTGGCGTTCTGCGGCATGGCCGGCCCACGTGCCCCGATGAGGACATCGAATGACAAGATCAGGTAGGTTCGTCGCGTTCGCCACGATCGCGCTTGCGGCAGTTCTGTCGCTGCCAGTTCTGCCCGTCACGCCGTCGGCGGCGGCGAGCGTCTACGACTCGCGCATTACCGAGCGCCTGAAGGTGAAATCCAGCCAGCGTGCAGCGGTCGCGCGCATCGCCAAGCAGGGCCGGCGCGACACGCTCAAGATCTTCCGCAAGTACGGTATCGACCCCAACGCCAAGCCCGACTTCGACAAGCTGATGAAGGCATCGTCCGAGCTGCAGACGGTGCAGCGGCGTCAGCGCGAGGAGATGAAGCGGGTGCTTACGCCGGAACAGCTTCAGCAGTACGACCGCATCATCGAGGAGACCCGCGCGCGGGTCATGAAGGCTTCGCGCTAGCCGCGGCAGCCACGGTCCCGGTACTACGCGGGCCGCTGGCGCTTGCCGCCCGTTTCACGATTGCGCTAGAACCCGCGCCATGACCATTCCCGCCAGACAGGGCGCGGGCCGTCCCGCCAAGGCGGCGCGGCCGAAGGCGCGACTGCCCAAGGGCCTGCGCGACGTAGGCGCGGCCGAGGTGCGCGCGCTCGACCGCATGCTGCGCACCATCCGCGACGTCTACGAGCTCTACGGCTTCGAGCCGCTAGACACACCCGTGATCGAGTACACCGACGCGTTAGGCAAGTTCCTGCCCGACCTCGACCGGCCGAACGAGGGCGTCTTCTCGTTCCAGGACGACGACGAGCAGTGGCTCTCCCTGCGCTATGACCTGACCGCGCCGCTCGCCCGCTACGTCGCGGAGAACTACGACACCCTGCCGAAGCCGTTCCGCCGCTACCAGACCGGCCCGGTGTTCCGCAACGAGAAGCCCGGGCCCGGCCGGTTCCGCCAGTTCGTCCAGTTCGACGCCGACACGGTGGGGACCCCGAGCGTCGCCGCCGATGCCGAGATCTGCATGATGGCGGCCGACACGCTGGAGGCGCTCGGCATCGCCCGCGGCGACTATGTCATCAGGGTCAGCAACCGCAAGGTCCTCGACGGCGTGATGGAGGCGATCGGCCTCGGCGGGGACGAGAACGCGGCCCGCCGGCTCACGGTGCTGCGCGCCATCGACAAGCTGGACCGGCTGGGGCTGGACGCGGTGAGGCTGCTGCTTGGCCCCGGCCGCAAGGACGAGAGCGGCGACTTCACCAGGGGCGCGGGCCTCGATCACGAGCAGATCGATCGCCTGATCGACAGGATCACCACCGGCATCGCCAAGGGCGGGCTGCCACCCGGCCCGGCCATCGAGCAGGAGGGGCTGGAGGAGCTTTTCGCGCTTCAGGCCCTCGTGCGCGATGCGGGATATGACGACAGCCGCATAAGCATCGACCCGTCGGTCGTCCGCGGTCTCGAATATTATACCGGTCTCGTGTTCGAGGCCGAGCTCACCTTCGACACCACCGACGAGGACGGCCGGACCGTCCGCTTCGGTTCGGTCGGCGGCGGCGGGCGCTACGACGGACTCGTTGCCCGCTTCCGCGGCGAGGCGGTGCCGGCGACCGGGTTCTCGATCGGCGTGA
>CAZSNL010000024.1:0-2790 GCA_964608275.1 uncultured Hyphomicrobiales bacterium | reverse complement strand
GCTCTACACGGCGCTCAGCCAGCTCGGCGCGCTGAAGACGGACGAGGCCGATGCCCCAGTCGTCGTCCTCGTCATGGACCGCAACCGCGTCACCGACTACCAGCGCATGACCTTCGCGCTGAGGCGCGCTGGCATCCGTGCCGAGATGTATCTCGGCACGTCCGGGATGAAGGCGCAGCTGAAGTACGCCGACCGGCGCGGCGCCGCCATCGCCGTCATCCAGGGCGAAGACGAACTCAAGCGCGGCGAAGTCACGCTCAAGGACCTGATCGAGGGCGCGAGGCTCTCCGCCGAGATCGCCGACAACGTCGAGTGGCGGACCGGCCAGCCGGCCCAGGTCCAGGTGCCCGAGGAACGCCTGATCGAAGCCTGCCGCGACATCCTTGCGCGGCATCGCTCCTGAGCGCCGATGCCTGGCAAGGACCCGGCCCTCAGCGCCGCCCTCGATGCGCAGGCCAGAGAGATCGCCGACGTGTTCGGCGACGCCGGCTACGAGCTCGTCGAACCGCGCATCCTGCAGCCCGCCGACATCTTCCTCGAGCGCGCCGGCGAGGAGATCCGCCAGCGCACCTACGTCTTCTCCGACCCCGGCGGCGCGATGCTCTGCCTGAGGCCCGACCTCACCGTCCCCACCTGCCGCTATTACCTGGAACGCGGGCCCGGCGACGGAAGCGAGGCCCGCTACCGCTATCACGGCCCGGCCTTCCGCTACCAGCCGGCCGGCGAGGACGGCATGCATCCGCGCGAGTTCGAGCAGGCGGGCATCGAGTACTTCGGCGGCCGTGATGCCGAGGCGGCCGAAGTCGAGGTGGCGACGCTCGGCATTGCCGCGGTCGAGCGCGCCGGGCTCACCGATTACCGCATCCGGCTCGGCGACCTGGGGCTGTTCTCGGCCCTGCTTCGCGCCGTGCCGATGCCCGAGCGCTGGCGCCGCAGGCTGATGCACCACTTCTGGCGTCCGCACGCCTTCCGTGAGACGCTCACCCGTCTCGCGTCGCCGCGCCCGGCCCCGGCAGGCGAGGCCGCCTCCCTGCTGCAGCAGCTGAAAGGCGCCGATCCGGCCCGGGCGCGCGAACTGGTGGGCGACATGCTTGCGGCATCCGGAACGCCGCTGTTCGGCGGCCGCGGCATCGACGAGATCGCCGAACGGCTGCTGGACAAGGTTCGCGATCTCGACGCACGCCCGCTCGACCGGGCGGCGGCAAACGCCATCGAGAGCTACCTCGCCGTCCGCGGTCATCCGCGCGAGGCGCTGGCGACGGTCACCGACCTTGCGGCGCGCTCGGCAATCGACATCGATGCCGCGCTCGCCGCCTGCGACCGCCGCCTGACGCTTCTCGCGGATCAGGGTGTCGACCTCGATCGCAGCCTGTTCTCGGCGGAGTTCGGGCGCAATCTCGAGTACTACACGGGCTTCGTGTTCCAGATCGAGGTTGACGGCAGGAGGGGGGCGGTGCCGCTCGCCGGGGGAGGCCGCTACGACGGCCTCATGCAGGACATCGGCGCCAACGGGCCGATCCCGGCCGTCGGTTGCGCGATCCATACCGAGCGACTTCTCGTGGCGGTCCGCGGCGAGGCGGCGTCATGAGCAGCCGTCTCGTCCTCGCATTGCCGAGCAAGGGCCGCCTGATGGACAATTCGGTCGCCCTGCTCGAACGCGCAGGCTACGCCGTCGAGGGCAACGGGGGCCGCGGCTACCGCGGCACGCTTGGCGGCCTTGACGATGTCGAGATCGCATTCCTGCCGGCCGGCGAGATCGCCCAGCAACTGGCCGCCGGCGCGGTGCACCTCGGCATTACCGGCGTCGATCTGATCGGCGAGTATGCGGAGGCGCGCCAGGGCGCGGTGGAAATCCGCGCAAGACTGGGTTTCGGCCACGCCGACGTGGTGGTGGCGGTGCCGCGCGCCTGGCTCGACGTCGAGACCATGGCCGACCTCGACGAGGTGAGCGCCACCTTCTACCAGGCCCACGGCCGCCGCCTCCGGGTTGCCACCAAATACCCGAACCTGACCCGCCGGTTCTTTGCCGCCAAGGGCGTCACCGGATACCTCGTCGTTGACAGTCTCGGCGCGACGGAAGGGGCACCGGCCGCCGGCACCGCGGAGGTCATCGTCGACATCACGTCGACCGGCAGCACGCTGCGCGCCAACTGGCTGAAGGTGCTCGCCGACGGCGTGATCCTGCGCAGCGAGGCGGTGCTTGCCTCGGCCGGCATCGCGGGCCTCGGCCGCGGGGCCCGGTCGGCCTTCGCCGTGCTGTGCGAGGCGCTCGCCCGCATCCCCGCAGAAAACCGGCCGCAGCCGTAACGCCGCGCGTGCAGGACGGCGAGGTGTCTTCGATCGGTGCACGCCGGTCAACAAAAAGGGCCGCCCGAAGGCGGCCCTTGCCGTTGCGTGTCGCGGGAGCGACTACATCATCCCGCCCATGTCGGGCATGCCGGCACCGGGGGCGGCGGCCGACTTCGGTTCCGGCTTCTCGGCCACCATCGCCTCGGTGGTGATCAGGATGCCGGCGACCGATGCCGCGTCCTGAAGCGCCGTCCGCACCACCTTGGTCGGGTCGATGATGCCGCGCTCGATCATGTCGCAGTACTCTTCGGTCTGCGCGTCGAAGCCCCAGCTGCCCTTCTTCTCGAGCAGCTTGCCGACGACCACCGAACCCTCGAGACCCGCGTTCTCGGCGATCTGCCGGACCGGCGCCTCGAGCGCCTTGCGGACGATGTTGATGCCGGCCTGGATGTCGGGATTGTCGGACTTGATACTGCCGACCGCCTTGGTGGCCCGCAGCAG
>CAZSNL010000023.1:0-34814 GCA_964608275.1 uncultured Hyphomicrobiales bacterium | reverse complement strand
CGATCTCGTCGATGTAGACGATGCCGCGCTGGGCGCGCTCGACATTGTAGTCGGCAGCCTGCAGCAGCTTCAGGATGATGTTCTCGACATCCTCGCCCACGTAGCCGGCTTCCGTCAGCGTCGTGGCGTCAGCCATGGTGAACGGCACATCGAGGATGCGCGCGAGCGTCTGCGCGAGGAGAGTCTTTCCACAACCCGTCGGGCCGATCAGCAGGATGTTCGACTTTGCCAGCTCGACGTCGTTGTTCTTGGTTGCGTGATTGAGCCGCTTGTAGTGATTGTGCACGGCCACCGACAGGACACGCTTGGCGTGGTCCTGGCCAATGACGTAATCGTCAAGGACATTGCAGATCTCGCGCGGCGTAGGAACCCCGTCACGAGACTTCACCAGGGAGCTCTTGTTTTCCTCACGGATGATATCCATGCACAGTTCGACACATTCATCACAGATGAATACGGTCGGGCCTGCGATAAGCTTGCGGACCTCGTGCTGGCTCTTTCCGCAGAAGGAGCAGTACAGCGTATTCTTCGAGTCGCTGCCGCTTACTTTACTCATAGCCTCTCCTTGGCCAGTCTCTCACGACTCGACGCCCTTTCCAGCGGACGCCAGTAGGTAGCAGACGGTACCGCCGCGTGCAGTGCGATGCGCTTGGGGACTGGCTCACTTGACAACGCTCCGGCACCGGCTCGGCATCTGAACATGTTCGGCACGGGATGATCAAGGCATGTTAGATGCCCACAACTCAAGATTTGATTAATTGTCACCAGCTTCCACCGCGCGTTGCCGACTCCTCGCGGGATCCACCATGATCAACCAAACTCGCCGCAACCACCACAGTTTCAGCTCTTGGCCGTTTCCTCGGTTGCGACATCCGGACGCTTCTCCATGACGCTGTCGATGATGCCGAACTCCCTCGCCTGTTCCGGCGTCATGAAGTTGTCCCGATCGAGGGCACGCTCGATCGCATCAAGAGCCTGCCCCGTGTGCTTCGCATAAATCTCGTTCAGGCGTCTGCGAAGTGCGAGTATCTCCCGCGCGTGAAGTTCGATGTCAGCGGCCTGTCCCTGAAAGCCGCCCGATGGCTGATGCACCATGATGCGAGCATTCGGCAGCGCATAGCGCATGCCGGGTTCACCGGCCGCGAGCAGCAGCGAGCCCATCGAGGCCGCCTGGCCGATGCAGAGCGTCGACACCGGCGGCCGGATGAACTGCATGGTGTCGTAGATCGCAAGGCCGGACGTCACCACCCCGCCTGGCGAGTTGATGTAGACGGAAATCTCCTTCTTCGGGTTTTCCGCCTCGAGGAACAGCAACTGAGCTGTCACCAGTGAGGCAACGTTGTCCTCGATGGGACCGACCACGAAGACGATGCGTTCCTTGAGCAGCCGGGAATAGATGTCATACGCACGCTCGCCTCGGTTCGTCTGCTCGACGACCATCGGCACGAGCATGTTCATTTGTGCGGGAAAAGACTTCTGCATGATCGCATCCCTTTGTTGGCTGCGGTACGCGCCTGTACCGGGCAGGAGCTTCCTCCTCCTGCCCTCGTGCCGCATATATGGTCCCGGCAATCCGTCTGCCAGAGTAGAGTGATTCTTCACCGGGTACAGCCCGGGCGCCGCTTCCCGGCGCGCCCGCAGCCGGTCAGTCGCCCGTCTTCTGGGGTGCCTTCTTTTTCGCCGGCGCCTTCTTCGGCTTCTGCTTTGCCGGGGCAGCCTCCTGCTCTGCCGCGTCCTCGTCGGGATCACGGTAGAGTTCCTCGCGGCTGACGGATCGCTCTTCGACGCTGGCCAGTTCGGTGATGAAGTCGATCACCTTGTCTTCGAAGATCGGCCCCCGCAACTCCAGCAGCGCCTGCGGATTGTTGCGGTAGAATTCGTAGACCTGCCTTTCCTGTCCGGGAAACTGGCGCACGCGGTCGATCAGGGCGCGATTGACCTCGTCCTCGCCGACGGTGATCTCGTTCTTCTCGCCAACCCGGCCGAGCACCAGCCCGAGCCTTACGCGGCGTTCGGCGATGCCGCGATACTCCTCCCGAGCCTTGTCCTCGGTCGTGCCTTCGTCCTCGAAAGATTTCCCCGAGTGTTCGAGTTCATGCGTGACCTGGTGCCAGATCTGCTCGAACTCCTGTTCGACGAGCCGTTCCGGGAGCGGGAAGTCGTAAGCTTCGTCGAGCTTGTCGAGGAGCTGGCGCTTCAGTTTGGCCCGCGACACCTGTTCGTATTCGCTGGCGAGCTGATTCCGCGCGGCGTCGCGCAGCTTTTCCAGGTTCTCGAAGCCGAGCCGCGTCGCAAACTCGTCGTCGATCGTCACTTCGCGCGGTTCGGCGACCTCCTTCACTGTGACCTCGAACACCGCCTCCTTGCCGGCGAGGGCATCAACCGCGTAATCCTCCGGGAAGGCTACCTTGACTTCCCGCGCTTCGCCGGCCTTTGCGCCGATCAGCTGCTCTTCGAAACCGGGAATGAAGCTGTTGCTGCCAAGCTCGAGCGGTGCCCCCTCCTGGGACCCGCCCTCGAATGCCTCACCATCCACGCGGCCGACGAAATCGATGATGACGCGGTCTCCCTCCTGTGCCTTTTCGCCTTCGCCCCTCGGGGTAAAGTCGCGATACTGTTTGGCCAGCGTGGCGAGCGCCTCGTCTACCTGCTCGTCATTGACTTCCGACTTCAGCTTCTCCAGCTTGATGGATGAGAAGTCGGCAATTTCGAAATCAGGCACGACTTCGAATGCCATCGAAAAGGCAAGGTCGGCCTTGCCATCGAGGACCTTTTCTACCTCGGCTTCATCCTCCGGCAGCTTGATTTCAGGCTGGTAGGCGGGCTTCTCCTCCCTCTCCTCGATGGCCTTTTGGCTGGTGTCGTTCACCGTGCTCTGGATGACCTCGGCCAGCACCGATCGGCCATAGAGCTTTCGAAGATGTGCAATCGGCACCTTGCCCGGACGGAAGCCGTTGATCCGCGCCTGGGCCCTGAGCTCGTTCAGACGCTCGGTCAGCTTCTGCTCCAGTTCCTCGGCTGCGACGACGATCTTCAGCTCCCGCTTCAAGCCGTCGTTGACGCTTTCGATGACTTGCATTGCTTCAGTGCTTTCCAGTTTTCATGCTTGAGGGCGGTGCGACTCCGGTCGCGGTTGCCCGTGATGTTGCGGAATTCTCCCGGCACGGTGGCGCTGGTGCGGGCGGAGGGACTCGAACCCCCAAGGGCAACGCCCACGAGGACCTAAACCTCGCGTGTCTACCAGTTCCACCACGCCCGCGCGATCAGCGGACCTGGCCGCGCCCGATCGCTGCCTCTATAGCATAGGGATTTTTCACGATACCAGAGCGAAAGCAGGCCAGTTCCGTAACGGTCTTCACCTCACCGCCGCGCTGCCGGCCCGAAACCTGCGATACGATGTAGATAGGCGATGCGGGCGATCCCGCAAGGGACCGTTCAGGCCTTCAACAACCACATTGCACCGATGACATAGCCCGTCGTGAACAACCCGATCGCAAGGATCGTCGCCGGCACGGCACCATTGTAGTATATCAGTATTCCCGTCCACACGACGGCCAGAAACAGGATAAGTCGAAGCATGTTCTCCATCCCTTCTTGTGCCGTTTCGCCACACATGAAGGATTAGCGATGGATACATGCAAATTCCGCGCCGCGAGCCGCAACAGCCTGATGCTGGCGTTGAATCTCAACACCACAACGCCGTCAGGACCTCCGGCAATACCTCCGGGAGATCTTCTGCAATCAACCCCCGGCCGACGGCATTGCCGGCAGCGCCATGCAGCCATACCGCTGCACATGCTGCCTCGAACGCCGGCATGCCCTGCGCCAGCAGGCCGCCGATCATTCCCGCGAGCACGTCGCCCGAACCGGCCGTGGCGAGTTCCGGACCGGCGTTGGTGTTCACGACGGCACGCCCATCGGGGGCGGCAATCACCGTATCGGCCCCTTTCAGCACCAAGGTGGCTCCGATTCGGCCTGCAGCCTCTCGTGCCAGTTCAACTTTCGATCTGGCGACATCGCGCAAGTCTCCGAACAGACGCCTGAATTCACCGTCGTGCGGTGTGAGGACTACGGGTCGTCCGGGCCTTTCCGCGATGGCCGCGCCCAGGCCGCCCGCATCCTGGACGAAGCTCGTCAGCGCGTCTGCGTCGAGTACTGCGGCTGCGCCACTCGCCAGCACGGCGCGCACGTTGGCGCGGGTTGTTGACCCGACGCCCGCGGCTGGGCCTATCACCACCGAGTTCATGCGCTTGTCGTCAAGCATGCGCGCCAAAGCCGCCGGTCCCGCGAACTCACGCACCATGACGGCGGTCAGATGCTGGGCATTGACGACCACGGCCTCCGGCGGCGACGCAACGGTGACGAGACCCGCACCGATGCGAAGCGCGCCACGAGCGGCAAGTCTGGCCGCACCGGTATTTGCCGGCCCACCGGAGACGATCACCGCATGGCCGCGGTCGTACTTGTGTATCTCCGGATCGATCAGGGGAAATGCGGCGCGCCACAGAGCTGGCCCGTTCTCGAAGGTGCGAGACGCGCGGGTGTCTAGCGCCTCTTCGGGAATGCCGATGTCTGCAACGACGACCTCGCCGCACACTCCCCGACCGGGGTAAAGCACATGGCCCGGCTTCTTGCGGAAGAACGTGACCGTCAGCGTCGCGCAAAAGGCCGCGCCCAATATGGCACCGCTTGCTCCGTCGACGCCGGTCGGCACGTCGATTGCGCATACCGGGATCCGCGCATCATTCACCCGTTCGATCACCTCCGCAGCAATGCCCTCGACGGGCCGGGAGAGCCCCGCACCGAACACGGCGTCGACGACCAGCGCACAGTCGGTGATCAGCTCCGGGTCGAACGGCTCGATCTCGTCGCCCCACCGGTCTGCCATGGCGGCAGTATCGCCCTTGAGGGCCGACCGCTCACCGAGGAGCGCCAGGTGGACCGGCCAGCCGAACTCGCGCAACAGTCGCGCCACGACGAAGCCATCGCCGCCATTGTTGCCCGGCCCGCACAGGACCACTGTGGGGCTGGGTTCGAACTGTCTGACGAGGGCACGGGCGACTGCGCGGCCTGCATTTTCCATCAGCGCCAGACCGCTGATGCCGCTGTCGATCGCAAACTGATCGGCTGCGGCCATCTCCTGCGGGGTAAGGAGCGCCAGAGCGGATTTTGAAGTAGTCGTCATTGTACCGGGGGACTGAGGTCCTCCGACCCCCCTTTCCTGTGGCTGTCAGCCGAAGAATGCCTCCAGCCGGTTGGCTGCCTCGGCCATGACCTTGTCACGCTTACAAAAACAGAAGCGCACCAGGTGGTTGGGCGCTTCCTGATTGTCCGGATGGTAGAACACGCTCATTGGTACGGCGGCAACCTTGGCATTTGCCGTGATGAACTTGCAAAAATCGTAATCCGTCCCGTTGAACCCGAAGCGCGAAATGTCCGCTGTCATGAAGTACGTGCCTTCGCAAGGCAGCACGGGCAGGCCTATTCCCTGCAGCGTCTGCTGAAGGAAGTCGCGCTTGGCCTCGAGATCACTGGCGAGGCCACTGAAGTACGCATCATCCATGCCGAGGCCCACGGCGACACCGTACTGCAGCGCGGGCGGCGTCGTGAAGGTGACGAACTGATGTGCCTTGGCGACCACCGAGGTGAGCTTCTCGGGTCCGGAAATGTAGCCGACCTTCCAGCCGGTCAGCGAGAACGTCTTCCCCGCCGATCCGATCCTGAGACACCTGTCCCGCATGCCCGGCAATGTGGCGAGCGGTACATGCCGGCGGCCATCGAACGTTAGGTGCTCATATACCTCGTCGCAGATCGCGTAGGCATCATGCTGATCGAGAAGCCGGGCGATGAACTCCAGTTCGGCCGGCGAGAATACCTTGCTGGCCGGATTCATCGGCGAGTTGAGGATCAGGACTTTGGTGCGTTCCGAGAATGCCTGTTCCAGTGCCTCGTGTGGCAGGCTCCAGTCGGGCGGTTCGAGTGAAACCGGCCTGATGGTTCCGCCGGATTGCGCAATCTGCGGCAGGTAGCAGTCATAGAAGGGCTCGATGACCACCGCCTCATCGCCGGGGTTCAAGAGCGCCATGATGCAGTCTGCCAATGCTTCGGTCGCTCCGGAGGTCACGATGACTTCGGTACGCCAGTCATAATCGAGGCCGTAGAAGCGCCTGTTGTGGTCGGCTACCGCCTGCCGCAGTTCCGGGATGCCCTGCATGGGCGGATACTGGTTGGGGCCTTCGATAAGACGTCGTGCCGCCTCTTCCCGAATGGCTGCCGGGCCGTCTACATCCGGAAAGCCCTGGCCGAGGTTGATCGCATCGTGTTCAACGGCCAGACCGGACATCACCGTGAACACAGTCGTGCCCAGTCCCTCGAAGACGTGATTCAGTCCGGCCACCCTGCGCTCCTCCTCCTCATGCTGTTGTGACCGTACAGCAATAGGAGAAACCCGTAATTGCCAGCAACCGCCTTTTGAATGAGCCCTTGCCTGATTCTTGGGCATTTGCCGCCAAGCTATGCACGCAATCGCCGCATGACCAAGGGGTCGCGAGTAAACAAGTGTTAGAATTCAATAACTTATCGGTGGGTCGGGGCTTGGCACGTCTCATGCTTTGGAGAGTGAGCGTCACTCGCGACGAGCTGCCGAGGTCCGGCCTCGGCCGCGACCTCCATCATACACAGGCAGTTGCTCACTCATGAAGAAGATCGAAGCCATCATCAAACCGTTCAAGCTCGACGAGGTCAAGGAAGCGCTGCAGGAGGTGGGCGTGCAGGGCATCACCGTCACCGAGGCGAAAGGCTTTGGTCGCCAGAAGGGCCATACCGAACTTTATCGCGGAGCGGAGTATGTGGTCGATTTCCTGCCCAAGGTGAAGATCGAGCTGGTGGTCCCCGATGACCTCGTCGACAAGGCGGTGGAAGCGATTCAGGCTTCCGCCAGGACCGGTCGCATCGGTGACGGCAAGATATTCATCTCGAACATCGAAGAAGCCATTCGTATCCGCACCGGCGAAACCGGACGCGATGCGCTCTAGGGTTCCCATCCCTGCATTGAATCCCGAAGGCCCCCAACCGCAACCGATTTTTGAACCTGTTCACCGGAGAGGATGACCATGGCCAATGCCGAGACAGTTCTGAAGACGATCAGGGACAAGGAGGTGAAATTCCTCGACCTGCGTTTCACCGATCCAAGAGGGAAACTGCAGCATCTGACCATGGATGCTGCGGTCGTCGACGAGGACATCTTCGCCGACGGGGTGATGTTCGACGGCTCCTCGATCGTCGGCTGGAAGCCGATCAACGAGTCCGACATGACGCTGATGCCAGATCCCGAGACCGCGCACCTCGATCCGTTCTACGCCCAGGCAACGCTTGGCGTCTTCTGCGACGTGCTGGAACCGACGACCGGCGAACCCTATACCCGCGACCCGCGCACGACGGCGAAGAAGGCCGAAGCCTATCTCCGGCAGACCGGTGTGGGCGACACCGTGTACTTCGGTCCCGAAGCCGAATTCTTCATCTTCGACGACGTGCGCTTCACCGCGGAACCATATGACTGCGGCTTTCATCTCGACTCGACGGAGCTGCCAACCAATACCGGTACCGAGTACGAGATGGGCAATCTTGGCCACCGGCCGCGCACCAAGGGCGGCTACTTCCCGGTCAATCCGGTCGACAGCTGCCAGGACATCCGCTCGGAGATGATTTCCGTCATGAGCGAGATGGGCATCAGCACCGAGAAGCACCACCACGAGGTCGGCGCCGCCCAGCACGAGCTTGGCATCAAGCACGACACGCTCACGCGGACCGCCGATTTCATGCAGCTGTACAAGTACGTGGTCCACAACGTCGCCCACGCCTATGGCAAGACCGCGACCTACAGGCCGAAGCCGATCTTCGGCGACAACGGCTCCGGCATGCACTGCCACCAGTCGATCTGGAAAGGCGATACTCCGCTGTTCGCGGGCAACGGCTATGCGGATCTCTCCGAAACCTGCCTCTGGTACATCGGCGGTATCATCCGGCACGCGCGGGCGATCAACGCCTTCAGCAACCCGACGACCAATTCCTACAAGCGGCTGGTTCCGGGCTACGAGGCGCCGGTGCTCCTCGCCTACTCATCGCGCAACCGCTCGGCGTCCTGTCGCATTCCGCACGCAGTCTCGCCGAAGGGCAAGCGCGTGGAAGTACGCTTTCCCGATCCGGCCGCCAACCCGTACCTTGCCTTCGCGGCGATGCTGATGGCCGGCCTCGACGGGATCGAGAACCGGATTCATCCGGGCGACGCCATGGACAAGGACCTGTACGACCTGCCGCCAGAGGAACTGAAGGATGTCCCGACCGTGGCGACGTCGCTCCGCGAGGCCTGCGAGAATCTCGACAGGGATCGCGCCTTCCTCAAGAAGGGCGGCGTGTTCACCGACGATCAGATCGACGGATACCTGCGGGTGAAGATGGAGGAAGTCGACCGCTTCGAACAGACGCCGCATCCGGTCGAGTTTGACATGTACTACTCCTGCTGAGTGGCGATCGGCGTCTTGAACGCCGGTGGACCCGATACTCAGCGTACGCGAACGGCGAGCCGGACATGCGGCTCGCCGCTTTGCGAACTCGCCGGTCAATCTACTGACGGGCTCCCGGGCAATGCGACCTAGCGGTGAGCAAGCGCCACGTCACGCAGGACGTTGGCCTCGAGTTCCATGTCGTCGAGGCGGTTTTTGACGACATCGCCGATCGACACAATTCCAGCAAGCCTGCCATCATCGACGACCGGGATATGCCGGACGCGGTTCGTTGTCATGGTGCGCATGATGTCCTTGATGTTATCGCCTGGGGCGCACGTGCGGACACTCTGCGTCATCAGGTCCGAGACCTGCCTGTCGAGGAGTCGCTCACCATACTCACCGAGGCCGACGACGACATCGCGTTCCGACACGATACCGTCGAGGCTGATGCCGTCCTTCGACACCACCACCGCGCCAACGCGTTCGAGCCGCATGAGACGGACAAGCGAATGGATCGTGGCCCCTGGCGTTACGGTTACCACGCGCCTGCCTTTCGCCTTCAGGATGTCCTGTACCTTCATCGCCGCCTCCGCGCTTGTGCGCGACCGGCCGGCGCCCGGTACTCCTCCCCCCGCGCCCGGTTTCACCGGCGCTGGCTGAGACTATCATAACATATGTGCGCGACCGCGACGAAGGATCAGTGCGGGCTGCGGGGGAAAAGGGCCGCTTCGGTGACAGCGGCCCTTCTTTCCATACGACTGGTGAACAGATCACCGCGGCTCGGTCGCCAAGCCCCTCATGATGGCGTAACAGGCGCCCAGCAGAACGAACGCGAATGGGAATCCGGTCGACACCGAAGCCGCCTGAAGTGCGGCGAGACCGCCGCCGAGCAGCAACGCAATAGCCACCAGGCCTTCAAAAGTGGCCCAGAACACCCGTTGCGCCACGGGCGCATCGATCTTGCCTCCGGCGGTTATCGTGTCGATCACGAGGGAACCGGAGTCCGACGAAGTGACGAAGAACACGATGACCAGCACGATGCCGATCATCGAGGCAAGCGTGGTCAACGGCAATTCCTGCAGCATCAGGAACAACTGCAGTTCCAGCGCGCCCTCTGCCACTGCGGTGTAGCCGTCATTCACGATCTGGCTGATTGCCGTTCCGCCGAATGCGGTCATCCAGAGGACGGATACGATTGACGGAATGATGAGGACGCAGGTGATGAACTCGCGCACGGTGCGGCCACGGCTCACGCGGGCAATGAACATACCCACGAACGGCGACCAGGAGATCCACCACGCCCAGTAAAAGGCGGTCCACCCCTGCCGGAAATTGTCGTCACCGCGCCCGAACGGATTCGACAGCGCCGGCAGATACTCCGCATAGGCCACGAGGTTGAGGACGAAACCCGCAAGGATATCGGTAGTCGGTCCGGCCAGGATGACGAACACGAGCAACAGCACGGCAAGCGCCATGTTGATCTCGGAGAGCCGCTTCACCCCTGCATCCAGGCCGGCAACCACGGAACCGAGCGCAACGGCGGTGATCGCAATAATCAGGAATACCTTCGAGGCATTGGAAACGGGTATGCCAAACAGGAACTCGAGCCCGGCGTTCGCCTGCTCCGCCCCGAAACCCAGGGACGTGGCGAGCCCGAACAGGGTGGCAAACACGGCGAGCGTGTCGATGATGTGGCCGGGCCATCCCCAGACCCGCTCGCCGAAGATGGGATAGAAGACCGAGCGGATGGTCAGCGGCAGCCCCTTGTTGAAGGAAAACAGCGCCAGACCCAACGCGACCACGGCGTAGATGGCCCACGGGTGCAGGCCCCAGTGGAAGATGGTGGCGGCCATGCCGAGGCGTCTTGCCTCCTCCACATTGCCTGCGGCACCGGCCAGCGGTGCCCAGCTGTCTGCGCTCCCTGCCCCTTCTGCAACTGATGTTGAAAAATGGGAGATCGGTTCGGACACGCCAAAGAACATCAGTCCGATGCCCATGCCCGCCGCGAACAACATCGAAAACCACCCGACGTATCCCCATTCGGGTACGGCATCCTTTCCGCCAAGTCTGATGCGTCCATATGGCGACACGATCAGAAACAGACAGAAGAGGACGAAGATGTTGCCGGCGATCAGAAAGAACCAATCGAAGGTCGATGTCAGGCCGCTACGTACCCAGCTGAAGAGCGATGCGGCCTGCTCCTGAAGCGCCAGCGTCAGGATGACGAAGGCCACGATCGTCAACCCTGACACCACGAACACCGGGTTGTGGATGTCAAGCCCGAATGGGCCGATCCGAGGCTGGATGTTATCCTGCCCAATCTCGTAGTCTGTAATGATAAGACTCGCAGGTCCTTCCGGGTTCACTTCAGTCGATTGAGACATTTCGAAATCCTCTCGCTTTCGACTATTGTGCGCGTTTCCTCATTTTACTTGCCGGGGTCGTTGGAGTTTTGGAATTGGAGAAACCCCGGTGCCTCACTGAACGGATACTTTCTCGGTTGCAAATCTGCTTGATGTCGGCTCCTCCACCGGCTTTCGAGCACTCACGGTGGCGAATCGGGGCAGCCTTCCGATCCGGACTCGAATTTAATGGCGAGAGTGAACACCGGAATTGACGTAAGGCGACACTGGTTGGTTCAAGAACGCCCTGTTTCGCCACCAATCAGGGGGCGATACAGGTGAGACAGCAGGTCATTTTCACAAACATCATCGGGAGCCGACAATTCTGCCGGAGATGCTTTCCCTGCGCCTCGTTTTCGACCTGTTTACGCGGTGTATGGTAAACGACGTTAACGTCCGTCGTGCATTTCGTTCTCGACGCTCGCCAGCAGAAGTATCAGTGACAAATGTTCGAGGCTCTATACCTTTCGATTCTGATCGCGTCGGTCCTGGTCGTTGCCAGCATCTTCACGAGCCTCATCAGCTTTCGCGTCGGCGCCCCCCTGCTGCTGATCTTCCTCGTTGTCGGTTTGGTCGCGGGAGAGGACGGACCGGGAGGCATACGCTACGATGATGCGTACGGTGCCTACTTCATCGGCTCCATCGCGCTTGCCATCATTCTGTTCGACAGCGGGTTCGACACCCGTTGGCAATCGTTTCGAGTAGCAGCGGCGCCAGCAATCGTGTTGGCGACCGTCGGCGTCCTGCTGACGGCAATCGGTGTCGGCGTGGCCGCGCGCTTCGTGTTCGGGCTCTCGTGGCTCGAGTCGATGCTGCTCGGAGCAATCGTGAGTTCGACCGACGCCGCTGCGGTGTTCTTCCTGTTGCGTGTGGGCGGCATTCGATTGCGTGACCGGGTTCGCTCCACGCTGGAAACGGAATCGGCGAGCAACGACCCGATGGCGATCTTTTTGACGATTGCCTTTGTCGAAATGATCATGAGTGACGCCGACGCCTCGGCATTGACATGGGGACTGCTGCGGGGTTTCGCCGCGCAAGCCGGCATCGGTGGCATTTGCGGAATTCTGGGCGGCCTGTTGATCGTGCAGGTTGTCAACCGCGTCGATCTCGAGACCGCACTCTATCCGGTCGTCGTCCTGGCGATGGCGTTGACGCTCTTTTCCGCGGTGGGTCTCATCGGGGGCAGCGGCTTCCTCGCGGTATACATCGCAGGCCTTATCGCCGGCAATTCCCGTATCCGCCAGCAGACCACCCTGCGCCGGTTCCAGAGTGGACTGACATGGCTCGCCCAGATCACGATGTTCCTCACATTGGGCCTGTTCGCAACACCCTCTGAGTTTCCGGCCGTCATCCTGCCCGCAATCGGTGTCGCGCTGATCCTGACATTTCTCGCCCGGCCGATTGCCGTCTGGCTCTGCATGCTGCCATTCGGTTTCAATCGGAACGAAACCGCATTCATGGCATGGGTCGGACTTCGTGGTGCGGTGTCCGTCCTGCTCGGCATCTTGCCCCTCGCGAGCGGACTCGAGGGCGGCCAGATCATGTTCAATTCCGCCTTCATCATCGTCGTGACGTCGCTGATCCTGCAGGGCTGGACGATTCCGGCCATGGCGCGCTGGCTAGGTGTGACGGTCCCCGTACGGGTCGGTCCGCTTCAGCGCGTCGAGCTGGAACTTCCCGGCGGCGGCGAACACGAGGTCGTAGCCTACGGCATCCACCCGGAAAGCCCGGTCGGCAAGGGACAGCGCATACCACGCTGGGCGCGGCCATCACTGATCGTGCGGGACTCCAGGTCGATGAAACCCGACGTCGCCGGCCGGTTGCGAGCGGGCGATCAGGTCTACATCATCACCCTGCCGAAACACGTTCCGCTGCTCGACCGGCTGTTCGCCGGTCCCGTCGCGACGGAAGCGAGCGACCAGCTGTTCTACGGTGATTTCGCCCTCGCTCCCGATGCTCCCATCAGCGATGTCGCCGCCACCTACGACTTCAGCGTCAAGCCGGAAGACGAGGGGCGCACCGTAGCCGAGATACTGCAGCGCGAGTTCGGCGCCGACGTCGAGGTCGGTGACAGGTTGCCCTACGGTCCGGTGGAATTGATCGTACGGAGCATTACCGAGGACCATGTCATCGATGGCGTGGGACTGGCGATCGAGCAGACGGCGCCGGCTCGGCCCCACCTGCCGATCTTTCATGGACGCAGGGACATTGCCGCATTCCTTCGCCGCCTGCGAGACCGGACGATCCGCCGTTCGCCGGCTACGACCGATGTGCAGCCCGTCGAGGACGTACGCCAGGACGCAACAAGTGCAACGGATCCACCCTCTCCGCGTGGCTGACGCTTACCGGCGGCGGTCGATCAGACCTGATCGCTCAGCACGCGACGCAGCCGCCCGATGCGCGAACATCCTCGATCTGGGTGCGCAGGGCATCGAGCCCCAGTGCACCCGCAATGAGGTGATCGTCGATGATGAAGGCAGGCGTTCCCTGAATGCCCATGGCATTGGCGAGCGCGAAGCTCTGTTCGATCGTCTGGTCGACTTCGGGAGCATTCATGTCGGCTTCCAGCTGATCGGTATCCAGTCCGACCTCTTCGGCAATGCGCATCACCTGGGCGGGATCATTGGTCCCCCGTGCACGCATCATCGCGAGATGGAATTCCCAGTACTTTCCCTGCTTCCGCGCCGCGATGGCAGCCCGCGAGGCAAACACCGAGTTCGGGCCGAGAATCGGAAACTCCTTGAGCACCACTCTGAGATCGGGATCGGTGTCGATAAGGCTGACGACGTCGCTCACCGAGCGTTTGCAGAAACCGCAGTTGTAATCGAAGAATTCGACCATGGTGATGCTGCCGTCGGGGTTGCCGGCGACGTGGTCGAGCTCTGACCGGAATAGGCGGTCGGCATTGTCGCGCACGGCCGCCTTGAGTTCGCTCATCTGCTGTTCTTCGTGCATCCGCTCCAGAGAGGCTATCGCCTCCTGCAGGACCCTCGGATTGTTGATGAGATAGTCGCGGATGATGTCGTGCAGCTCCCGCTTCTGCTCGTCGCTGAATTGCTGCGCCGACGCCGCTGGCAATGTCAGCGTCATGACTGCGGCGACGAACAGGGCTCCGGCAACACGCGACAGGATCGTTCCTGGCATCGAGTCTCTCCATTGCGCCACGACCGGGGCGCATCCTCCCGCCAGATAGCAGGGTGCGTGCGGCCTTGCTACCGTGGCGCGTCACAATTTGGTGAACGAAACGGGCTGCCGCGTCCTACTTATCCGGTACCGGAAGCTGAACGATGTCGTTCGCCTTCACCCATTGCGGCGTGCCGCGCTTCAATTGCGCCACTGCCCGTGCCGCCTGCCGCTTGGCAAGATCGATGTCACCGGTCAGCAGCGACGCCTCGGCCGACTGCAGTTCGGCAAGGCCGATTTCACCCTTGCGGGCATAGGCGATCGCGAGCTGGCGATGCAGCGTCACCGAATGGGTTTCACGTTGCAGCGCGACCCGCAGGTGCTCGATTGCCCGGTCGGTGTAGCGCGCGTTCTCGGTACCGAGCATGGCTTGTGCCAGCATGATTCGGATGAGCGGTTCCTTCGGCGCGAGCGAGACCGCCTTTTCGAGCGGTGCAATGGCATCGGCCACCCGGCCCGTCTCGAAGAACGCCTGGCCCTTGAGCTCCCAGAAGAACGGGTTGTCCGGCATCGCCGCGATCAGCGGCTCCAGCTCGCTCAGTGCGTTGCGCAGGTCGCCCGAGCGATAGTAGGCGACGGCGCGTGCATAGCGGGCCGGCTTGCTGGTGTCGGATACCGGATAGTGGTTGAGCACGCTCTGCAAGGGCTGGAGATAGCCGCGCAGCTTGGCATGCATGAGCTGGTGCCGCAGGACGAGCTCGGGAGAATCCTCCTTGTCGAAATTGGGGCTCTTGCGTGCAAGCTGCTCCAGGAACTGGATGCGGTCGCGCGGCATGGGGTGCGACTGGAGATAGGGATCGGCATACTGGAGCGAGACGATGGCCTGGTTCGCCAGCTTCTCGAACAGTGTCAGCATGCCCTTGGCAGACTGCCCGGTCCGGTCGAGATACATGACCGCCGCCTGGTCGGCCGCCGCCTCCTGAGCCCGCTGGTAGGAAAGCAATCCGCGCATCGCGAGGCTCTGGCCGCCGATCATCACGCCGGACCCGGCCCGGGCTGCGTCCGGCGAACCGCTCGCCATGCCGCCTGCCATCGCGGCGGCACCGAGCAGCATGCCGATGATCGCCGTCGTGCTCATCTGGTCAAGCTGCCGTTGCAGGCGTGCCAGGTGGCCGCCGGCGATATGTCCTACCTCGTGCGCAAGGACCCCGATCACCTCGTTCGGCGTGGCGGCATCGAGAAGGAGGCCGGTGTGGATGAATATTCTCTGCCCGCCGGCGACGAACGCATTGATCGACTTGTCGGCGATGAGATGAACATCTACCGACCCGGGGTTGAGCCCGGCTGCCCGCATCAGCGGGAAGCTGTAGGTCCGCATCAGGTTCTCGATCTCGGCGTCGCGAATGAGGATCGCGCCCTGTGCCAGACCTGTTACCGGCAGTGACACCAGCATCACCGCGCCGAGCGCAAGCGCACCTGCCTTGCGCCAGATCGCCGCTGCGGCGCTGCGATAGGCCCTGTGTCGCGCAATTGCTGCGGTTTCAGACATTGGATCTTGTCCCGGCTGCAGCCCCTCGGCTGTTACGTCAGCCATTTTGCCGATCAACCTAGAAGGCGGCTCCGAGACGGTCAATCGGTCACGGCAGCCGCCGGAAAATACCAGCGATTGCAGACGTCCTTGGCGGTGAATCTGGGCGAGACTGCGGCGGAGCTCTCACGCCCCCGGTTTGCAGACGGGCTTGCGCCAACCGATGCGGTGACGTATCGCGGCCAGTGGTGACAGGCCACATCGTCCGGACCGGAGCATGCCATGAATGACAGACACCCCGCACGGCGGTCGCAAGAGGAAGCTCTGGCGCACGCGCGCTCCGTCCTTCCCGTGCTCGGTGCCTCGACGCGTTCGCGGGTGAAGCCCTTCCTGGTGATGGACATGCTGCGGGCGGCGAACGAACTCGAGCAGACCGGTACCCGCGTCGTCCACATGGAGGCAGGCCAACCCTCCGGTCCGGCGCCCCGCCGTGCTATCGAAGCTGCACAGGCGCTGCTTGACGCGGGTCCCATCGGGTACACGGAGGCCACCGGCATACCGCCGTTGCGCGAGCGTATCGCCCGATACTATCGGGAAAGGCACGGGGTGGAGGTGAGCCCCGAACGGGTGATCGTGACCACCGGGTCATCGGGTGCCTTCATACTTTCGTTCCTTGCCGCCTTCGAGATCGGGGCCCGTGTCGCGCTCGCGGTCCCCGGGTACCCGGCGTACCGCAACATCCTCGCCTCGCTCGGGATCGACGTGGTCGACATTCGCACCGGCCCGGAAAACCGCTGGACGCCTACGGCTGATGACATCGCCGCACTTGCCCGCGCCGATGGTCTGAATGGCGTGCTTGTGGCCAGTCCCGCCAATCCGACCGGCACCATGGTCGCGCCGAAGGCACTGGCGGAGCTGGTATCGGCGACCGCCGACCACAACGCCTGGTTCATCTCTGACGAGATCTACCACGGGCTTACCTATGGCATGCCCGAGGCGACGGCGCTTGCCTATGACGACAACGCCATCATCATCAACAGCTTCTCAAAATACTACTGCATGACCGGCTGGCGGATCGGCTGGATGGTGGTGCCGGAATGCCTGGTACGCACCGTCGAATGCCTGGCGCAGAACCTGTTCATCTCACCACCGGCACTATCTCAGGTCGCCGCGCTTGCGGCATTCGACACCACTGACGAACTGGAAGCCCGGCGCCAGCGTTATGCGGAAAATCGCGCGTTGCTTCTCGAAGCCCTGCCGCGCCTCGGGTTCACCGAATCCACCCCGGTCGACGGCGCCTTCTACATCTATACCAATGTGAGTCGGTTTTCGAACGACAGCTTGAGCTTTGCGAGGTCCATGCTCGACGAGATCGGTGTCGCGACGACGCCCGGTGCCGACTTCGATGCGGCTGACGGACACCGCTGGCTGCGCATGTCGTTCGCGGGCTCACTGGACGACATGCACGAAGCCGTTCGGCGGCTTGAAACCTGGCTCGGCTGAAGCACGACGCCTGACCTAGCGCCTCTGCCACCACCCGCGCCGGGGTTCTGTCGGTCGATCGCCTATACTGGCGCTGTAACCCGGCGGAACACGTGTCGGCTGTGGCTGCGGCTGCGCGGCCTCACTGGACGCCTCACCAGCATCCTTTCCTTCATCGGTTGGTTCCGCTTGCTCGACGGCGGCCTCCTCGCCCGATCCATTTGTCGCTGCGACAGCGTTCGAGCTGCTCTCGTCGCCCTTCTCCGGCTCCGCGGCAACATCCGGCTTCGCCCTTGAGGATCGGCGTGAGCGCCGCCTGCCATCGCGGAGCCCCTCCTGATCGGCCGCTGTGAGCGCCGGTGACGCTTCCGGCTCATCTCGATCGGCATCGCGGGCAACACTCGCATCGCCTTTCGGAGTGCCTTCTTTCACCGGATCTGCGCCATTGCCCTTGCGAGCGCGAGATCGGGGCCGTCGTCCAGGCTTGGGCATCACGTCTTCGGCAGCTTCAGCGCTGGCCGGGGCCGGCACGTCCTCCGCCACCTCTTCGGTCGCAGCCTCGACAGAAACTGCGGCGTCGACAGGTGCTTCTTCGACGGATGCTTCCTTGACAGCAGCTTCCTCACCGGCCGCGGGTTCGTCCCCTGAAGTATCGGTCGCGGCGCCATCGTCACCCGATGCTGTTCCGTCGCCATCCTCTTGCGTTGAGACCTGGGATTCTGTTGCTGCTGCCTCAACGCGGCCGTTGCGCCGTCCGCGGCGACGTCTCCGGCGCTTGCGCTTGCCGTTACCGTTGCGGTCCTCGGCCTCGTCGCCTTCGCCGGCCGCCTCGACTTCGACAGCCTCCGCCCGTACATCCTGCTCGTAGGCGGAATCGATCGAGATCACATCGTCTTCGTCGGTCGCGACGTACTCCGGTGCGGCAATGCTCTCGATTTTGCACTCGGCACCATGGATGTCCTCGTCAGCGTCCACGAAGATGCGCACCTTGTGCGATCTCTGGATCGCCAGGAGATGATCCCGCTTCTGGTTGAGCACGTAGAGGGCCACCGCAGGCTCGGTACGCACCGTGATCTGGTTGGCCTTGTTGCGCTGCAGATATTCCTCGATGCTGCGCAGGACCTGAAGGGCGGATGACTGCACCGAGCGGACGAAGCCCCTGCCCTCGCAATACGGACAGGGCTTCGTGCTTGCTTCCAGCACGCCCTGGCGCATCCGCTGCCGCGACATCTCGAGGATGCCGAAGTGGCTGATCCGTCCGATCTGGATGCGTGCCCGATCGGACTTCATCCGTTCCTTCAGGCGGCGTTCCACGGCGCGATTGTTGCGCCGCTCTTCCATGTCGATGAAGTCGATCACGATTAGGCCCGCGAGGTCGCGCAGCCGCATCTGCCTGGCAATCTCGTCGGCAGCCTCGAGGTTCGTCTTGAGCGCTGTGTCCTCGATATTGTACTCGCGCGTCGCCTTGCCCGAGTTCACGTCGACCGCCACCAGCGCCTCGGTCTGGTTGATGACGATGTAGCCGCCCGAGGGAAGCGTTACCTGAGGACTGAACAGCTGATCGAGCTGGTTCTCGATCTGATAGCGCATGAACAGCGGCTGCGGATCCTTGTAGAGCTTCACGAACCGGGCATGGCTCGGCATCAGCATCCGCATGAAATCCTTGGCTTCCTTGTAGGCCTCCTCGCCTTCTACGAGAATCTCCTCGATATCCTTGGTATAGAGGTCGCGGATCGACCGCTTGACGAGGCTTCCTTCCTCATAGACCAGGCAGGGGGCTTTGGACTTGAGCGTGAGGTCGCGCACGCTTTCCCACAGCCTGACGAGGTAGTCGAAATCGCGCTTGATCTCCGTCTTGGTGCGGTTTGCGCCTGCGGTGCGGATGATCAGCCCCATCCCTTCGGGGATTTCGATCGAGTTCGCCACTTCCTTGAGGCGCTTGCGGTCGGCAGCGTCGGTGATCTTGCGTGAAATGCCACCGCCGCGCGCCGTGTTCGGCATCAGTACGCAATACCGGCCGGCCAAAGAGAGATAGGTCGTCAGTGCGGCGCCCTTGGTTCCGCGTTCTTCCTTCACGACCTGGACAAGGATGACCTGCCGGCGCTTGATGACTTCCTGGATCTTGTAGGTCCGCCGCTTGCGGTGCGTTGTCCGCTGCGGCACTTCCTCAAGCGCATCTTCGGAGCCGACGGATTCGACGGAGTTCTCCCCGTTGGTCTCCTCGCCATTGATCAGGCCGTTGTCATCATCGTCGCCGTTGTCATCACTGCCGTTGTCCGACGCGTCCTCTTCGGATGCATCGTCAGCAGCCGAAGCGACGGCCTTGTCAGCACCATCCTCGCTTGCGCCCGCCACATCGGAGGTATGGTCGTCGTCTTCCTCCTGCGCCGTCTGGGCCTGCTCTGCTGCCTCCTCGCGCAGCAGCGCCTGACGGTCTGCGTAGGGAATCTGATAGTAGTCCGGATGGATTTCGTTGAACGCCAGAAAACCGTGACGGTTGCCGCCGTAATCGACGAACGCTGCCTGCAGCGACGGCTCTACACGAGTGACTTTGGCGAGATAGATGTTGCCGCGAAGCTGTTTCCTGGTAGCTGATTCGTAATCGAACTCTTCTATGCGGTTTCCACGCACGACGACCACCCGGGTTTCTTCCGGATGGGCGGCGTCAATGAGCATTCTATTGGGCATCTGGTAAGACTCCGGCGCATCGCCGGGCGCAGTTGGCGAGACCAGCGCAAATTGCGCGAGCCCTCAACCATGGCCGCGATGCGCAGTTGATATTCATGGGACGTTTGACGCTCTGCGCACCACGACAGCAACGGACGCGTGACAGTGACACGACGATCCGGCCGCCCGCAGCACCTGCCGAGCGTTTCGATTTGCAACAGGATATGGTCGCGAGCAGTCATGGCTCTACCGACAGTCCACGTCCGCGACGCGGGCGCGGAGTGCATACCCAGGCTTCTGTGACCGGCGGACCATGCCTGCCGGGTCGTTCCGCGGGACAGCATAAATTCCGTCCATTCGAGGCAAGTTGCGTCAATCCACGTATGGTCTGGAACAATGTGACGCGATCAGCGAACCGCCTCGCAGAGCTTGCACCGGTACTTCTTCCTGCCGTCACGAGCGACGCCGGATAGCCAACGGTTCCTGGTTTGCAAGAGCTGGGACAGGTACGATCCAACACATGTAGATCGTGATCCCGGCTGATCAACTCTGCGTCTCCCGGTGCACCGTACGGCGCAAGCTGGAATCCAGAACGCGCCCTTATTACGTCTGCGCAATCATGTTGGCAAGAGCGGTCTCCGAACCCGGCCCCTTCCCCGTCCGTACCGCGGCATCCCGGAACCCGGAGGAAAACCGCCGGTTAATACCCACACGATAAGTTGCAAATCCGTAGCTCGGGCCTATGGTTGGGCCAGGGAATCTGGGGAACACGCATTGGGCTCTCGCACCACGACAGGACGAGCCGCAACCTGGCCGATTCGCCGGGTTTCAGCCGCGGCACCTTGGTTCGCGGTCCTCCTTGCCTTCTGCCTCGTCTCCGGTTTCGGCATCGCGCAGGCCCAGGACGCTCCGATTCCCGAGGCGAGCGCCGCCCGTCTAGCCGGTGATTCGGAACGCACCCGGTTCGTCGCCGATCTGAGTCACCCCGTGGGGTTCAGCGTCTACGTCCTGCCCGATCCGTTTCGCGTCATCATCGATCTGCCAGAGGTCAACTTCCAGTTTCCTCCGGGGCTCGGCACGGTCGGCCGGGGCCTCGTCAGTGCCTACCGCTACGGCCTGTTCGACAAGGGCAAATCCCGTATCGTGCTTGACGCCGTGGGCCCCGTCCTCATCCACAAGTCCTTCCTGGTCGATGCGAAGGGCGACCAGCCGGCGCGGCTGGTCGTCGATCTCGTCAACACCGACAGGCAGACCTTCTTCAAGATCCACCAGATGATCGAGAAGACCGAGGAGGACGCGGTCGTGGCCCAACGTACGCCACCCCGTCCGCAGGAAAAGCCGCAACGCAGTGCTGCCGTTGAGGTCCAGGATCCACCGCGGCAACCGGAAACCGACGTTGGCAAGCAGCAGGCAGCGCTGATGATACCGCCGCTCGGCAAGGAGGCGAAGCAGCCGAAGCGGATGTTCACGGTTGTGATCGATGCGGGTCACGGTGGCGTCGACCCGGGCGCGGTCGGCCGGGGCGGTACGCCGGAGAAGGACATCGTCCTGAAGTTCAGCCTCGAATTGCGCGACAAGCTGTCTGCCGATCCGCGCTACCGGGTGATACTCACGCGCGATTCGGACACGTTCCTGCGATTGGCCGACAGGGTGGAAATTGCCCGGCGCCACGCGGCCGACCTGTTCATCTCGGTGCATGCGGATTCGATTCGCCAGGCGAACGTGCGCGGCGCGACCGTCTATACGCTTTCAGAACGGGCTTCGGACCGCGAGGCGGCCGATCTCGCCAGTCGCGAAAACAAGGCCGACATCATTGCAGGCGTCGATCTCGCCGGCGAAAGCGATGAGGTCACAGGCATCCTGATCGACCTCGCCCAGCGCGAGACCAAGAACCATGCGGTGCGATTCGCAAAGGCATTGATCGACAAGCTCGGCAATGTCACCCAGATGAACAAGCATCCGCACCGGTTTGCCGGGTTCCGCGTCCTCAAGGCGCTCGACGTCCCCTCGGTGCTGCTGGAGCTGGGGTACATCTCGAGTCGCAAGGACGAGGAACTGTTGCGTTCGCCGGCGTGGCGAAGCAAGCTGGCCGATGCCGTTGTTCAGGCAATGAACGGGTATTTCGGGGTACAGGTTGCCGGCAGCGGCGTTCAGGGCTCTCCCTGAGAGTGGCGGAGCAATGCAAAATCGTGCTAGGGCGGCTTCGGTGTGCGCCAAGGCTCTGCCACATTTGACGGTTAGCCGATACGGTATCGGTTGATCGACTGACTCGTACGCGAATCGGGGCCACCGCCATTGTCGCGGAAGGTCCCTCCATAAGGGTGCGTTGGGGGATGCCTGCAGCAAGTTCGGACCGAGGGGCCAGCTCCCGGCGGCAAGGAGCATTCGCCTGATGCTGCGTATCATCGGCTATCTGTTCACCGCCGGTTTCATGGTCTTTCTGGCCGCCGTTGCCGTTGCCACCTATGTCATCTGGCGGGCCTCGGACGGGTTGCCGGACTACCGGCAACTGGCCGAATACGAGCCGCCGGTGATGACCCGGATTCATGCCGCCGACGGACGGCTGCTTGCCGAATATGCCCGCGAACGGCGGCTGTACGTCCCGATCGATTCGATCCCCGACAACGTCGTACACGCGTTCCTGTCGGCGGAAGACAAGAACTTCTACAGCCATCCCGGGATCGACTTCAGCGCCGTTCTGCGCGCCGTCATCGAGAACGTCGAAAGCCTGGTCTACAACCGCAACCGGCTGGTTGGAGCCTCGACGATCACCCAGCAGGTGGCAAAGAACTTCCTGCTGTCGAGCGAGCAGACCTTCGAAAGAAAGCTCAAGGAATTCCTCCTTGCCCGCCGCATCGAGCAGGCCTTCTCGAAGGACAAGATCCTCGAACTCTACTTGAACGAAATCTACCTGGGCTTCGGCTCCTATGGCGTGGCTGCCGCTGCGTTGAACTATTTCGGCAAGTCCCTGCGAGAGCTGGAAGTTCATGAAGTTGCCTATCTCGCCGCCCTGCCCAAGGCGCCCAACAACTACCATCCGTTCCGCCACACGGAACGGGCGATCGAACGGCGCAACTGGGTCATCTCGCGGATGCAGGAAAACGGCTACGTTACCGAGGCGCAGGCGGTCGAGGCCCGGGCCAAGCCGCTCGAAGTCGATGTCCGGCAGGTCGGCGCGCAGCTGTTTGCCGCCGAATCGTTCGCCGAGGAAGTGCGCCGCGAAGTTGCCGAGCTGTTCGGCGAGAAGAAGCTCTACGAAGGCGGGCTTTCGGTCCGCACCACGCTGGACCCCCGGCTGCAGGTCCTGGCCCGCCAGGCACTCGCCCGCGGCCTTGTACGGTTTGATCGCGAACGCGGATACCGCGGCCCGGTGACTCGCGTGTCAACCGACGGCGATTGGGGTATCCCCCTCAGCAAGATCGACTCGCCATCGGATCTTGAGCCGTGGCGGCTCGCGGTGGTTCTCGCCGTCAGCGACACTGAGGCCAAGGTCGGCCTCAGGCCGCGGGAGGTCAACGGGCAGCTCGAAACGGCGCGTGAGACGGGCCGCATCACGCTGAAGTACATGAGCTGGGCACGTGAGGCCCGCAAGGACGGAAGTGTCGGACCGGAAGTCACCGCCGTAAGCGACGTGCTCTCGGTTGGCGACGTTGTCTACGTGGCGCCGTCGGAGGAGCAGGGTGTTTTCCACCTGACCCAGGTTCCGGAAGTCGAGGGCGCGCTGGTGGCGCTCGATCCCCACACCGGTCGCGTGCGTGCGCTCGTTGGCGGCTTCAGCTACGGCAAGAGCCAGTTCAATCGCGCCGTACAGGCGCTGCGGCAGCCGGGTTCGGCGTTCAAGCCGTTCGTTTATGCTGCCGCCCTCGACAATGGATACACGCCGGCCAGCGTCATCCTCGATGCACCGATCGAGATCGAACAGCGCGGCGGCCCGACGTGGCGTCCAAAGAACTACGGCGGAAAGTTCTACGGGCCCTCTACCCTCAGGTTGGGAATCGAGAAATCCCGCAACGTGATGACGGTCCGCCTCGCCCAGGACATGGGGATGAAGACCGTTGTCGAATACGCCAAGCGGTTCGGCATCTACGAAAACATGCTGCCGGTCCTTGCAATGTCACTGGGCGCCGGCGAGACCACCCTGCTGAAGCTGACCGCCGCCTTCGGGATGATCGCCAACGGCGGCAAGCACATCGAGCCGACTTTGATCGACCGGATCCAGGATCGTTACGGCCGCACCGTCTGGCGTCATGACAAGCGGGAGTGCGGGGCCTGCGAGGCCGAAAGCTGGCACAACCAGCCGGAGCCCGACCTGCCGGACGTTCGCGCCCAGGTCCTCGATCCCATGACCGCCTACCAGATGACGTCGATGCTGGAAGGCGTGGTGCAGCGCGGCACGGCCACAGTCGTCCGCACGGAAGGACGTTCGCTCGCCGGCAAGACCGGCACCACCAATGACGAAAAGGATGCCTGGTTCGTCGGGTTCTCGCCCGATCTCGCGGTCGGCGTGTTCGTCGGTTACGACAATCCGCGCCCGATGGGCCATGGCGAGACCGGTGGCAAGATCGCGGCTCCGATCTTTGCCGACTTCATGCGCCAGGCGCTCAAGGACAAGTCACCGGTCCCGTTCCGCGTGCCGCGCGGCATTCAGTTCATCCCGATCGACATGTCCACCGGCAAGCGGGCGCCGCTCGGCGAGGAAGGCGTGATCCTCGAGGCGTTCAAGCCCGGTGAAGGCCCTGCCGACGAGCTTTATGTCATTGGCCAGGAGTCGTCCTTCAGCGAGGCGCCGATGCCGCGCGGTGGCCTGATGACGGGAACCGGCGGTCTCTACTGACGGCCCGCTGGCCAAGCCAACAGTACTCGCCCGTTCACCCCTGACCCCGACCTCCGCCGTTGCTCCGTTGCGATCCGCAGCAGCATCTGGATCCTGCGCCCCCGACGCCCTCCCCCAGCAATGGAAATGCGCCGGCTAGGGTCTGTCCACCGCGTCCGGTTCGTCGTCGCCGAACCCGGAGTCCTCCGCTGGCCCGTCCTGCTGCGGCTTGCGGCCGCGGTACTTCCGTCCTGTTCGCGGCTTCTCTCCGGCCCCGGTGGAAGATGCCTCCACGGTGATGCCAGCGAACGGACCGGCGTGCTGCGGAGCAACTTTGCCTGACGATGTGTCACCCATGTACACGGCGATGTGCGGTACCGGGATCTCGATGCCGCGCTCGTCAAAGACCTCCTTGAGAATCTCGTTGTAGGCGCGGCCGACACCCCACTGCGCGCCGGGCAGCGTCTTGATCCGGGCCCGGACGACGACGGCGGAATCGGCAAACTCCGTTACCCCGTGCATCTCAAGGTCATCGATGATGTTGTCGCCGTGTTCGGTCTGCCGCAGGCGTTCGAAGGCATCGAACATCGCCTGTTTCGCATCCGGCACCCTCTCGCGGAACGCCACCCGGATTGCGGCAACGTGATAGCCGAAGTGCTTCATGAAGTTGGAGACGGCATCCACCGACGAAAACGGGATGACGTGGTAGACACCATCGAGGCTGCGCATGCTCACTGACCGGATGGTGAGCTTCTCGACCACCCCGGTGACACCACCCGCGGTCACCACGTCGCCCTCGTTCATCGCGTTCTCGAACTGGATGAAGACGCCTGTGATCACGTCCTGGACCAGCTTCTGGGCGCCGAAGCCGATGGCGAGCCCGACCACCCCTGCGCCCGCCAGCAGCGGCCCGATGTCGAGCCCGAGTTCCGCCAGCACCAGCATGACGACGAGGACCACCAGCACCACGGTGACGGCGTTGTGGAACAGGTCGAGCAGCGTCCGTTCACGCGCCGTTGGCACTCGGCCGATGTTGGGGTTCAGGCGATATTCCACCCAGGACGACACCGCGAGATAGATGAGGCCGCCGATCGCCAGGATGATGGCGGAGGACAGGAGGGACGCCACCACCTGCTGACCCAGTTCCGACGACAGCCATCCGATCACGTCGACGATCATCCACACCTGTGCGATGACGACGGCCACCGCCAGCATGACGAGGACGTGGACCACGCGCAGCACGTTGGGAACGAAGGCGTTGAGGCGGTATTCGAGCAGCGGGAGCTTCTGCTTCAGGTCTTCGGGCAGGTTCATGCCGCCCGACGCCAGCCGCGTGATGAACGCAAGGAGCGCTGTCCCCACGACAATGGCCACCAGCGACTGGATTGTGGCGATCATCGCGAACGGCAGCGCCCGCTCTCGATCGATCAGCCACAGCACGAAGACGGCTATCAGGTACGTAATGGCGACGACATGCCAGATGCCGGCAAATCCGCCGAGAACGCGACGGGGAACATCCGAATCGCAGGCATTGGCGCGCGCGGTGAGCGCCGATTTTACCTGGTCGCGGTTCTGCAGCACGATGATGCAGGCCACCGTCAGGGCCGCCAGCATGACGGCAACCTGCACCGCCTCGGACGAGGTTCGTGACACGTTGATCGCGAGGATAGGCGCAACGAACAGGAACGTGTAGCCCACCAGCGACACCAGGCGGCTCAGCCAGAAGGACCAGTAGGCGGCGGTGGTGTCCCCGGCGGGAATCAACCGCAACGTCGGATGACGCGGCGCAAACAGGGTGCGCAGCACCACCTTGGCCAACTCGGTCATCACGAAGGCATTGAGAAACAGCGCACGGTTTATGCCCACCCCTTGGGCGGCGTCGAGCTGCACGGCGGTGATCCAGCCCACGGCCCAGGCGGCAAGCACGACCGCCGCCTCGACGGCGAGATACGCTGCGGCCAGGCCCACCCGGCGGAGGAGGCGCGCGTGCTCGGCGCCCCGCGCCAGGGATGCGACCACGAAGCCACCGGCAAACCGCGCCACCACGAATGCCGCGAAGGTCACTGCCGCTACGATGATGACATTGATCGCCACCGTCCCGATACGCGTGACGTCTGTGGTAAACAGGCGACCGATCGCGGCCGCGAGTGTCATCGCGCCGTTCATCAGGTCGAGCACGCTGTCGGCGGCCTCGCGGCTGTATTCCGCGAGGTGGCGGGCGAGTGTCGGTGGCGGTGCAGCCGTTGCGTCGCCCGCACCGTCCGCCAGAGCGCCCCGCAACTGCTCTATCAGGCGGTTGCGCGCTGCCTCGTCCTCGAGCACTCGGATCAGCTGCTCCAGCTCCGCCGTCGTCACCGTTTCCGCTTCCGAAGGCGGTGGAGTGGCAGCAACGGGCTGGGCTGCTACCGACAGGACAGGTGTCGGAAGCAGCAGTGCCAGGACAAGAAGGACGTGACGCATGAGAACCGGCAATGGAAACACTCCGGGCGTTTCTAACAGCCGGACCGGGGGGTGCAACCCCTCCAGCCCGCGCCGCGACCGGTGTTTACAGTCGGCTTGACGACCATTATCTAGCCTTTGCCGCAGATTTCTGCGGGCGAGGAGTAGAGACGTAGAGACAATGCGTGCCGATATCGAAAAGCTCAGCGAAGACATCAAGCGGTCCCTGGGACTGCTGAGGAGGCATCTTTGACCCCGCTGCCGCACGCCGACGTCTGGATGAACTGAACGCGATCGCGCAGGATCCGACGCTCTGGGATCAGCCGGAGCGGGCACAGAAGCTGATGCGGGAGCGTCAGGATCTGGATCGGCGCATTTCCGATTACGACCGGTTCGAACAGGCTCTCGAAGACGGTATCGCTCTTGCCGAACTCGGTGAGGAGGAAGGCGACGAGGATGCCATCCGGGAGGCCGTCGAAGCCCTTTCGGACCTCAAGTCACAGGTGGCAAGGCGCGAGCTCGAGACATTGCTTGCGGGAGAAGCCGACGCCAACGACGCCTATCTCGAGGTTCACGCCGGCGCCGGCGGCACCGAAAGCCAGGATTGGGCCCAGATGCTGACGCGCATGTACATTCGATGGGCGGAAGACAAGGGCTACAAGGTCGAGGTCATCGGCATCACCCCGGGTGAAGAGGCGGGCTACAAGTCGGCCGTGCTGCGCATCGAGGGTACCAACGCCTACGGCTGGCTGAAGACGGAGTCAGGGGTCCACCGTCTGGTACGGATCTCGCCCTTCGATTCGAACGCGCGGCGCCATACGTCCTTTGCTTCGGTCTGGGTCTACCCGGTGGTGGATGACACAATCGAGGTCGAGATCAACGAGAACGACGTCAGGATCGATACCTATCGTTCGTCCGGGGCGGGTGGCCAGCATGTGAACACCACCGACAGTGCGGTGAGGATCACCCACATCCCGACCGGAATCGTGGTGCAATGCCAGAACGAACGCTCCCAGCACAAGAACAGGGCCACCGCCTGGGCGATGCTTCGCGCAAGGCTCTACGAGGCGGAATTGCAGAAGCGCGAAGAAAAGGCGCGCGAGGAAGCCGCGCAGAAGACCGACATCGGCTGGGGACACCAGATCCGGTCCTACGTCCTGCAGCCGTACCAGATGGTCAAGGACCTGCGCACCGGCGTGGAGGTCGGCAATCCCGATGCCGTTCTCGATGGCGATCTCGACCGCTTCCTGGAGGCGGCCCTGGCGCAGCGCGTGCATGGCGAGGAACAGCCCGCGGAAGTGGCCTCCTGAGCGGAAGCCTCGTCTGCCCGACCACCTCGACCGTCATCGCAAGGCGGCCCACACCGACGACGCAATCCAGATGACCCGCTCTCGTGAGTGAACCGCTTCGGATCGGGTTCCGCACTCGCTGTGGCAGCGGCAAGTCGGCCTGTGTGGGATTGCGAGATGGATGGGCGTACGGCGGTAATCGCTATTCCGCCGCGCGCCGCCGCAACAACAGCGGTCGGCGCCGGATCTGTCTGTGGCCGACATAGCGCGCCTCGGCGACGTCGTCGTCGACCTCCTCCGGCAGCGCCAGGTCATACCGTTCGGAATCGGTCGACGGTGCTGTCTCGATGAGTTGAACGCTGCTCAGGGGATCGTCCGACTGCCGGATGGTGCCCTGTACGAACGCCCCGGTCTCGACCCCGAGCGAGCCATGCAGGACATCACCTTCCACGTGGGCCGTGCCGGCAATGTGGACCTTGAGTCCCCGGATAGGACCGATGACGCGGCCGCGCACGACCACCTCCTCGGCAAGCACCCCTCCATGCACCGCCCCGTTCTGGCCGATCAGCACACCCGCTGCACGGATGTCGCCGTGGACGCTGCCCTCGATCTGGATATCGCCGCTGGTCAGCAGGTGTCCTTCGATGACGACGTCCGTTCCGATGATGGAGAGCCCTGCACGCGCACCACTGCTTCCGCCGTTTCCGGCCCGTGCGCTCTTCTCCGCCCTTCTTCTCGAGAACATCTCTTGCCGCCGCCCAAGCGAATCGAACGTCCCGGTCCCGTCGACGGGTGTGGCACTCCCGAGATTCGCATCGCCCGCCGTTCGTCGATTCCGGCCCCGATGGTGCGGTCAAGTCCGCGACCGCGGCCGAATCTTGAAGGTGCACGGTCAGCATACCCCTGCGGGGGCGGCTTGTCATTGCGGTTGGGGGTGATATCCCCCGCATCCGTGGACGCTGCGCGCGACGGGGCGCGGACGAAGGCGATTGGCAGCCTATGCCAGTTGCTCGGCGGCCGCGAGAACCTCCTGTGCGTGTCCCGGGACCTTGACGTTGCGCCAGATGCGGGCAATCCGCCCTTCTCGGTCGATCAGAAAGGTGGCGCGTTCGATTCCCATGTACTTGCGCCCGTACATGCTCTTCTCCACCCATACGCCATACTTGGAGATCGCGTCGTGCTCCGTGTCGGATGCCAGCGTCACCGCAAGGCCATGCTTGGCTCTGAACCGCCCGTGACTGTCAACGCTGTCAGCCGAAATCCCGATGACCTCGGTATCCGCCGAACGGAACGCCTCCGCCAGGGTGGTGAAGTCGATCGCCTCTCGCGTGCACCCCGACGTATCGTCCTTCGGATAGAAATAGACGACGGCCTTCCTGCCCCGAAGTGCCGACAGCGTGATGGTCCCCTCGTCCGTGTCGAGAGTGAAGTCCGGAGCCGGCTCGCCCTCTGCCGGAAGTCTCGTCATGGCGCCATCCTTTCGTCTATTTTGCTCTGTGATAATCGTTGGAATCGCGGCACTGCAGTATTTGGTTTACGGTTCGGCTGCAAGCTTGCTGCCAGTGGATGCGAAATTCGGTGACTCCTGACCACGCAGAGGCCCGTCGTACACCAGCCGCGAGGCATTCGTGCGAGCGGGCCGAGCCCCGGTCGGGACCTCCTGTCTTGCCCGTATTAGCGGTGTGGTCGGCCTTGCGAGGACAGTGGCGTGTATAGGCGAGCGAAGCATGTAGCGCTGGTCGGTCTCGCCATCGTCGTTCTCGGCACGGCTCTGTTTTGCGGGGCATTCTACTGGAGGCTCACGCAAGGCCCGGTTTCGCTCGGCCTGCTGAGCGCGCCCCTCGAGGCATGGATCAACGCCTCGCTCGATGACGTGAGGGTGAGCGTCAAGGACGTGGTGGTGGAACGCGACCCTGCCCGCGGCTCCATCCATGTCAGGATGCGCGATCTCGATCTGAGCGACCGGGACGGCCAGATGATCGCCCGCGCACCGCGGGCTCGGATCGGCGTCGACGCGGCGGCGCTGTGGTCAGGCACCATCGCGCCCCGGCGGCTCGAGTTGATCGGAGCGCGCATTCTTCTCAAGCGCACCGCCGATGGCGGAGTACAGCTCGGGTTTGGCTCGGTCACTACCCCCGGCAGCGAGCCAGATGAGGTGTCTTCCGATGAGGTGGCCGGCGCCCCGCGGATGACGGAAGCCCCGGCCGGGGCACAGTCGTCGTTCGTGGATTATGTGCTGTCCAGGTTTTCCGCAATCGACGAAGACGCAGGCGGACGGGGCGCACTCGACGCCCTCCTCATCAGTTCAGCCTCCGTCTCGATGTTCGACGAGGCCAACTCCGCGTTCTGGTATGCGCCGGACGCCAATCTGATCGTGCGCCGGATGCCCTATGGCCTTTCGGTGATCGCCGATGCGCAGATCGACAGCGGCGAGAACTCCTGGCACGTGGAGATATCGGCGGACTACCGCCGGGACGCGGATCGCTTCGATGTCCGCACCCAGGTCAGCGATCTCATACCCGCCGAAATCTCCGACGAGGTGTTCCTGCTCAGCGAACTGGCCGAGGTTCGGGTGCCGATCAGCGGCAATGCCGAGTTCGAGCTGGACGGCACCGGCACGATTCTCAACGCCCGGGCCCATTTCAACATCGACGCCGGCTATGTCGGGTTCCCGCAGGTCATCTCCGATCCGCTGCTCGTCGACGAAGGCGTTCTCAAGGTCGCCTACGATGCTGCTGCCGGGGCATTCGTGATCGAGGATTCCTCGATCCATATCGGCGGCTCCGAAGCGTCGCTTACCGGCCGTCTGCAACGGGTGCACAGCGATGCCGCTACCGACTACATGCGGCTCGATCTGTTCGCCCGCAACGTCAGCATAGATACCCAGGGCACCGTGACCGACCCACTCGCAGTCGACCGGGTCGACCTCGGCGGTTTCGTCTCCTTCGCCGAACGCCGGCTGCTGGTCGAACAACTCCTGATATCCGCCGGCACGTCGGTCGTATCGGTCAAGGGTGAGTTCGTTCAGGAGCAGGATCTGCCCTCGATCCGGCTGAACGGCGAACTGAAGGAGATCCCGCTGGCTGTGCTCAAGAAGATCTGGCCGCCTGCAGCCGCCCCCGGGGCGCGTGACTGGATCGAGAAGCACACCATCGAAGGCCGCGTCGTCGACGGGACGGTGGAGATAAACCTGCCGGCTGGCGTGCTGGCAGCGGCTCTTCGGTCAAACCCGATCCCCAACGAGATGATCAAGGTGTCGTTCGCCGTCGCCGACGTGAAGACCCGCTACTTCTACGATCTTCCGCCGATCCATTCCGCTTCGGGGCGCGGCGTGATCTCCGGCAACGAGTTCGAACTGTGGCTGGATGCGGGACAGGTGACCCTGCCCTCGGGCGATACGCTGACCCTGACTTCCGGCCGCTTCTTCGTCCCCGACCTGATGCGCGAGCCCACGCCCGGCGAGATCGAGGTCACCGTCGACGGCCCCGCCGGGGCAATGCTCGCGCTGATCGACGAGGAACCGCTCCGCTACGCCGCCCGGGCCGATATCGAACCGGATAGCCTCGGCGGCGACGCAACGACCGGCATCTCGCTTCGCCTTCCGCTCCATCGCGACGTCACATGGGACGAGATCGACATTGCCGCCAAGGCGAGCATCGAGGGGGTAACGTTCCGCACCCCCTTCGACGGCATCGCCATTGACGGCGGGAACGTCACGATCGACGTGACCGAGGATGGACTGGAGGCCAGGGGCAAGGTCACGTTCAACGGCGTTCCGGTCGACCTGCTGAAGATACAATCGTTCGATTCCGCGTCCTCCGATGGCGACCGTCTCCTGCTTTCCGGCCGCCTGGACGAGGCGGCGCGCACGCGGCTCGGCATCGACCTTGCGAACATCCTTCGCGGCCCCGTCGACGCCGAGGTGTCGGCCACCGATATCGCCGGCGACATATCAAACCTTCACGTCAGGGCGGACCTGTCCGAAGCGGAGTTGAGATTCGAGCCGATCGGATGGCGCTACGGACCGCAGGCGAAGACCGCCATATCGTTCGATCTGACGACGTACCCTGATGGCGGGTTGAAGCTCGACCACATTGTGCTTTCCGGCGCCGACCTCGCAATCGAGGGAACACTGGCACTCGATCACAACCACGAGACGGAAATGGTCGAGTTGCCGATCGTCGTGCTCGGCACCGCCAACGAATTCTCCGTTTCCGGGAAGCGGGTCGACCAGCGCAACCTCGCCATTACGGTCCAGGGCAAATCGTTCGATGCCCGCCCCATGGTCGGTGCGATATTCCGCGGCTCCGACGCCGACGACGTGGCGAGGTTCGACCAGGTCGGCATGCGCACGATCGAGGTACAGGGACGTTTCGATACCTTGTTCGCCCATGGGCAGGAGCATCTGTTGGATGCCGCGGCGAGCCTGCGCATGAATGGTTCGAGGCTCGCCCACCTCAGGCTCGCCGGGACGTTCTTCGACGGCAAGGGGCTCGACCTCGGTCTCGAGCCGCGCAATGACGGCAGCCGTTCACTGATGCTGACCAGCACCAATGCCGGGGCGGTCCTGCGCGCCGCCAATCTCTATTCCCGCATTCGCGGCGGCCGTCTGAAGCTCCAGGCGATACTCGGCAAGCCCGGTTCGCCGGTACACATGGACGGCGTGCTCCGGATCGTCGATTTCGGCGTCGAGAACGAACCGGCTCTGAACGAGGCGAGCCGGGCCGCCGTGCGGGAAACGCGGCAGGTCGAGATTTCCCGGTTCGACGAGCTGAAACTGCCGTTCCGCGTCGGCGCGGAGCGGATCGAGATCGGCGAGACACTGCTGCGCGGCGCCAATGTCGGGGCGTCCGCCCGTGGCGCCATACGGAAGGTCGATGGCGGTCTCGACCTCGCCGGCACGTTCATTCCCGTCTACGGTCTCAACTCGGCGTTCAGCAACGTGCCGCTGCTTGGAGAAGTCCTGATGGGTGGCGAGGGCCAGGGCCTGTTCGGTGTCACTTTCGGAATGTCCGGAACCATCGAGGAGCCGCGCATCGTCATCAACCCGGTCTCGGCGCTGGCGCCGGGCTTCCTGCGGCGGCTGTTCGAGTTTGGCGGTCCCGTTAGCAGCTTCGACACGGAAGGCAGCCAGCCGTTCCAGCCGATGGAATCCATCCGCTGAAGACTAGCCGGGTTTGCGGGATCGTCCTGATCCCCGCGGTCATGAGCGACAATTTCCCTCCGTTGCGGTAGAACTGCAGCCTCATCGGCATCCCCGGCACCGACAAGACGGCGGGAGGCGCGAATGGACCAGAACGCTTTGGCAGCCGATCGGCTCACCTACTCCGGCGTCGTGCAGTCGTGGCATTGCGATCATATGGGTCACATGAACGTGACCTGGTACGTGGCGAAGTTCGACGAGGCGACGTGGAGCTTCTTTGCCCGGCTGGGACTGACCCGAAGCTACATGCAGGAGAACCGGTGCGGAATGGCGGCGGTCGAACAGAACCTGAAGTACCTCAGGGAACTGTATGCCGGAGACGTGGTGGAGATTCGCACCAGGATGCTGGAATTGCGGGAGCGGGTGGTGCGGTTTCGGCACGAAATGACGCTGGCAGGCACCGGCACCCTGGCGGCGACCGCCGACATGACAACCGTTCACCTCGACACGGTCCGGCGCAAGGCGATGGCGTTTCCCGCCGCGGTCCGCGAGGCGGCCGAGCGGCTTTCAGGACAGTGACATGATTGCGAACCGATACCCGAGCCTCGATTTCGATCTTGGCGTGACCGCCGACATGGTGCGTGAAACCGCCCGCTCGTTCACGGCCGACCAGGTCGCTCCGTTGGCTGATGCCATCGACCGCAACAGCGAGTTTCCCCGCCACCTGTGGCCGAAGCTGGGGGAACTCGGCCTGCTGGGGATCACCGTCGAGGAAGAGTATGGCGGCTCGGGGATGGGATACCTTGAGCATGTCGTCGCGATGGAGGAAATCAGCCGCGGGTCCGCCTCCGTGGGTCTGTCATACGGCGCGCATTCCAATCTCTGCGTCAACCAGATTCGCCGCAACGGAAACGAAGAGCAGAAGCGGCGCTACCTGCCGAAGCTTTGCTCGGGCGAGCATCTGGGTGCCCTCGCCATGTCGGAGGCCGGCGCCGGATCGGATGTGGTGGGCATGACCTGCAGGGCCGAAAAGCGCTGTGACCGCTACGTCCTCAATGGCAACAAGTTCTGGATCACCAACGGCCCCTGTGCCGATGTGCTCGTGGTCTATGCGAAGACCGACCCGGAAGCGGGCGCCCGCGGCATCACGGCATTCATCGTCGAGAAGGGAATGAAAGGCTTCTCCACCGCCCAGAAGCTCGACAAGCTCGGCATGCGGGGGTCCGATACCGGAGAGCTCGTGTTCGAGGATTGCGACGTTCCGGAGGAGAACGTTCTGGGCGAGGTTGGCCGCGGGGTGAACGTGCTGATGTCCGGCCTGGACTACGAGCGCGCGGTCCTCGCCGCCGGGCCGCTCGGCATCATGCAGGCCTGCATGGACGTGGTGGTGCCCTACGTGCACGAGCGCAAGCAGTTCGGCCAGC